>NZ_PCQC01000003.1:167998-464411 GCF_002979955.1 Pseudomonas sp. MYb2
CCCTCTGGGAATTGCCGTCGCCCTGGAATTCACCGGGCCGTTAGCGGTGGCCATTTATGCCTCACGGCGCGCCATCGACTTTCTCTGGATTGCTCTGGCGGCAGCCGGACTGATGCTGCTGATTCCCACCGGCGCGACAACTGCCGGGATCGATCTGGTGGGCGCCGGTTATGCATTGGGGGCTGGAGTTTGCTGGGCACTGTACATTCTGTTCGGGCAGAAAGCCGGCGCAGACAATGGTGTGACGACTGCGGCATTGGGCGTAATGATCGCGGCGCTGTTCGTGGCACCCATCGGCATTGTGCATGCTGGTGCCGCACTGCTGACGCCCTCACTGATTCCGATTGCGATCGGCGTCGCGATCCTCTCCACCGCACTGCCCTATACCCTGGAAATGGTTGCGCTTACACGGATGCCCGCGCGCACCTTCGGCACACTGATGAGCATCGAGCCGGCATTCGGTGCACTTTCAGGTCTGTTTTTTCTCCAGGAATACCTGTCGTTGTCACAATGGATGGCGATCATGTGCATTATTCTGGCGTCTGTCGGGGCAACGATGACCATGGGCAGCAACGCAAAGCCCGCCATCGCGGCAGATTGAAACAGGATTTGACCGGGGTCTGGTAATTGGCGTTCATTTAGGCCATGTTTAGATCCCGTAACCCATCGCCAGACATGGATTTTTTCGCAAAGGGACGTAGAAACGCTGCAGAAGCGAGCGAACACAGGCAGACCCGAGCATCAGACTCGCGGCCGCTATTAAGGACGGTAATGAAACGAATTTTGATACTGATCGCCGTACTGGCGATCGCGGGTTGTGCTGCGACTTCGGAAACTCAGGTCAAACGCGGCAAGAAGGGGTTGCATATCAACTGTTCAGGACTCTCGTCCTCCTGGGACAAGTGCTATGCCAGTGCCGCGAATTCGTGCGCGCCAAAAGGTTACAAGGTCATCGCCAAATCCGGCGATGCCGTGGAAGAGCCGGGCGATTATCCGTTCGGTCTCAACCCCGCCGGCTACACAAGCCGCAGCATGATCGTCATCTGCAAATGACCCTCCGCCCTACTCCGCTCGCTGAACCGCGAGCTGACGGGCGATCTCTTCGTGACTGGATTTCAACACCGTACGCTGTACGTCCGGTGTCGCCAACATCCGCGCAACTACCAAAGCGCCGACGCATTGCGAAAGTATCGCCCACGCCAGACTATCGCTTCGCAGTATCTGCGCCCAACTCTCCTGAAGACGGCAGATCCAGATTTCTGCCTGCTCGCGCACCAGCACATCCGAGCGGGCAATCTCCGCCCCCAATGTCGGCAACGCACACCCCGCCTCAGGCTGCTCGACATGAGCCATGCTCAGGTATTGCTTGAGACAACGCTCAAACCGCTCGCGATCTTCATTGCCTTGCCCGCCAAGTCGCTCAAGGCTTTGACCTAGCTCACGTTCGACGATGGCAGAAAACAAAGCATCCTTTGAGGAAAAGTGGCTGTAAAAAGCTGCTCCACTCAGCCCGATGGCTTTCATCAGCCCATCCACCCCTACCGTGGAAAACCCCGAGCGCTTTGCCGACAACGAACTGCTCTGCAGCAATCGTTCGCGGGTTTCCAACTTGTGACCGGCCGAATAACGCATGTGTTGACCCTGTAATTCACCGCCTTGACGTTATCCGGATCCTAGCATAACGTTCGTTAACTAAACGATCGTTAAGCAAAAGGATTCACCATGAATAACAACAAGGTCGTACTGGTGGTCGGTGCTGGAGATGCCACGGGCGGTGCAATTGCCAAGCGTTTTGCCCGCGAAGGTTTTGTCGCCTGCGTCACTCGCCGCAGCGCCGACAAACTCCAGCCGCTGGTAGACGCGATCAAGGCCGAAGGCGGCGAGGCTTATGGCTTTGCCTGCGATGCGCGCAAGGAAGAGGACGTCATTGCCCTGATCGAGGATATCGAAACCCGCCTCGGCCCGATTGAGGCATTTGTTTTCAATATCGGCGCCAATGTGCCCTGCAGTATTCTCGAAGAGACCGCGCGCAAATACTTCAAGATTTGGGAGATGGCCTGCTTCTCCGGTTTTCTCAATGCCCGCGAAGTAGCCAAACGCATGGTCACTCGCCAGCGCGGCACGATATTGTTCACTGGCGCCACTGCCGGTCTACGCGGCGCGTCAGGATTTGCGGCATTCGCCGGGGCCAAACACGGTATCCGCGCGCTGGCGCAAAGCATGGCTCGGGAATTGGGGCCCATGAATATCCACGTCGTTCATGTGGTAGTCGATGGCGCAATCGACACTGACTTCATCCGTGACAGCTTTCCCGACAAATACGCCACCAAGGATCAGGACGGTATTCTCAACCCCGAGCATATCGCCGAAAACTACTGGTATCTGCACAGCCAGCCAAGGGACGCGTGGACATTTGAGCTGGATCTGCGCCCATGGAATGAACGCTGGTAAGCCCGGTCCCATAACAATAAACAGAGAGCCGCGAGCATGAGCAAAACCGTTGAGTTCTACTTTGATCTGGGCAGCCCCGCGACATATCTGGCTTATACCCAACTGCCAGGTATCTGCGCTGAAAACGACAGCGAGCTGATCTACATCCCGATGCTGCTCGGTGGTGTTTTCAAAGCCACGGGCAACGCTTCACCCGCGATGATTCCAGCCAAGGGCCGCTACATGTTTGAGGATCTGGACCGCTACGCCAAACGCTACGGCGTCCCGCTGAAATTCAACCCGCACTTCCCGATCAATACACTGATGCTGATGCGCGCCGTGACTGGCATGCAACTGCGCCATCCGCAACGTTTCCCGGCATTTATCGATTGCCTGTTCAAGGCACTTTGGGTCGACGGTCGCAGCCTCGATGAACCGGCAACCGTTGCGGCGGTGCTGACTGAACACGGTTTTGATCCAGATGCTGTGCTGGCATTGACCAACGACGATGCTGTCAAAGCCGCACTCAAGGACAACACCGAAGCCGCCATTAAACGCGGCGTTTTCGGCGCACCGAGCATGTTTGTTGCCGGGCAATTGTTCTTCGGTCAGGATCGGCTCGATTTTATCGAGGAAGCCTTGCGCTAAACCTCGAATCACTGGCTGCCAGGGTGACGCTCGAAAGAGTCGCCCTGGCATTGCACAACAACAGATCAGATTGCTGCAGTGCGGGTTTCGAGCCAGTCCAGCGCGGCGCCATCAAGCAGCGGGCTCAAGCGTTCGCGTACTTCGGCGTGATAGGCGTTGAACCACTGCTTCTCTTCCTGACTCAGCAGTGACGGCACCAGACAACGCGTGTCGATCGGGCACAGCGTCAGGGTTTCGAACTTGAGGAACTCGCCAAATTCGCTGCTGCCTGCCTCGCGGTTCATCGCCAGGTTTTCGATACGTACGCCCCAACGGCCCGGACGGTAAGTGCCCGGTTCGATCGAGGTGATCATCCCCGGCTGCATTGCAGTCTGCGGCGCCGGCGCAGCCTGATAGGCAATCACCTGCGGGCCCTCGTGCACGTTAAGGAAATACCCGACGCCATGGCCGGTGCCGTGACCGTAATCAACGCTATCCGCCCAGATTGGCGCACGGGCAATAGCATCCAGCAGCGGCGAAAGAATGCCTTTCGGGAAGTGCGCCCGGGACAGCGCAATCACACCCTTGAGCACGCGCGTGCAGTCGCGCTTCTGCTCTTCAGTCGGCGTCCCCACCGGGACCATCCGCGTGATGTCGGTTGTGCCGCCGAGGTATTGACCGCCCGAGTCGATCAGCAACAAACCGTCGCCCTCGATCACCGCGTGTTCTTCTTCGGTAGCGTGATAGTGCGGCATCGCGCCATTGGCGTTGAACGCGGCAATGGTGTTGAAGCTCAGCGATACATAATCCGGACGACGCTCACGGGCAGCCGTGAGTTTTTCATCGATGGTCAGTTCGGTGATGCGTTCGCGCCCCCAGGCCGATTCCAGCCAGGCGAAGAATTCGCACAACGCTGCGCCGTCCTGTTCCATCGCTTTGCGGATGTGTTGCGCATCAGCCGCGCTTTTTTGCGACTTGGCCAACGTGGTCGGGTTCAAGCCCTCGAGCAGTTTCACAGCACCATCGAGGTTATCCAGCAAACCGCTGGTGACCCGTGCTGGATCCACCAGCAAGCTCGCGCCACCCGGCACGGCACGCAGCGCCTCAGCCACTTCACTGTAATCGCGCAGCGTCACGCCATCCTGTTCGAGCACAGCACGCAAATCAGCATCAACCTTGCTCAGTGCGACGAACAGCGTGGCCTGCTGTTGATTGATCAAGGCAAACGAAACAAACACCGGGTTGAACGACACGTCACCGCCACGCAGGTTGAACAACCAGGCGATGTCGTCGAGGGTGGCGATGAAGTGCCAGTCGGCGCCGCGCTCCTGCAGGGTTTCGCGCAGTTTGGCGAGTTTCTCGCCACGGCTGACGGTCGCTTGCGGCGGCAGATGTTGATAGATCGCTGCGTTCGGCAGGCACGGGCGATCGCTCCAGACTTCCTGCAACAGATCGATGTCGGTCCGCAGACGTGCACCGCGCGCCTCAAGCTTACTGCTTAACGTGCGTGCCGAAGCCACCGCCATCACCGCGCCATCGACGGCGACGACACCACCTTGCGGGGTCTGCTCGGCCAGCCAGTCGAGCGGATTCGGCTGACCCGGCTGCAATTTGACCAGCTCGATGCCGCTGCCCTTGAGCTCCTTGCTCGCCTGCTCCCAGTAACGACTGTCGGCCCAGACACCGGCGAAATCAGCGGTGACAATCAAAGTACCGACGGAGCCATGGAACCCCGACAGCCATTGCCGCCCCTGCCAGTAACCCGGCAGATATTCTGACAAATGCGGGTCGGCGGACGGCACCAGCAAGGCATGAATGCCTTCGCGGCGCATCAGTTCTCGGGTGTGCGCCAGGCGCTGGGGCACCGATCCTTCGGTCGAGGTCTGGGTACTCATCATGTCTCCTGCTAATCACTTCTTCGTTATTGTTCGTAGCCGTAGATTCGGCTCGTTTAAAGCCCGGTCGCCCAGAATGCCGGAGCACTGGCGCAGGCGGTCTTGATCAGTTCGACAGCCTTGTCGACGTCTTCGGCGGTGGTAAAGCGGCCGAGACTCAAACGGATGGTGCGGCTGGCCAGATGCGCATCGTGCCCGAGCGCCAACAGCACATGGGACGGCGTGTTGCTGGCGGAATTACAGGCCGACGTCGCGGAGAAGGCAATTGAATGACTGAGCGCGGTACTGTTGAATTCACCCTCGCTGAACGTCAGGCTCAGGGTATGCGCAATGCGTTGCGCTGCGCTGCCATTCAGACGCACGCCCGGCAGGCTCAACAGTTGCTCAAGCAAGCGCTCGCGCAGGGCCGCGATGGACTTTTTCTCCTCCTCGAACGCGGCCGCCGCCAAGGCAAACGCCGCCCCCATGCCGGCAATCTGGTGAGTCGCCAATGTCCCCGAGCGCAAGCCACCTTCGTGACCGCCACCGTGAATCTGCGCCTGCAGACGCTGATGCGCGCGCGGACCGACGTACAACGCGCCGATACCTTTGGGACCGTAGAGTTTGTGTGCCGAGAAAGACATCAGATCGACCGGCAACTGCTCAAGGTCGATCGCTACTTTGCCGGCGCCCTGAGCCGCATCGACATGGAACAGTGCTTCGCGCCCGCGCACCAGGGCGCCAATGGCCTGAATATCGTTGACCGTGCCCAACTCATTGTTGACCAGCATCAGCGACACCAGAAAGGTGTCGTCGCGCATTGCGGCGCTGACCGCTTGCGGGGTGATCAAGCCATCGGCGTCCGGAACCAGATAGGTCACGGCAATACCCGCGTCCTGCAATTGGCGAGCGGTATCGAGGATGGCTTTGTGTTCGATCTGACTGGTGATGATGTGGCCGCCAGAGACAGCGCGTGCCTGGGCCACGCCCTTGAGGGCGAGGTTGTTGGACTCGGTTGCACCGGAAGTCCAGACAATCTGTTCGGCCTGAGCACCCACCAGTTCGGCAACCTGTCGACGGGCCTGCTCGACCGTGTGCCGGGCCTGCTGGCCGAAGGCGTGGGAGCTGGAAGCCGGGTTACCGAAGTTACCGTGAAACCCCAGACATTCGATCATCACCTGGATGACCCGCTCGTCCACCGGGGTAGTGGCGGCGTAATCGAAATACAACGGACGTGTGTTCATAAAAGACTCGCAGAGCGTGTTCCGGGATCAGGAGGCTCGTGTCTGCAAACGGCTCGGCGCTGCCTCGTGAGCAGCGCGTCGGTTCGAGAGCGTCATCAATACCTGATCGGATGCCGTTAAAGAAGAACAACTTCATTTAAAAGTGCGTAGGAACGCTCCTGAAGTCGAGCTTAACAGGCATCGGGCCGGTGGTTGAAGCTATGCGTCAGCTAAAGCTTTCGAGAAGTAACGGGTACAGCGAAATCACCAGTAGCGCCGCCATGCCCCAGTTGAATACGCGCAACCAGCGCCGCGCCTTCAACACATTACGCAACAGCGTGCCGCAAGCGGCCCAGACGCCAACGCTCGGCAGGTTGATGATGGCGAACACCGCAGCGATCACCACGACATTGGTGAAATAGCCCTGCATCGGCGTGTACGTGCTGATGGCACCGATGGCCATGATCCAGGCTTTCGGATTGACCCACTGAAACGCCGCCGCGCCGAGGTAACTGATCGGCTTGGCTTCGCCCTCAACGCTGTCACCGACAGGGCCCGAGTGGGCGATTTTCCACGCCAGGTACAGCAGATAAGCAGCGCCGACGTAGCGCAGGACCGTATACAGCAGCGGATACGTCTGGAACACCGCGCCCAGGCCGAAACCCACCGCCACCACAAGCACGAAGAAACCGCAGGTGATGCCGAGCATATGCGGGATGGTGCGGTTAAAACCGAAGTTGACCCCCGAGGCCAACAGCATGGTGTTGTTCGGCCCCGGTGTAATGGAGGTGACAAGCGCAAACAGGGCAAAGCCCAGCAGCAGATCAAGCGAGAGGTTCATGGTGCGGCAGTCCGTCAGGGTCATCCAGGTGTTGACCCTATCCCACGCAGCCCGGCAAACCCACGGACAGTTGAGCAAAACTTCAAGCGGTACAGTTGGTTTTCAGCTGGAGCGACCGTGCAGCTGTACGGCACGCTCAGCACTCATCTCACCCTGCTTGTCGAAACCGTAAGTCTGCTGTGGCTGACCGAGCAGTTGAGCTTTTTTCGAGTGGTATTCATCGAAGGACAAACCGCTGCGGTTCAGCGCTTCCATCGCCAGCTCGCGAGATTCCTCGGCGCTGTAAGGACGCAATTCCGGAGCAACGTGGCTGGCGCATCCGGCCAGTACAGAGACAGCGAGCAGCAGCGAAACAGTCAGTAGATGGTTCATGGGAGCGTCCTGGCGAGCAATGTGAGGGTCGATGGAGAAAGGCTACGCCCGGCCACGCTCATGCAGAAATCAACGCTCTCAATAGTGGCTATCAGGAATTCGACACGACAGCTTCATATCTCTTAAAGATCTATAAATATCAATTTACGTTCTTTTGCGGAATAACAAACAACCTATATAAATCCCTTCATGCACTCATCGCTGTGGCTCCAGCAACTGTTGCTCAGCCAACAGCGGTTCAGCAAACAGCGTCGATATTCACACAGCCGGTCGCCAGCGGAACGCTCAATGCCCGGTAAAACGGGCTCTGCGGGAATTGGTACAGCACTTGCTCCAGTCCAGTGACTTACTCACTGCTCGCTGAGCAACTGTTGAAAAAGGAACTGATCATGTCGCGTCCCCTGAAAGTCGTCGCCCTCTCCGGTGGCACCTGGCGTCCCTCCCGCACCTTGGTGCTGACTCAAGCCTTGCTGGCTGAGCTGGCCGTGCATCTGCCGATCGAGAGTCACCTGATCGAACTCGGTGACATCGCCCGTCCGCTCGGCGGCGCGCTCTCGCGTCAGGAACTGAGCGCTGAAGTCGAAGCCGAGTTGCGAGCCATCGAACAGGCCGACCTGCTGATCGTTGCCGCGCCGGTCTATCGCGGCTCCTACCCGGGGTTGCTCAAGCATCTGTTCGACCTGATCGATCTCAACGCACTGATCGATACGCCGGTATTGCTGGCCGCCACCGGTGGCAGCGAACGCCATGCGTTGGTGCTCGATCATCAGTTGCGACCGCTGTTCAGCTTCTTTCAGGCCGTCACTTTACCGATCGGCGTATACGCCACCGAGGCTGATTTCGCCAACTACCAGATCACCAGCGAAACCTTGAAAGCACGTATTCGTCTGGCTGCAGAACGCGCTGCGCCGCTATTCGCCACGCAATTCAAACCGTTGCTGAAAATCGCCTGAGGAGCTGTTCATGGATGTTTTCTGGTTTCTGCCGACCCATGGCGACGGGCACTATCTGGGCACCACTCAAGGCGCGCGCCCGGTCACGCTCAACTATTTGAAACAAGTCGCGCAGGCGGCCGACAGCCTCGGTTACCACGGTGTGCTGATTCCCACCGGGCGATCTTGCGAGGACTCGTGGGTGATTGCTTCGGCGCTGGTGCCGTTGACCGAACGCCTGCGCTATCTGGTGGCGATCCGTCCGGGGATCATTTCACCGACAGTGTCGGCGCGCATGGCCGCGACACTCGACCGTCTGTCCAACGGCCGCCTGTTGATCAACGTTGTGACGGGCGGCGACCCGGACGAAAACCGGGGCGACGGCAGCTTCCTCAGCCATAGTGAACGCTACGAAGTCACTGATGAGTTTCTGAAAATCTGGCGCCGGGTGCTGCAAGGCGAGGCCGTGGACTTCGACGGCAAACACCTGAAGGTTCAGAACGCCAAAGCGCTTTACCCACCCGTACAGAAACCTTATCCACCGTTGTATTTCGGCGGCTCCTCCGACGCTGCGCATGATCTCGCCGCCGAGCAGGTCGACGTCTATCTGACCTGGGGCGAACCACCGGCCGCCGTCGCCGAGAAACTGGCCGATGTGCGCGAACGCGCGGCACGGCATGGGCGCAAAGTGAAGTTCGGTATTCGCCTGCATGTGATCGTGCGCGAGACCGCCGAAGAGGCGTGGAAAGCCGCAGACAAACTGATCGAACACATCAGCGACGAAACCATCGAAGCGGCGCAGAAATCCTTTTCCCGCTTCGACTCCGAAGGTCAGCGGCGCATGGCCGCGCTCCACGATGGCCGGCGCGACAACCTGCAAATCGCCCCCAATCTGTGGGCCGGCGTCGGCCTGGTGCGCGGCGGTGCCGGCACGGCATTGGTCGGCGATCCGCAGCAAGTGGCGGCGCGGATCAAGGAGTACGCCGATCTCGGGATCGAGAGTTTCATCTTCTCCGGCTACCCGCATCTGGAAGAGGCTTACCGCTTTGCCGAGCTGGTTTTTCCGCTGCTGCCCGAGCCTTACGCGAGCCTGGCCGGGCGCGGCTTGACCAACCTCACCGGACCGTTCGGCGAAATGATCGCCAACGACGTCCTGCCGACAAAAGCCACGGCATAACCCACCCCGCGCAGGGGCAGATTGAATTCAGGAGTGTTGGTGTGACTGCCAAACCGCAAAGTACCCTTTTATCGCCATTGCAGAGCGCCCGCCAACTGGCTGCCGAGTTTGCCCTGACCGCCATTGAGCGCGACGAACGCGGCGGCACGCCCAAGGCCGAACGCGATGCCCTGCGCGACAGCGGCTTGCTGGCCCTGAGCATCCCCAGCCGTTACGGCGGCCTCGGCGCGAGCTGGAGCGAAACCCTGCAAGTGGTTCGCGAGTTCGCCAAGGTCGACAGCTCGATCGCCCACGTTTTCGGTTTTCATCACCTGATGCTGGCCACCGTGCGCCTGTTCTCCCGCCCGGAACAATGGCAGCCGTGGTTCGAACAGACCGCACGGCAAAACTGGTTCTGGGGCAACGCGCTCAACCCGCTCGACACCCGCACGGTGGTCAAGGATCTCGGTGGCTGGCGCGAATTTTCCGGGAAGAAGAGTTTCTGCTCCGGCGCCAGCGACTCACAAATGCTGATCGCCTCGGCGGTTGATGAAAGCGCCGGCGGCAAGCTCTTGATCGCGGCGATCCCCAGTGGCCGCAGCGGCATTACCCTGCATAACGACTGGAACAACATCGGTCAGCGCCAGACCGACAGTGGCAGCGCCACGTTCGAGCGGGTGCGGGTTGAGGAATCGGAATTGCTCCTCGATCCGGGCCCACTGAGCACGCCATTCGCCTGCTTGCGCCCGCTGATCGCGCAACTGACGTTCACGCATATGTTCCTCGGGATTGCCGAAGGTGCATTCGAGGAAGCGCGGCAATACACCCTCAATGAAACCCGTCTCTGGCACAAATCCACAGCCCGTACTGTGCAGGAGGATCCGTATGTGCTCGCGCATTTCGGCGAATTCTGGGTCGCCCTTGAAGGCATTCGCCTACTGGTCGAACGTGCGGCGGCTTTGCTTGATGAAGCGTGGGCCAAAGGCCCGAACCTCAGCGCGGAAGAACGCGGTCATGTCGCCACGGCGATTGCCACGGCAAAAGTCGCGGCCAGCCGTCAGGGCCTGGACATTTGCAGCCGTTTGTTCGAAGTCACCGGGGCGCGCGCCACTCACGCCTCACTGCGCCTGGATCGCCACTGGCGCAACCTGCGCACGCAAACCTTGCACGACCCACTTGATTACAAACTCCATGAGCTGGGCGACTGGGCGCTGAATCAGGCGCTGCCGGTGCCGACGTTCTATTCCTGATTGCTCCTTGAAAGGACGAGCCCATGCAATTGCTGACCTTACCGCCCTCACCCGCGCTCGCGACGTCGATCCGCGCCACCGCGCAAGTGTTCGAAGACCCGAAATCTCAAGCGCTGCTCGCGCATTTGCAACAGGTCGCGCCGAGCGAAGCCAGTGTGCTGGTCATCGGCGAGACCGGCACTGGCAAGGAGCTGGTCGCACGACATATTCACAACCTGAGCAATCGCCGCCACCGGCCGTTTATCGCGGTGAACTGCGGCGCGTTTTCCGAATCGCTGGTGGAGGCGGAATTGTTCGGCCATGAAAAAGGCGCGTTCACCGGTGCGCTGAGCGCCAAGGCTGGCTGGTTCGAGGAGGCGGATGGCGGCACGCTATTTCTCGATGAGATCGGTGATCTGCCGATCGCGATTCAGGTGAAGCTGTTGCGGGTCTTGCAGGAGCGTGAAGTGGTGCGGCTCGGTTCGCGCAAAAGCATCCCCATCGATGTGCGGGTGCTGGCGGCGACCAACGTACAACTGGAAAAAGCCATCAATGCCGGGCATTTTCGCGAGGATCTGTATTACCGCCTGAACGTGGTCAATCTGGAACTGAGCCCGTTGCGTGAACGCCCCGGCGACATTCTGCCGCTGACCCGCCACTTCATCGAGGCTTACAGCCAGCGCCTGGGCTATGGCCGCGTCAGCATCAGTCCGGGCGCCGAGCAGAAACTGCGCGCCTACAGTTGGCCAGGCAATATTCGCGAGCTGGAAAACGTCATCCATCACACCCTGCTGATCTGCCGCAATGGCGTGATCGAGCGTGATGATCTGCGCCTGTCGAACATGCGCATCGAGCGCCCCGACGATCATGCCGGCGCCGATGATTCACCGGAAGCCTTGCTGGAACAGGCCTTTCAAAAACTGTTCGCGCAACAGGCCGGAGCATTACACGAAAAAGTTGAAGACGCCTTGCTGCGCGCCGCTTACCGCTTCTGCCATTACAACCAGGTGCACACCGCCGCGCTGCTTGGCCTGAGCCGCAATGTCACACGTACGCGGCTGATCAAGATCGGCGAACTGGCGGTGAACAAGCGGCGACTGAGCGAAAACCTGCACGGCGAGCGGCTTATCCAGCTATCGATCTAACCGACCAGATTGCAGTGCAAGGCATCGTCGTGACTGCGGGCGATGCTGCTCAGCACCTGGAAGGAATTGAAGGTGACGGTTTTCGCCCGATGAATGTGGATCAGTTGCCAGAAATCCTGTTCGCCACTTTCAAAACTGCGAAAAGCTGCCTCCCCCGCCTCGCGGGTTTGCCATTGCAGAAAACTCAACACCCGCCGACCATCATCGCTGGCCTGCACGCTGGCGCTGAGGAAACCGTCGTAGCGCTGGGCCAGACGTTCGCTTTGCACTGAAAGAGCAGTGACCAGGGCCGGTTGCTGACGCGGTTCGATTTCAAATTCGATCAATTGGGTGAAACTACGGTTGTTCATGGAACGCCCCCACTCATCGTAAGACGAGTCTTGCGACTCGAAGGCCTGCAGGGTAAAACCTCTAGTTAAGTCAAGGTCAAGAGTCTTTTCCAATGATCACCCGAGAAAACCTGCACAAGCAGCTTACGGTCGGTGAAGTCGCGGCGCGCAGCGGTGTGGCGGTGACGGCGCTGCATTTTTATGAAGCCAAAGGTTTGATCAAGAGCCAGCGCAATGCCGGCAATCAGCGCCGCTATGCGCGCGCAGTGCTGCGCCGGGTGGCGTTGATCAAAGTCGCGCAGCGCTTGGGGATTCCACTGGCGGAGATTGGCGAGGCGCTGAAAATTCTGCCGGATGATCGCGCACCGACAGCGGCGGACTGGAAGGTGCTATCCGAGCAATGGCGACGCGAACTGGATGAGCGGATCGAGCAATTGACGCTGTTGCGTGACCGACTCAATGGCTGTATCGGCTGTGGCTGTCTGTCGATGGAAGCGTGCCCGTTGCGCAATCAGGGCGACGTGCTCGGCGAACAGGGGCCCGGGCCACACTTCACCAAGGATTAATGAAGGCCCCGTGGCGAGGGCATTTATCTCCTTACCACAGAATAGATGCGCCCCTGCTGCTCGTCGGGCAAAAATCTGCACTGCGTGGACAGTTCTATAGTGTTTCTTCACCTCGCAAAACAACAATCAGGGAGAACGTCATGAGCGTCAAACCCATTCCCGAGGGGTATCACAGCATTACCCCGTATCTCGGCATTCACAAGGCCGCCGAGGCGATCGACTTCTATAAGAAAGCGTTTGGTGCCACCGAAGTCATGCGCCTGGCGATGCCCGACGGCGGTATCGGCCACGCCGAACTGCGCATTGGTGACAGCGCAATCATGCTCGGCTCGCCGTGCGACCAAGGGCCGTTGAGCAATCCGGACAACGCGGTGTCGGTCGGTTTGCATCTGTACGTGACCGATGTCGACAAATCCTTTCAGCGAGCGCTGGATGCCGGGGCGACCACCGTGTCCGAGGTCAAGGATCAGTTTTACGGTGATCGCAGCGGCACGTTGAAAGATCCCTATGGACATCTGTGGTTTCTGGCTTCGCGCAAAGAGGATCTGACCCAAGAGCAGATCAGGCAGCGGGCTATGGAGATGTTTCAGCAGGGTTAGGTTTTGTAATGTTTGTAAAGGCGCTATCGCGAGCAGGCTCACTCCTACGGGGGAATGCATTTCAATTGTAGGAGTGAGCCTGCTCGCGATGGGGCCGGTACAAACATACACATCACACTTCATGAAGCGGCCCATCACGCTTTGCGCCTTGCCCCGAACGCCAGACAATTTCAGGATGCATCCAACAAGAACCCTGAAAAAAGGATCAGTCTGATGTTTGCCGGATTCCTCAAAGACCAGCGTCACGTCAACGGCGTCGACATTGCCTATCGCCTCGGCGGCAGCGGCCCGGGCCTGCTGTTGCTGCATGGCCACCCGCAGACCCACGTGATCTGGCACAAGATTGCCGAACAACTGGCCGAGCACTTCACGGTGGTCGCCGCCGACTTGCGCGGCTACGGTGACAGCGGTCGCCCTGACGCCGATGACCAGCATCGCAATTATTCAAAACGTGAAATGGCTCGTGATGGCGTCGAGCTGATGCAGTCGCTGGGCTTCGCGCAGTTCTCGATCCTCGCCCACGATCGTGGCGCACGGGTGGCGCATCGCCTTGCGCTCGATCACCCGGCCGCCGTGCAGCGCATGATGTTGCTCGACATCGCGCCGACCCTGTCGATGTACACGCAAACCAACGAAGCCTTCGCCCGCGCCTACTGGCACTGGTTCTTCCTGATTCGTCCGGCGCCGCTGCCGGAAACCCTGATCGAAGCCAATCCCGATGCCTATCTGCGCAGCGTGATGGGCAGTCGAAGCGCCGGGCTCAAACCATTCACCGAGCAAGCCTTCGACGAATACCGGCGCTGCCTGCAACAGCCGGGCAGCGCGCGCGGTATCTGCGAAGACTACCGGGCCAGCGCCGGCATCGATCTGGAGCACGACCGCACCGACATCGCCGCCCAGCATCATCTGAATCTGCCGCTGCGGGTCTTGTGGGGCGCGGAAGGCACGGTTGGGCGCTGTTTCGATCCGCTGAAAGAATGGCAGCAGGTGGCGAAGAACGTCAGCGGGCAGGCCCTGCCCGCCGGCCACTATATTGCCGAAGAAGTCCCTGAATTGTTGCTTGCCGAAGCACTGGCCTTTCTGCGCTGACCAGGGCTGCGGATCCCGATGCTATGCTGGCGGCTTCTGCCGCCAGTGCTCGTTTCGACATGCCCCAGAAGAAAGACACCTTGCCTCTGCCCGAAGACCTGCGGGTGCTGCTCACCGTGATCCGCAAGAACGGCTTTGCTGCTGCCGCGGATGAACTGGGCCTGTCCCCGGCGTACGTCAGCAAACGCATTCAGATTCTCGAAACCACCCTCGGCACACGCCTGCTGCACCGCACCAGCCGCCGCGTCTCGCTGACCGAGGATGGCGAGCGGGTACAGCGCTGGGCGTTGCGCATTCTCGATGATTTCCAGCAACTGCACGACGAACTCTCCGACGCCCACGACAGCCCGCGTGGGCGTTTGCACATCTGCAGCAGTTTCGGGTTTGGCCGCAATCACGTCGCCCCAGCCGTGTCGTTGCTGGCCGAACGTTATCCGCAACTGGAGATTCGCCTCGACCTGTTTGACCGCGTCGTGGACATCATCAACGAAGGCTTCGACCTGGAGGTCCGCGTTGGCGACGACATTCCCGGCCAGCACATCGGCCGGCGTCTGGTCAGCAATCGGCGCGTGCTGTGCGCGGCGCCAAGTTATCTGCAACGTCGCGGCACGCCGCAAACGCTGGACGACCTGCAGCAGCACGATTGCCTGGTGATCAAGGAGCGCGACAATGCCTTCGGCATCTGGAATCTGGATCGCGATGGCGGCCAAGAGAACGTGCGGGTCAGCGGGCCATTGTCGTCCAACAACGGCGAGATTGTTTTGCAATGGGCGCTGGATGGTCGTGGGGTATTGCTGCGCTCATTGTGGGATGTGAAGCCGTTGCTCGAGCAAGGCCGTTTGGTGCAAGTGCTGGAAGATTACAGCCAGAGCGCGAATGTCTGGGCGGTGTACCCGACACGGCTGGCGCATTCGGGGAAGTTGCGCGCATGTGTGGAGTTTTTGCAGGCGCATTTCAAAAGCCTGTCGCTGTAACCAGAACACCGCAACCCCCTGTAGGAGTGAGCCTGCTCGCGATAGCGGTGTGTCAGACACAGCAACTCTGACTGATCCACCGCCATCGCGAGCAGGCTCACTCCTACAAGGAGGCCAGCGGTGGGTCAGGAGAGCCAGGGGTTGTTGACCAGGTGCTGGCGTTCGAAATCCTTGATTTGTTCGCGGCGTTGCAAGGTGCTGCCAATTGCATCAAGTCCCAGCAGCAGCGAAGTTTTGCGCAGACCATCAATCTGGAAATCGATCACGCTGCCATCCGCCAAACCAATCTGCTGCGTCTCCAGATCAATACTGATCCGCGCCATTTCAGGCTGACCGACAAGCCGTCCGATGCGCTGCACCTGCGCCTCCTCCAGCGTGATCAACAACACCCCGTTGCGCTGGCAGTTGTCGAAAAAGATCCCGGCGAAGCTGCTACCGATCAGCGCGCGAATGCCCAACTGCTGCAACCCCCACACTGCGTGCTCGCGGCTGGAGCCGCAGCCGAAATTCGGCCCGACCACGAGAAAACCAGCCCTCTGCCACGCAGGCTGATTCAGCACAAACTGAGGATTCGGCGTGCCGTCCGGCAAAAATCGCAGATCGAAAAACAAACCGCGATCCAGGCCTTTCCTGTCGATGCCCTTGAGAAACTGCTTGGGCATGATCACGTCGGTATCGACGTTGGCGGCCAACAATGGCGCGGCCTGCCCGCTGACCTGAGTGAAGGGTTGCAGGCTCATGGGCGTACTCCAAAGTGGCGGATGTCGGTGAGGCGGCCGCTGATCGCAGCAGCGGCGACCATCGCCGGGCTCATCAAATGGGTGCGTGCGCCAGCGCCCTGACGCCCCTCGAAATTACGGTTGGTGCTGGACGCGCAGCGGTCGCCGGGGGCCAGCACGTCGTCGTTCATCGCCAGACACATCGAACAGCCGGACTGACGCCATTCAAAACCGGCCTCGATAAAAATCCGCGCCAATCCTTCCGCTTCGGCTTGGGCGCGCACTTCGCTGGAACCGGGGACGATCATCGCCCGCACATGCTCGGCGACTTGCTGCCCGCGCACGACACGGGCGGCATCGCGCAAGTCCTCGATCCGTGCGTTGGTGCAGGAACCGATAAAGGCATGGCTGATGACGATCTCGCTGAGCGGCATGCCGGCTTCGAGGCCCATGTAGTTGAGGGCGCGGCGCATGTCCTGACGCAGGATCGGGTCGTTGATCGCTTGCGGGTCGGGCACCCGAGCGCCAATCGGTGCAGCCTGATCCGGGCTGGTGCCCCAGGTGACCATCGGTTCCAGCAGATGGGCGTCGAGATGAATCTCGCGGTCGAACAAGGCGCCGGGATCGCTGCGCAGGTCGCACCATTGTTGCAGTCCGCGCTCCCACAAGTCACCGGTGGGCGCGCGGGGTTTGCCTTTGAGATAGGCGAACACCTTGTCGTCCGGCGCCATGAACGCGCCACGCGCACCGGCCTCGACCGCCATGTTGCAGATGGTCATGCGCGCCTCGACGCTCAGGGCATCAATGGTCGAACCGCAGAACTCGATGGCATAACCGGTGGCCCCGGACGCGCCAATCTGGCCGATCAGCGCCATGATCAGGTCTTTCGACGTCAGCCCCGCTGCCAACTCGCCGTCAACCGTCACGCGCATGCTTTTCAGACGTTTGTAGACCAGGGTCTGCGAGGCCAGCAGGTGTTCGATTTCCGAGGTGCCGATGCCGAAACCGAAAGCGCCGAGCGCGCCATACGTCGTGGTGTGGCTGTCGCCGGCAGCAATGACCATGCCCGGCAATATAAAACCCTGCTCCGGCGCGATCACATGTTCGATGCCTTGGCGTTTGTCGAGGATATCCAGCAACTCGATACCGAAGTCCCGGCAATTCTCTGCCAGATACGACACCTGTCGCGCGCCACCGGCATCCGGCATCGCGGCCACCCGCAGCGGTGTGGTTGGATTGACGTGGTCAACCACCGCCAACGCTGTTTCCGGACGCCAGACACCCCGCCCGGCCTCGCGCAAACCGCTGAATGCCTGGGGACTGGTGTATTCGTTGATCACCTGACGATCGATATAGAGCAGGACATGGCCCTGATCGTCGAGGCGGCACACCGTGTGCGAATCGATGTGTTTGTCATAGAGGGTTCTGGCGGTCATCAAGGTGCTCACTCAGGCATTCATCGTGAGCTCCATGATAGGGAGCGCCGGCGGGCCATCAATTGCCTGACAGTGATGGCGTCATGCATGAATCGTGTTTGATCCTCAAAACACAACAAAACCCTGTGGGAGCGAGCTTGCTCGCGAAAGCGGTGCGTCAGTCACGTCCGCGTTAACTGATCGTCCGCGTTCTTGAGCAAGGGGATGTGTGGTGAACGGCGAATTGCGAAACATTTGCTTTCATATCCCCTTTCGGGATTTGCAGCGCTCATTCGTCTTATATAGATGCAGGCCGTTCGCGTAGGCAAAAGCCACGAGCGGCTTTTCGGGGATCCCGTGCTGCGAAGCCCGTAGCCACGCGCCCTTTCACCGAATACAAGACGCGCAATCATGTCGAAGAAATCCCGCTCCAAACTGTGGTTCCTCGTTCATAGCTGGCTGGCGTTACCGATCTGGTTTTTCGTGCTGATCGTCTGTGTCACCGGCACATTGGCGGTGGTCAGTCAGGAAATCGTCTGGCTGGCCAACCCGCAGATGCGCGCCAGCCAGCCGTCGGACGATGCACCCCGTCTCGGTTATGAACAGATCATCACAGCGATCAAGACCGCTGAACCGCAGGCACTGGTGCAACGCATCAGCCGCCCCGACGAATCGCATTTCGCGCTGGATGTCACCCTCAGCTATCCCGACGGGCGCTCGCTGGTCACCTACGTCAACCCGTACACGGGCGTGATCCAGGGCACGGCGCCGGAATTCAATTTCCAGGCTTTTACCCGTGCCTTGCATGGCTGGTGGCTGGTGCCGTTCACCAATGGTTACAGCTGGGGCTGGTATCTGGTGTCAGCGCTGAGCTTGCCGCTGCTGGCGTCGTTGATCACCGGTCTGGTGGTGTACAAGCGTTTCTGGAAAGGTTTTTTCAGTCCGACCCTGCGCATTCGCCACGGTGCGCGAATTTTCTGGGGGGACTTCCATCGTCTGAGCGGCATCTGGTCAATCTGGTTCATTGCGGTCATCTCCGTCACCAGCACCTGGTTCCTGATTGAAGCGGTGCTGTCCGATAACCACATATCGATTTCCAGCGAGGCGATCATTCCGGCCATGTCGCGCGACAGCGTGCCGTTGACCGCCGATGGCCTGCCACCGGCCCGGCTCAGTCTTGATCGCGCGATCGAAATCGCCCAGCAAAAGATTCCCGGGCTCGAGGCCAGCGTCATCAACATGCCTTTCAATGCCTACAGTCACCTCGATATTCGTGGCCGTGGCTGGTATCCACTGATGTTCCAGAGCGCGACGCTCAACCCGTTCAACGGCGAGCTGGCATCCTCCCGCGTGCTGTCGGATCGCACGTCACTGGAGTTCGTCACCGAATCCATGCGCCCGCTACATACCGGTGACTTCGGTGGTCTGTGGATCAAGCTGATCTGGTTCTTCTTCGGCCTGTTGCTGAGCATGATGGTGCTCAGCGGTTTGTTGATCTGGACCAAGCGCACCGCGCTGGCGACCGCCAACGCCCTTAAACGCGAAAGCAAGAAAGCCCGCACCGCCGCCGTGCAGCCCGCGACCACCCGCGAGACTTCGGAGGCCAGCCTGTGAGCCAGACGACGAGCATTGCCCAACCTTCACGCCTGAGCCGCTTCTGGCATAAATGGCGCTTCCATATCAATGTACTGCTGCTGCTGATTCCGCTGGGTTTCATGCCGAAATACTTTGCCGATGTGGCGTTGTTCCGTGGCGACAGCGGCCTTGGCGAGCGCGAGATCGGTGACGTCCAGGTCGGCCCTTGGAGCCTGCGCCTTGCCGAGTTGCGCAACGAAGCGCCGCTCAATGGTCCCGCCGGTTACTCGAAGGACTTCAACGCTGCGTTGTGTGACGCCTGTATCGAACAGGTCAAGGCCACTTACCTGCGCATCGGCAAACCCCGCAGCCTGCGCGCCGCCGGGGTGATCTTCTTCGGCACACCGTACCGCATGGGCACGCAATTGCTGATCCCGGAAAAGACCAAACCCGACGCCGAACTGTGGATCACCATGGAAGGCTGGGACGGCAGCATGCACCAAGCCACTATTCCCCTGAGCCAGGCCTCTCCCGCCACGATTGCATGGCTGACCAAACAAGGAGCCAAACCATGAGCCACGCTCGCCGCCCTTCCCGTCTGCGCCTGAGCGCCGCGCTGCTGGTGCTGAGCGCCGGCTTCAGTGCCAGCGCCCTCGCCCACAACCCGATGTGCGAATGCAAGGCCATCGATGCCGAACAGATCAAATGCACCGGCGGTTTCTCCGACGGCAGCGGCGCACCGGGGGTGACCCTCGATGTGATCGGCTACGACGAAACCATTCTGGTGCCGGGCAAGCTCGGTGCCGACTCGACACTGACATTCAAGAAGCCTGGCGCCGAGTTTTATGTGCTGTTCGACGCAGGTCCAGGCCATGTGGTCGAAATCGACCAAGCGGATATCGAGACCCCATGAGTACACCAACCAGCCAAGTTGTGCGCCCGGCGGGTGCCGGCCATGAAACCCTCAATGTGCTGCTGTTGTGTCTGTTGATTCTGGCGATTGCCGGTTCGGTCGTCGCATGGCGCGGGGTTTCCCATGAGCCGGAGCCGGTCGCGACAAATCAACTCGACGCACGCCGCGACCTCAGTGCTTCGGAGCAAGGCATCTACGCCGACCTGCGGGTGACCCTCGACGAAATCCGCTTGCTGCGCGAAGAGCAGCAAGCCCTGCCGACGCCGCAGAACCTCGCGGACGAAGGGTTTGCGCCGTTTGCTCAGGACGCCAGCTCGGTCAGCCGCGGCGGTCATGCCTGGCAGTTGTTGGCGGACGCCGCGTATTTCGGCCAAAGCCAGACCCCTGCCGTCGCGGGTTCGTTCGTGATGCTACTGAGTGCCGACGACAAGGCAGCGCCGGACATCTGGCTCAACCGTGATGCAGCCGTTCAAGCCCCCGCACAACTCACCGCCGACGCTCTGTCCGCTGCCGGCTGGAAACAGATCGTCGCGCAATACGATGCCGGGGTTACCCGCGAACATCGCCATTGATTCCTCGCCCCTATCCGAGAGAAGACCGCTTGCCCATGTCTATTTCATCGCCGCGCCGTCCTTTGTTACGCCTGTTTCTGGTCGGCCTCTGCGCCTGCCTGCTGAGCCCGCTGGCCAGTGCCGATAGCGCCAAACGCCTGCGTATCGGCATTACCCTGCACCCTTATTACAGCTATGTGGCAAACATCGTCGGCGACAAGGCCGAGGTGGTGCCGCTGATTCCTGCCGGTTTCAACCCGCACGCCTACGAGCCGCGCGCCGAGGACATCAAACGCATCAGCGGGCTGGATGTGATCGTGCTCAACGGTGTCGGCCATGACGATTTCGCCGACCGCATGATTGCCGCCAGCGAAACACCGAACATCAAAACCATCGAAGCCAATGAAAACGTGCCGCTGCTGGCCGCCACCGGGGTTGCCGCACGCGGCGCCGGCAAAGTGGTCAACCCGCACACGTTCCTGTCGATCAGCGCCTCCATCGCGCAGGTCAACAACATTGCCCGCGAACTGGGCAAGCTTGATCCGGACAACGCCAAGACCTATACCCAGAACGCCCGCGCCTACGGCAAACGCCTGCGACAGATGCGTGCCGACGCCCTGGCCAAACTGACTCAGGCACCGAACGCCGAACTGCGCGTGGCTACGGTTCACGCGGCCTATGACTATCTGTTGCGCGAATTCGGTCTGGAAGTGACGGCGGTGGTCGAGCCGGCGCACGGTATCGAGCCAAGCCCGAGCCAGTTGAAAAAGACTATCGACCAACTGCGCGAACTGGATGTGAAAGTGATTTTCTCGGAGATGGACTTCCCGTCCACCTACGTCGAAACCATCCAGCGTGAGTCCGGCGTGAAGCTGTACCCGCTGTCACACATTTCCTATGGTGAATACACCGCCGACAAATACGAAAAGGAAATGACCGGCAACCTCAATACCGTGGTGCGGGCGATTCAGGAGTCGGGCGCATGACCTCCAAAGAAACGATTTCGAACGAACTCGAATCCCCTGTGGGAGCGAGCTTGCTCGCGAAGGCGCCAGATCAGCCAACATCTGTATTGAATGACACAGCGCATTCGCGAGCAGGCTCGCTCCCACAAGTCTGTGGGCCGACGCTGGATTTTGCGGAGGTTTGCCTGACGCTCGGGCGCACGACGATTCTCGACAACGTCACCTTCCAGGTGCAGCCCGGCAGCGTGCATGCGCTGGTCGGCCCGAACGGTGGCGGCAAGAGCTCGCTGATCAAAACGCTGCTGGGGCAGATGCCGCATCAGGGCCAGCTCAGCCTGCAATGGCCCGGCGCCCCCGGCACCATCGGATATGTGCCGCAGGCGCTGGAGTTTGATCGTGGTTTACCGATGACCGTCGACGATTTCATGGCCGCGATGTGCCAGCGTCGCCCGGCGTTTCTCGGTTTGAGCAAACACTACGCCGGCGCCATTGGTGAAGCGCTGGAGCGGGTCGGCATGCAGGACAAACGCAAGCGGCGCATGGGTGCGCTGTCCGGCGGGGAACGGCAACGGGTGCTGCTGGCGCAAGGGCTGATTCCGGCGCCGCAACTGCTGGTGCTGGATGAGCCGATGTCGGCCCTCGACGAAGCCGGGATTCAAGTTTTTGAACGGCTGCTCAATGACTGGCGCGCCGCGGGCATCACCGTGCTGTGGATCGAACACGATCTGGAAGCCGTCGGGCGCCTGGCCAATCGTGTCACCGGGCTTAATCGCCGAGTGTTGTTCGACGCGACGCCACAAGAGGCACTGACTCCGGAACGTCTGTTGAGCCTGTTTTCGACCCATCCACGGAGCGCTGCCTGATGAGTTACGAAGCCTTTCGTTTGATGGTGCAAGGCTGGGCCTCGTCCGGTTACCTGCCGGAAGCGCTGGCCTACGGTTTTGTGGTCAATGCACTGCTCGCCGGTTTGTTGATCGGCCCGGTGCTGGGTGGTCTCGGTACGCTGGTGGTGGTCAAGCGCTTCGCGTTTTTCTCCGAAGCGGTCGGTCACGCCGCGCTGACCGGCGTGGCCATCGGCATCCTGCTCGGCGAACCCTACACCGGACCGTACGGCAGCCTGTTCGGTTATTGCCTGCTGTTCGGCATCCTGCTCAATTACCTGCGCAACCGTACCGGTCTGGCGCCGGACACTTTGATCGGCGTATTCCTGTCGGTGTCGCTGGCACTCGGCGCGAGTCTGCTGCTGATCCTGGCGGGCAAGATCAATGTGCACATTCTCGAGAACGTGTTGTTCGGCTCGGTGCTGACGGTCAACGGCAACGATCTGGCGGTGCTGGCCATTGTCGGCTCGCTGGTCATGGCCCTGGCCCTGCCGCTGTACAACCGCATCATGCTCGCCAGTTTCAATCCGCAACTGGCGGCCGTGCGCGGCGTGGCGGTGAAAACCCTGGATTATCTGTTCGTGATTCTGGTGACGCTGATCACCGTGGCGGCGGTAAAAGTGATTGGTGCGATTCTGGTCGGCGCGCTGCTGGTGATTCCGGCTGCCGCCGCACGCTTGCTCAGTCAATCGCTCAAGGGCTTTTTCTGGTGTTCGGTGCTGATCGCCACCGTCAGCACCTTGTGCGGCATTCTCGCGCCCATCGTGTTCGACCTGCCGATCCCGTCCGGCGCCGCGATCATTCTGGTCGCTGGTATCGCTTTCGCCCTCGCCGCCATTGCGCGCGGGGTTGTCCCGAGTCTGAAAGGGAATCTTGGATAAATGACTTTTTCACTGCGTAAGCTGACCTTGGCCATGGCCTTGTGCGGCGTGGTTTGCACCCCATTGATGGCCGCCGAAAACACTAAACAGTTGCGGGTGCTGGCCTCTTTGCCCATCACCTTTGGCTTGGCTGAGGCGCTACTCAAAGGCACTGATGTCAATCTCGAACGAGCGGCGCCAGCGAACCTGCCGGGCAGTCGTCAGAGCGCCTATTTCACGGGGCGTGGCGCCCCGGCACTGAGCAAACTGGCAACCGCGGCCGATGCCGTGATTGGCGTGCGCTCGTTGTGGCCGGATGATCAGCTGTACCCGATCGCCCGTCGCAGCAATATCCGTATTGTCGAAGTCGATGCGGCACGCCCGGTCGACGGCGCCCTGCCCGGCATTGCCGTGCAACCGGATTTGAAAGTCGATGGCCTGAACAGCCAGCCATGGCTGGCGAGCAACAACATGGGGCGCATGGCCGATGTCATGGCAGCAGATCTGACGCGCCTGGCACCGAGTGCCAAGCCTGCGATCGAGGCGAATCTGGCAACGTTGAAGCAGCGTTTGTTGAAGCTCAGCGCCGACAGCGAGGCGCGATTAGCCAGCGCCGACAACCTCAGTGTGATGAGTCTCAGCGATCACTTCGGCTATCTGATCGGCAGCCTCAATCTGGAGTTGGTTGGCCAGGATCCACGGCCTGATGCGGAGTGGACGGCTGAGGATCTGAAAAAACTGACGGCAACGCTCAAGGACAATGATGTAGCAGTGGTGTTGCATCATCGGCAGCCATCGGACGCAGTGAAAGCGGCGATTGCCGAATCGGGCAGTCATCTGGTGGTGCTGAGTACCGATGCGGCGGATCCGGTGGCGGAGCTGGAAGGCAATGTGGATTTGCTGTTGAAGGGTTTGAGCGGGGCTTAATTTCAGCTGAAACCGCGTTATCGTTCATCGCGAGCAGACTCACTCCTGCATTTGGAATGCGCTCCCCCTGTAGGAGTGAGCCTGCTCGCGAAGAGGCCTGACCTGACAACACAAACTCCAGCCATAAAAAAACCCGCTGACTGTTTCCAGTCCAGCGGGTTTCTTTTTGCCCGGCCGCTTATTGCGCGGCAGCCTGCCCTTCCATCTTCTGGCGCAGGCTCAGTGGACGCATGTCAGTCCAGGTCTCTTCGATGTAAGCCAGGCATTCCTTTTTCAGGCCGCTCTTGCCCACGGTACGCCAGCCTTCCGGCACGGCTTTGTAGTCAGGCCAGATCGAGTATTGCTCTTCGTGGTTGACCACGACCTGAAAGAGGATGTCCTCGCGGTCGAATACTGACGTCATGCTGGTTCTCCATCGTTGTATGGGTGAGCCGCACAACGGGTGCGGCCGGGTATGTAGAAAGAACGTTCGGCGCGGCGGAAAATTTATAGCGCAGCAGTCGCAGCAATCAGGGCGCGACCGAAGATCTCGGCAACGCGATCGATCTCGGCGGCGGTGATCACCAGCGGCGGCAGGAAACGCACCACCGCACCATGGCGACCGCCCAGCTCCAGAATCAGTCCACGCTTGAGGCATTCGCGCTGCACCAGCGGTGCCAGACGCGCGAACGCTGGCGGATGACCCAGCGCATCCGGCGTACCGGCCGGATCGACCAGCTCGACACCGAGCATCAAGCCACGGCCACGAATATCGCCGAGTTGCGGGAAGTCGCGCTGCAGAATATGCAGGTGTTCGCTGAGGCGTGCCCCCATGGCGGCGGCGTGTTCGCAGACCTTGTGTTCGACCAGATAACGCATCACCGCCGACCCGGCAGCCATGGCCATCTGGTTGCCACGGAAGGTGCCGGCGTGCGCACCCGGTTGCCAGGTGTCGAGCCAGTCGCGATAGACCACCACCGCCAGCGGCAGGCTGCCGCCAATGGCTTTGGACAGCACCACCACATCCGGGATGATGTCGGCGTGCTCAAAGGCAAACATCTTGCCGGTGCGGGCGAAACCGCTCTGGATCTCATCGACGATCAGCGCGACTCCCGCCTTCTCGGTGATCCGGCGCAAACCGCGCAACCACTCGATATCGGCGGGAATCACCCCGCCCTCGCCCTGCACCGCTTCAACGATCACCGCCGCGGGCAGTTGCACGCCGGCCTCGGGATCGTTGAGCAGGTTTTCCAGGTAGCTCAAATTGGCTTTGACGCCGGCAGCGCCACCGAGGCCGAACGGGCAACGGTAGTCGTACGGGAACGGCATGAATTGCACGCCGCTGCTGAGCAGGGCACCCAATGGCTTTTTCGGCCCCAGGCTGCCCATCAGGCTCAACGCGCCCTGGCTCATGCCGTGATAACCGCCGGAAAACGACAGCACGGTGCTGCGGCCGGTGGCGGTGCGCACCAGTTTCAGCGCAGCCTCCACGGCGTCGGTACCGGTAGGGCCGCAGAACTGGATTTTGGCTTGCGCCGCCAGCTCGCGTGGCAACAAGCCGAACAGATCCTGGACAAACTGATCCTTGACCGGCGTAGTCAGGTCCAGCGTGTGCAGCGGCAGTTCGTCGGCGAGCACCTGCTGGATCGCTTCGATCACCACTGGATGGTTATGCCCCAACGCCAGTGTGCCAGCACCGGCCAGGCAGTCGATGAAGGTACGCCCTTCGACGTCCTCGACATACAGCCCCTTGGCCCGCTTGAGTGCCAGCGGAATACGTCGCGGATAACTGCGAGCGTTGGATTCCTGCTGGCTCTGCCGAGCCAGTAACGGCGATTCAGTGAACTGATACAACGTTTCCGCTGGCGCCGAGCTGACCCGGGCCGACGACTCTTCGATAAGGCTGGTGGCGACTGACATCTCTCGACCCCTCAATTCGCTATGGATTGTGACCAAAACAGCACACCGCACAGGTGCGCATTCCGGTCGCGGAGCGCACTTGCAGGTTTTCCTGTTCTGGAAACGCTTAAGCGCGGCGAGGATTTAGACCCTTGATCGAGATGTCAGGCAGGAACCGCCAACGACTTGTGCATGGGCGTGGCTTTTACGCCGTGATGGAGCAAGGCCGGTGCCGACGCGCGATAACCCAGATGCCGATAAAACGCTTCGCCGGTGCGTGTACTTTTCAAGGCCACGCTGGGCCTGCCACGGATTCGCAACCAGCCTTCGAGATCCGCCATCAGCGCCCGACCGGCCCCTCGGCGAAACCATTCCGGTTGCACATGGCAGAAGGTCACATCACCACTGGCGGCCGCCATGCCGACGCCGACCGGTTTGTCCGATAACAATGCGATGTTGAGATAGAAATGCGGATCGAGCAGCCACGCATTGATGCGCTCTGCCGATTGCTGACGTATCCAGGTATTGACGAGGCGCGGGTCGTTACGGTGATCAAGCGCGCAACCGACGCGAATCGAGCGTTCGATGATACGGCCGATGATGCCGGAGTCGGCGGGTGTGGCGGCGTAAATATAGACGGGAGCATCCATTGCGCTGTTCTCTCAATCCGTTGAGTCAAAGCAGGGGCCGACCTTAACCCCGCCCCGCCCGGATAGCGAACGCCAAGAAGTTACATTTGATGAGAATCCCCTGTAGGAGTGAAATCAGAGCGTTTGCAGGGGCATGGTCAGTTCGACGCGTAAACCGTCAGGTCGGCTGTCGAAATGCAGCGCGCAGTCACAACGCTGGACGATCGCCTGGACAATCGCCAGGCCGAGGCCGCAGCCGGTGCTTTGGCCGTTGCGCCAGAAGCGCTGGGTCAGGTGCTGCAAATCATCCGGGGCAATGCCTGGACCATGGTCGCGTACGACAAACCGTACGCGATTGCCGATGGTCTCCAGGCTCACCTCGACCGCGCAATCTTCCGGCGTATGGCGCAGCGCGTTGTCGAGCAAATTGCGCAGCGCGGCAATCGCCAACACCGCTGGCATTTGCAACGGAGCCTCAGAAAGTTGCGCAGGCAATTGCAGTTTGATCCGCAGTCGTTCGCCGCCAGTGGCGTCCTGAATCGCCAGTCGGGCGACCTGTTCGGCGCTGCATTGCGAACCGTCGTCGAACGACAGACTGCCTTCGACACGCGCCAGCAACAGCAATTGCTCCAGCGTGCGATGCAAGCGATCAGCGCCCTCCTCCGCCCGCGCCAGCGATTGATCGCGAGCGCTGCCTTCGGTCATGCGTGCCACTTGCAGGTGGGTCTTGATCGCGGTCAGCGGGCTGCGCAGTTCATGGGCGGCATCACCGGTAAGGCGACGTTCGCGTTCGATGGTTTTACCGATGCGCTGGAACAACTGATTCTGCGTTTCCAGCAGTGGCTTCAGCTCACTGGGAAACGACTGCAGCTGCAACGGTTCGAGCGAATCGGCGTTACGCCGCATCAACGCCTCACGCAGACGATTGAGCGGCGCCAGGCCCTGTCCGATTCCCAACCACAACAGGCACAGGCAACCCAACAGCGCCACACCGACTGGCACCGACGCCGCCAGCAGGATCGACATGTTCAGCGCTTCGCGTTCGATCTGTCGATCCGCCGTGGTTATGCGTACGTCGCCGCGCGCGAGGGTAAAGCTGCGCCACGGCGCACCATCGATCATCTGGTCGTGGAAGCCCATTTTCTCGGCTTCCAGTGCTTGCTCGGGATTGTTGTGGCTGCGCGCGAGAATTTCCCCGCGCAAGGAGCTGACCTGACAGGCCATGCCACCCGGAATGTTCAACTGTTCGGCACTGAAATGGGTGCCCTCGCCCTTGCTCGGCAATGTCGGCAACTGCTCCAGCAACCCGGCGACCATGCGCGCCGAAGCGACCAGGCGCTGGTCCAGCGAGAACATCATCTGATTGCGCAAGTCGCTGAGCATCCAGGCCGCCGCCAGTGCCCAGATCAGCGCGAAGGCTGCGCCGAGGGTCAGACTCAAACGCAATCGCAGACTCATCACTTGCCTTGATCCCCACCGTCGGCCGGGCCGAGGCGGTAGCCCAGACCGCGCACGGTTTCGACGATGCCTTTACCAAGCTTGCTGCGCAGGTGATGGATGTGCACGTTCAGCGCGTTGCTTTCCAGTTCGTCGTTGAAGCCATAGACGCTGTCTTTCAACTGCTCGGTGGACAGTACACGACCACGGTTGTGCAGTAGCGCTTGCAGCAGCGACTGCTCACGGCGCGACAAGTCCACCGGCTGCCCGGCGAGGGTGGTTTCGCGGCTGCTCGGGTCGTAGGTCAACGCGCCATGTTCGATCAGATTGACGCTGCGCCCGGCCACACGCCGCAACAGGGTTTGCAGCCGTGCGAACAGCTCCCGCAGATCGAAGGGTTTAAGCAGGTAATCGTCTGCCCCGGCCTGCAAACCGTCGACGCGGTCAGTGACCGAGTCACGTGCAGTCAGGATCAGTACCGGGATTTCGAGGCCGCTTTGCCGCAGTTGTTGGAGCAATTTGAGGCCATCTTCATCGGGCAGGCCGAGATCAAGCACCATCACGTCGAATTCGGCAACCTTGAGCATCGCCCGTGCCTTTGACGCCGTGTTGACGTGCTCGACGGTCAACCCCTGCGCCGTGAGACCGGCAACGATCCCGCTGGCGATCAACTCATCGTCTTCGCAAACCAGTACGTGCATGGTGAGTCCCGTAGAAAAAAGCCGATTAGGCAGTTGGCCGATTAAGCTGACATTATGCCCCGAACGTCACAGCGACAAGGGCATGGCGGTTAATCATCGGTTAATCGCCACCGCCCATTGTGCACCTCACTTGCACAGGGACAAGGCTCCTCCATGCGTCATTTTTTTCTTTTGTTTGCTCTGCTGATTTCGAGCCTGGCCCAGGCTGGAAACAACCCATTTGAGTCAAAACCGGAGTTTCTGCCGGTCGATAAAGCGTTCGTGCTCACGTCCGAGCGTCTGGAATCGGGTGAAACCCAGCTGTTCTGGCAAATCACTGATGGCTATTACCTGTATCAGAAACGTCTGAAATTCGACGGTCTGAGCGCCGAACAACAACCGGCATTGCCCGAAGGCGAATCGCACAGCGATGAGTTTTTCGGTGAGCAACCGGTTTACCGCCAAGGCCTGGAAGTCAAAATCCCCGCCTCGGCCAGCGGCCAGATCAAGGTCAGCTATCAGGGCTGTGCCGATGCCGGCCTGTGCTATCCGCCGCAAACCCGAGTGATTGACCTCGGCGGTAAAGCCGCCGTCGCGGCAGGCACCGAAGCACCGGACCAGGCCTTGGCCAGCAGCCTGCAACAGCGCGCGCTGGGCTGGAGTCTGCTGGTGTTCTTCGGCCTCGGCCTGCTGCTGGCGTTCACCCCTTGCACGCTGCCGATGCTGCCGATTCTCGCCGGTATGGTCGTCGGCAGTGGTGCCACACCGCGTCGCGGTTTTGCGCTGGCCGGCAGTTATGTGATTTGCATGGCGCTGGTGTATGCGGCGATGGGCGTGATTGCCGCGCTGCTCGGCGCGAACCTGCAAGCGTGGTTGCAGAACCCTTGGCTGCTTGGCACGTTCGCCGCGATCTTCGTGGTGCTGGCGTTGCCGATGTTCGGTTTCTTCGAGCTGCAATTGCCGGTGGCGCTGCGTGATCGTCTGGAACACGCTTCGCGCAGTCGCAGTGGTGGCAGCCTGGTCGGCGCCGGCGTGCTCGGCGCGCTGTCGGGCTTGCTGGTCGGCCCGTGCATGACCGCGCCGCTGGCCGGCGCGCTGTTGTACATCGCGCAGAGTGGCAATGCCCTGCACGGTGGCTTGATTCTGTTCTCGCTGGGCATCGGTATTGGTGTGCCGCTGTTGCTGCTGGTGACCGTCGGCAATCGTTTCCTGCCCAAACCCGGCGAGTGGATGAACCTGCTCAAGGGCGTGTTTGGTTTCCTGTTCCTCGCCACGGCATTGCTGATGCTGCGGCCGGTGCTGGACCCGTCGTTGTGGCTGGGCTTGTGCGGCGCGCTGTTGTTGATTGCCGCTTACAGTGCCTGGAAACAATCCGAAGGCTTTGGTCGTGTTGCACAGATGTTCGGCGCAACGGCGCTGCTGCTGGGTTTGTGGGGCAGTTTGCTGGTGATCGGCGCGGCAGGTGGCAGTGATGATCCGTACCAGCCGTTGCAGGTTTATAGCGCCGGTCGCACGACCAGCGCTGCACCCAATGGCCATGAAGCGTTCACCACAATCAACAATCCCGACGCCCTGCAACGCGAACTGGATACAGCGAAAACCAAAGGCCAATGGGTCTTGCTCGACTATTACGCCGACTGGTGCGTGTCGTGCAAAGTCATGGAAAAACAGGTGTTCGGCAAGGACAAGGTCATGCAGGCATTGAGCGATGTGCGCCTGCTCAGGCTTGATGTCACCGCCGACAATGCCGCCAGCCGCGAGCTGCTCAGCCGTTACAAAGTGCCGGGGCCACCGAGCTTCGTCTGGATCGGCACCGACGGCGAAGAGCGTCGCAGCCAGCGCATCACCGGCGAAGTCGATGCCGACACGTTCCTGCAACGCTGGGCCACCACCCGAGACGCCAATTAATGCTGACTTTCACCCTCGGCACCTTTGCCATCGCGCTCAACCACCTGCTGCTGATCAGTGCATTGGCGCTGGCGACCTTTGTCGGCTGGCGGGTGGCCAAGCGCGGCGGCGATAACCCCGAGTCGGCGTTATTCAGCCTGTTTCTGCTCGGCATGCTGGCGGCGCGCATCGCCTTTGTCGCGCTGTACTGGAGCCATTACCGCAACGATCCGTGGCAGATCGTCGATCTGCGCGACGGCGGTTTTCTCGCCTGGCCTGGGGTGATCGTTCTGCTGCTGGCGGCGTTCTATCGCGGCTGGCGTCGGCCCGGTCTGCGCCGTCCGCTGGGCTTTGGCGTGGCCAGTGGCGTGGTGTTCTGGTTATTGGCGACCTTGTCATTGAATATCTACGAACAGGGCACACGCCTGCCGGATATTTCCCTGCGCAACGCCGCCGGCGAAACCATTCAGCTCAGCGATTATCAGGGCGGCCCGCTGGTGATCAACCTGTGGGCGACCTGGTGCCCACCGTGCCGACGCGAAATGCCAGTGCTGGAAAGCGCCCAGCAACAACGCCCGGACCTGACCTTCCTGTTCGTCAATCAGGCCGAAAGCATGCAAAGCGTGGCGACCTTTCTCGAAACCCAGGGCCTGAGTTTGAACAACGTGCTGTTCGATCGTCGCGGCCAGCTCGGTCAGGCCGTAGGTTCAATGGCATTGCCGACTACGCTGTTCTACAGCCCCGACGGGCGTCTGCTGGCCAGTCATCTTGGCGAGTTGTCGAACGCCAGTCTGGCGCGTGCCCTGGAAAACTTCGGCGAACCGACTCCACATTCGACCCCGGCCACTGCTCCGGCCACCTCTGCAAGGAAACTGCCATGCCCCGCCTCCGCCACCTGCTGACGCTGACTCTGGGCACCGCCCTGCTGCACTTGCCGTCGGTGCAGGCTGCTGAAGAGTTGCCTGCGGCGATCAAGCAGATCGAAGCCAAAGGCGCGAAAATCGTCGGCCAGTTCGACGCCCCCAATGGCCTGCGCGGTTACGCAGCGCAATATCAGAACCGTGGCATGGCGCTGTACCTGACCCCGGATGGCAAACACGTTCTGCTCGGTAATCTATACGACGCCGACGGCAAGGACCTGAGCAGCGAACCGCTGCAAAAACTGGTGTATGCGCCGATGGCCAAGGAAGTCTGGGCCAAGTTCGAGGCGAGCAACTGGATTCAGGACGGCAACAAGGATGCACCGCGCACCGTGTACCTGTTCAGCGATCCGAACTGCCCGTACTGCAACATGTTCTGGGAACAGGCGCGGCCATGGGTGAAATCCGGCAAGGTGCAGCTGCGGCACATCATGGTCGGGATCATCCGCGAGGACAGCCCGGGCAAGTCAGCGGCGTTGCTCGCTGCGAAGGATCCGGCCAAGGCCCTGGAAGATCATGAAAAGGCTGGCAAGGGCAGCACGCTCAAGGCCTTGAAAGATATTCCGGTGGCGGTGCAGAGCAAACTGGCGGCGAACATGCAGTTGATGGAAGACCTCGATTTGCAGGCGACACCGGCGATCTTCTATATGGATGACAAGGGTGAGTTGCAACAGCAGCAAGGTGCGCCTTCGCCGGACAAATTGGCGAAGATTCTCGGGCCTAAGTAATTTCCGGTGCTTGGACTGGCCCCATCGCGAGCAGGCTCACTCCTACAGGGGAATGCATTCCAAATGTAGGAGTGAGCCTGCTCGCGATTGAAGATCACCCGGTTTAACGGTTGCGCTCGCTGAGGAAGGTAAGCAACGCCTCCGTCACAAACTCGGGATTCTCCAGATTGGAGATATGCCCCGCCTGCGGCACCAGCACCCATGGACAACCGATCAGCTCGGCCATTTCCTGAGTTTCCGACGGTGGTCGCGGCTTGTCCTGATCGCCACACAGCACCAGCGTGGACGCTGCATTCAATTCGCCCAGCCTTGATAACAATTCATCGCGACCAAAGGTGATGCGCCCCATCGGCACGATGCTGTCGCGCAGTCGATCAGACGAATACGCCGCCAGTTTTGCACGGAAATCCTGATACAGCGCCGACTGCGGATCGATGCCCGGACGGAAGAAGATCGGCACGACGATATCCAGCAATTGCTCGGAGATTTCGCCGGTGTCTTCGATCTGCTTGAACAGCGAGAAGTAGTACTGGCGGGTGGGCTCAGGTTCGACACCGACGTAAGTGTCCATCAGCACCAGACCGTTGATGCGCTGCGGTGCCGCCAATGCCAGGCGCACGCCCCACATGCCGCCGACCGATAGTCCGACAAGAGTGACCTGATCGATGTCCAGATGATCGAGCAGGGCTTGCGCCTGACGGGCGATATCATTCAGGGACGCCGTGCCTTCAGGCAACCGGCCCGACTCGCCATGGCCCCACAGATCCAGGGCAATCACCCGATAGTGCGGTGACAACGCGGCAATCTGCGGCGCCCACATGGCCTGGTCCCACAGATAGCTGCCAGCCAGCAACACCGCCGGGCCTGAGCCTTGATCAATGTAATGCAGCGCTTGTTCGTCAACCGTGAAAAAAGGCATCGACCACCTCCGCGACAAAAAAGAGAACCGGCAGACTGAGCTGCCGGTTCTTTATCGTCAACCTTGGAAATGTACATGAATGTACCGGCCACATCGCGAGCAGGCTCGCTCCTACAAGGGAACGCATTCCAATGTAGGAGTGAGCCTGCTCGCGATGAGGCCAGTACAAACGCTAGAGAATTACAGCCCCTCCAGCTCCGCCATCAGATCATTCAACCGATCAACCTTCTCTTCAGTGATATCACTCGCCGCCAGTCCATCAATGTACTCGGCCAACTCCTCCACCGTGCTGCACTCGAACATCGCCCGCAGCGGCACATCACGTTGCAGCGACTTCTGCACCCGCGAGGCAATCTGCGTGGCCAGCAACGAATGCCCGCCCAACTCGAAAAAGTTGTCGCGCACCCCGACCTGCTCGACCTTCAGCACCTCAGCCCAAATATCAGCCAGCGTCTGCTCAAGATCATTGCGCGGCGCCAGATAGTGCTGGCTCTGCAACTGGCCGATTTCCAGTGCCGGCAAGGCTTTGCGGTCGAGTTTGCCGTTGGCATTCAGCGGCAGTTGGTCGAGCCACAACCAGTGCAGCGGCACCATGTATTCCGGCAATTCGGCGCGCAGGCGCTGTTTGATCCGCTCCAGGCGTTCGCTCGGATTGAGTGCCGAATCGGCGGCGACCAGATAGCCGACCAGGTGCTTACCGTTGACACCCTCCTGCACACCGACCGCACCATCGCGCACTTCCGGCTGTTCATGCAGGCGCGCTTCGATCTCACCCAGTTCGATGCGGTAACCACGAATTTTCACCTGATGGTCAACCCGGCCAACGTACTCCAGCACACCGTCGCTGCGACGCCGCGCCAGGTCACCGGTGCGATACAGACGCTCGCCCGGCGCACCGAACGGGTTCGGCACAAACACCGGCGCGGTGCGCAACGGATCGCTGACATAACCGCGACCAACGCCGGTGCCCGCGACACACAACTCACCCACCGCACCCAACGGCACCAGCTCCAGCGCGCCATCGACCAGATAGAGCAAGTTGTTGTCGGTCGGCGTACCAATCGGCAAATAGCTGCCGCGCGTCGAGGCCATGTCGACACGGAAAAACGCCACGTCATCCGAGCATTCCGCCGGGCCGTATGCATTGACCAGACCGATGTCCGGGTAACGCAACAGCCACTGGTGCGCCAGTTCTGGCGGCATGGCTTCACCGGTCGGCAACATCCAGCGCAGACCATCGAGGCTCAGTCGCTCCGAGGCGAGCATGCCCTGAATCAGCGACGGCACGCTTTCCAGCACGGTGATGCCCTGCGCTTGCACGTGCACCAGCAAACCTTGCGGATCGTGGGCGATGGTGTTCGGCACGATGTCCACCCGCGCACCGAACAGCGGCGCGGCGAGGAACTGCCAAACCGAAATATCAAAGCTTTGCGAAGCCGTCTGGGCGATCACATCGGCCTCGCTCAGTTGCAGATATGGCACCTTGCTCAACTGGTTATTGAGCATGCCGCGCTGCTCGACCATCACGCCTTTCGGCAAGCCAGTGGAGCCCGAGGTGTAGATCACGTAAGCGAGGTTGTCCGGGCCGCTATAGATGCCCAAGTCCTGTGCCGATGTCGCCGCCGTTTGAATCTCTTCCCACACCAGCAAGCGTGGGCGATTGGCGCAGCTGAATTCATCCAGCAAGGTCTGCGCCTGTTCAACGCACGCTTGAGTGCAGACCAGCACGGGCGTGCGGCTCAGTTCGATGATGCGTTGCAGACGCTGGCTCGGCAGGCCCGGATCCAGCGGCAGATAACCCGCGCCCGCCTTGAAGCTGCCGATGATCATGCCGAGCAGATCGAGATTACGCTCGGCGAGCAGTGCCACCGGTTGATCCATCTGCACACCCGCGGCGACCAGTGCATGGCCGAGACGGTTGGCGTTGTGGTTCAGCTCGGCGTAGCTCTGTTGCTGATCAAGGCACGTCGCGGCGATACGCTGCGGATGCGCAGCGGCCTGCGCTTCGAACAGCGCCACGTAGCTCTGCTCCAGCGGATAGTCGTGGGCACTCTGGTTGCAACCGTGCAGGAGGAAATCCTCTTCCTCGGTACCCAGCAGCGGCAGATCGGCCATGTCGCCATGGAAGCCATCGACCAGCGCCAGCAGCAGACGCTTGAACTCGCCGAGCATGCGCTCGATGGTCGTTTCATCGAAGTAACGCTGATCATAAGACAGGTGCAGGCCGAGGTCGTCGCCCGGGTAGCACACTGCCGTCAACGGGAAGTTGGTGTGGGTACGGCCCGAATCCGACGTCGCGTTGAGACTCTGCGCACGGTCCAGTACCGAGACTTCCACCGGGGCGTTTTCAAAGACGAACAGACTGTCGAACAGTGGCTGGCCTTTCGGCAATTCGCTTTGTTCCTGGATGTTCACCAGCGGCAGGTATTCGTACTCGCGCAGCTGCATGTTGCTGTCGAGCAAACCGCTCAGCCACTGACGCACACTGCTGCGCTGATCGTCTGCAGGCATCTGCACCCGCAGCGCAATACTGTTGATGAACAGGCCAACGGTGCGTTGCATCTCCGGCATTTCCACCGGGCGCCCGGCCACGGTGACGCCGAAGAGCACATCACGATCGCCGCTCATGCGCCGCAGTACCAAGGCCCACGCCGCTTGGGCGAAGGTGTTGATGGTCAGCTGATGGGCCTGCGCCAGTTCACGCAGACGTGCACCATCCTCGACATTAAGACGGGTGTAGCGGTCGCCAACGATCATGCCGCCGCTTTCGCCAGCATGTTCGCGCAGGAATGGCCGGTCACTCGGGATCGGCGTGGTGCGCTCGAAGCCTTGCAGGTTCTGCTGCCACCAGTTCCGCGCTTCGGCGAGGCTCTGGCGTTGCAGCCAGCCGATGTAATCGCGATAACGCGGCGGCACGGCGAGTTGCGCTTCACGACCCTCGCCCATCGCGGTGTAGATCTCGAAGAAGTCGTTCATCAGCAGCGAGCGGCACCAGGCATCGATAAGTATGTGGTGGTTGCTCATCATGAACCAGTAACGCGCCGCACCGACCTTGATCAGACGCAGGTGGAACGGTGCCTGATTGAGCAGATCGAAACCGGCCTCGCGCTCGTTTTTCAGCAGCGTTTGCAGCTGCGGTTCCTGCTCGGCTTCGGCGATGGAGCTCCAGTCCAGATACTCGATCGGCGTGCGACCCGGCGTGTGAATCACTTGCAGCATGTCTTCGCCAACGTTCCAGCAGAACGACGCGCGCAGCGCTTCGTGACGGGCGATCACCGCTTGCCACGCCTGGGCGAAACGCTCGGCGTCGAGTTCGCTGTTGATGCGGTAGCGATCCTGCATGTAGTACAGACCGGTGCCCGGTTCGAGCAGGGTGTGCAGCAACATGCCTTCCTGCATCGGCGTCAGCGGATAGACGTCTTCGATGTGCGCGGCCGGTACCGGCAAGGCATCCAGTTGCGCCTGAGTCAGTCTGGCCAACGGGAAGTCCGACGGCGTCAGGCCACCGGCCTCGTCTTGCAGGCAATGGGCGATCAGGCTTTGCAGTTCACCGATATAAGCATCGGCTAGATCGTTGATGGTCTGCGCCTCGTAACGCTCGGCGCTGAAGGTCCAGCGCAGCAGCAGTTCACCGCCGTAAACCTGACTGTCGATGCTCAACTCGTTCGGCAATGGCGCCTGCGGATCGTGGGCAGCACCGACCGACTCATCCAGCGGACGGAACAGTGCATCGCTGCCAAAGCTCTGGTCGAACTGACCGAGGTAGTTGAAGGTGACCGGCGCATGCGGCAGCGCCTCCATGCTGCGCTGAGTGAAATCATCAGCCGAATATCGCAGCACGCCATAACCCAGACCTTTGTGCGGCACGGCACGCAGTTGCTCCTTGATCGCCTTGATCGAAGCGCCCTGCCCTGCAGCTTCTTCGATGTTGTGCGGGGTCAGGCGCAGCGGATAAGCGCTGGTGAACCAGCCGACGGTTCGAGTCAGATCGATCTCGTCGAACAGCGTTTCGCGGCCGTGGCCTTCCAGTTGAATCAGCGCCGACGGCTGCCCGCTCCAGCGGCACAGCACGCGCGCCAATGCGGTCAGCAACAGATCGTTGACCTGAGTGCGATAAGCGCTCGGCGCTTGTTGCAGCAACTGCCGGGTGTGCTCGGCATCGAGGCGCACGCTGACGGTTTGCGCATGACGATTGTGCTGGCCGCCCTGTGGGTTTTCGCACGGCAAATCGGCGTTCTGACCGGCCAGTTGGGTCTGCCACCAATTGAGTTCTTCACGCAGGGATTCGCTGCCGGCGTAGGCCTGCAGACGCGCTGCCCAATCCTTGAAGGCACTGGTTTTCGCCGGCAGTTTCACCGCTTGTTCGGCGTCGAGTTGGCGGTAAACGGTTTGCACATCGTCGAGCAATACGCGCCACGAGACGCCGTCGACCACCAAGTGATGGATGGCGATGAACAGGCGTTGCTGACCTTCAGGGCCATCGACCAGCACGGCACGCACCAGCGGACCATTTTGCAGATCGAGGCTGCGTTGAGCATCGGCGAACAGCGCTTCGCACTTGTCCATCGAGGTCACGCGCACTTGCCACAAGACAGCGGCATCGGACACCGCTTGGTGCGTGGCTTGCCACTCGCCGTTGGCCTCGGTAAAGCGCAGACGCAGGGCGTCGTGCTGCTCGATCACCGCCAACAACGCCTGCTCCAGACGGTGCGGTTCGAGGGTCACGGTCGGCTCCAGCAACAGCGCCTGGTTCCAGTGCTGACGCTCAGGGATTTCCGTGTCGAAGAACCAATGCTGAATCGGCGTCAGACGCGATTCACCAACCACCAAGCCTTGCTCCGCCGTCACCTGTTCGGTGCGGCTGGCCACAGCGGCGAGGGTCTGCACGGTCTGATGCTGGAACAGATCACGCGGGCTGAAATGAATGCCCTGCTGGCGCGCACGGCTGACCACTTGAATCGACAGAATCGAGTCGCCGCCCAGTTCGAAGAAGTTATCGTTGAGGCCAACCTGTTCAACGTTGAGCACCGCGCACCAGATCTGCGCCAGGGTCTGCTCAAGTTCATTGCTCGGCGCAACGTAGTCCTGACGATTCAGCTCCGGATCCGGCGCTGGCAACGCGCGGCGGTCGAGTTTGCCGTTGGCGGTCAGCGGCATGCTCGCGAGCAAAATCAGGTGCGTCGGCACCATGTAATCCGGCAGTTGCGCCTTGAGGTGCGATTTCAGCGCCTCACGCAGCTCTGCCTGTTTCGTTTCGCTTTGCTCGGCGATTTCGCTGACCAGATAGCCCACCAGTTGTTTGCCGCTCGGCGCATCCAGTGCCAGCACCACGGCTTCGCGGATCGAATCGTGATCGAGCAGGCGCGTTTCGATTTCGCCCAGTTCGATACGGAAACCCCGGATTTTCACCTGATGGTCGATTCGCCCCAGATACTCCACCAAACCATCGGCACGCTGCCGCACCAGGTCGCCAGTGCGGTACATGCGCCCGCCATCGGTGGCGAACGGGTCAGCGACAAAACGTTCGGCAGTGATGCCTGGACGGTCATGGTAGGCCTGGGCCAGACCGGCGCCGCCGATGAACAATTCACCGGTCGCGCCTTGCGGCACCAGCGCCAGATCGGCGTCGAGAATGTACGCGACACGCGCGCCGATCACGCTACCGATCGGCACACTGCCCGCGCCCTCTTCCAGCACCTCCGGCGCCAGACTGGCCAGCGGCATGACCACGGTTTCCGTCGGGCCGTAGGCGTTGAAGAACATCGCCGGTTTGAACGCTGCACGAATGCGTTGCAGATGTTCACCGGTCAACGCTTCGCCGCCGGTGATGATCATCCGCACCGGCAGAATTTCATTTTGCGTCGAGAGGAACTGCGCCAACTGGCTGCCGTAGCTCGGGGTGAAACCGAGCACGTTGATTTTATGCGTGCGGATCAGACCGCAGATTTCTTCCGCGTCCCACTGACCCTGCGCGCGCAATACCACCTGCGCGCCACTGAGCAACGGCACCAACAGACGCTCAGTCGCGGCGTCGAAGTTGATCGAATAGAAGTGCAGTTCGCAATCGTCCGCACGCATGCCGAAACGCTCGATCACCGCCTGGCAGTGCATGGCGATTTCGCCGTGGGAGACCACCACGCCTTTCGGCTTGCCGGTCGAGCCCGAGGTGTAAATCAGGTACGCCTGATGTTGCGGCAGGCTGATAAACGGCAGTTCAGTGGCCGGGTAATCAGCCAGCGCCACGCTGTCGTCTTCCAAACACCAACGCGCCACGCTCGCCGGCAGATCGCCGAGGGCTTTGAACATCGCGCGATCGCTGAGCAGCAGGCCAATGCGACTGTCTTCGATCATGTAATGCAGACGGTCGAGCGGGTATTCCGGGTCCAGCGGCACATACGCACCGCCAGCCTTGAGAATCGCCAGCAGGCCGATGACCATTTCCAGCGAACGTTCCAGCGCCAGACCGACGCGCACTTGCGGGCCAACGCCACGCTCACGCAGGGCCCAGGCCAGACGATTGGCGCGGGCGTCGAGTTCGGCGTAGCTCAGGGTCTGCCCGGCGAAGGTCAGGGCCGGTGCGTCTTTGCGCGCCAGCGCTTGTTCGGCGAACAGATGATGGATGCACTGGTCAAGACGATGCTCGCCCGGCTCGATGCCGAGGCTGTCGAGCAACTGCTGTTGCTCGGGCTGCTCGAGCAGCGGCAATTCACTGAGGCGCTGTTGCGGATCGGCGATCAGCGCTTCGAGCAGATTGCGCCAATGTTTGGCCATGCGCGCGATGGTCGGCTCGTCGAACAGATCGGTGCTGTACGTCAGGCAGCAACCGAGGCGATGATCGAGGTCGGTGACTTCCAGATTGAGGTCGAACTTGGTCGCCCGCGCATCGTTGGCCAGGTACTCGACGGTCATCCCGGCGAGCATGCGGCTCTGCTGGAATTCCCAGCGCTGCACGTTGCACATCACCTGGAACAGCGGGTTGTACGCGGCACTGCGCGGCGGCTGCAACGCTTCGACCAGATGATCGAACGGCAGATCCTGATGCGACTGGCCTTCGATCACGGTGTGGCGCACCTGCTCGAACAGTTCGCCGACCGACATCATGCCGTCGAGCTGGCAACGCAGTACTTGAGTGTTGAGGAACGCACCGATCAGCCCTTCGCTTTCCGGGCGGATGCGGTTAGCCACCGGCGCGCCGATGCGCAGATCGGTCTGGCCGCTGTAGCGGTAAAGCAGGGTGGCGAGCGCGGCGGTCATGGTCATGAACAGGGTCAGACCGTTTTGCGCATTGAACGCACGAACCCGCGCGGCGAGGTCGTCGCTCAGGTCGAAACGGAACAGCTCGCCCTGGTGGCTTTGCACCGGCGGACGCGGGCGGTCGCCGGGCAATTCCAGCAGCGGATGTTCGCGACCGAGTTGCGCCGTCCAGTAATCGAGTTGGCGTTGACGCTCACCGGATTCCAGCCAGTTGCGCTGCCAGACGCTGTAGTCGAGGTACTGCACCGGCAGCGGCTCCAGCGGCGAATCGCGGTCGTCGACAAACGCTTCGTACAGTGCGCTGAGTTCGCGGGCGAAGATATCCATCGCCCAGCCTTCGGTGACGATGTGGTGCAGGGTCAGCACGAAGTAATGCTCCTGCTCGGCGGTCTTCACCAGACAGGCGCGCAGCAGCGGGCCAGTTTCCAGATCGAACGGCAGATGCGCTTCTTCATCGGCGAATTGCTGAACCTGTTGCTCGCGCAGATCGGCGGCAATCTTCGAGAAATCCTTCCAGCCCATACGCACGCCGGTTTCGGCATGCACCTGCTGACGGGCGACGCCGTCGACACTCGGGAACGTGGTGCGCAGGGTTTCGTGGCGCAGGATCAGCGCTTGCAACGCGGCCTCGAAACGCTCGACGTGCAACACGCCGCGCAAGCGCGCCATGCCACCGACGTTGTACGCAGGGCTGTCCGGCTCCATCTGCCAGAGGAACCACATGCGCTGTTGCGAGTAGGACAGCGGCACCGGTTTGCTGCGATCAACCTTGTCGATCGGCGGCTGTTTGTTGGTGCGACCGCTGGCCTGGATCAGGCGGATCTGTTCGGCGAAGTCGCCCAGTTCGCTGTGCTCGAACAAGGCGCGCAACGGCAGTTCGACGTCACAGGCCTGACGGGTGCGCGAGATGATTTGCGTGGCCAGCAGCGAATGACCGCCGAGGGCGAAGAAGTCGTCGCGCAGACCGACTTGGGTAAGGCCAAGGACTTCGCGCCAGATCGCGGCGATCTGCTGTTCCAGCTCAGTCACCGGCTCGACGTGTTCACGTACTTGCCATTGCGGCTCGGGCAGCGCGCGGCGGTCGAGTTTGCCGCTTGGGCTGAGGGGCATTGCGTCAAGACGCATCAATTGCGCCGGGACCATGTATTCCGGCAGCTCGGCGGCCAGTGCGGTTTTCAGCCGGGTGATTTGCTCGTCATGATTTTCGCTGGCATCGGTGGCGGTGAAGTAGCCGATCAGTTGCGCGCCGGCAGCGGTTTCACGCACCAGCACCACGGCTTGGGCGACGCCGTCCTGCGCTAGCAAACGTGCTTCGATTTCTTCCGGTTCGACGCGGAAGCCACGCAGTTTGACCTGCTGATCAAGACGGCCGAGGTATTCGATCACGCCGTCAGACGTCCAGCGCGCACGGTCGCCGGTACGGTACAAACGTGCGCCCTGCTCGCCCAGCGGATCGACGACAAAACGCTCTGCGGTCAACGATGGACGGCCGAGGTAACCACGGGCCAGACCGATGCCGCTGATGCACAGTTCACCCGGCACACCGGCCGGCACTGGATTGAGATCGGCATCGAGCACGCGGCAAATCACGTTGCCCAACGGACGACCGATCGGCGAGCGTTCGCCATCGGCCGTGGTGCAATGCCAGTGGGTGACGTTGATCGCGGTTTCGGTCGGGCCGTAACGGTTGTGCAATTGCACCGCCGGCAGTTGCGCCAGCACGCGGTTACGCAGTTCGGCCGGCAGCGCTTCACCGCCGGAGAATACCCGGCGCAGGCTGGTGCATTCGGCGCTCAGCGGTTCATCGATGAACAGCGAGAGCAGCGGCGGCACGAAGTGCAGCGTGGTCACGCCATATTCCTGAACCAGTTGCGCGATGCGGTGCGGATCGCGGTGTTCACCCGGGCTGGCAATCAACAGGTGCGCACCGGTGATCAACGGCCAGAAGCATTCCCACACCGAGACGTCGAAACTGATCGGTGCCTTTTGCATCAGCACATCCGTTTCATTCAGTGCGTAAGTGTTCTGCATCCATTGCAAACGTTCGGCCAGTGCCGCGTGGGTGTTGCCGACACCTTTCGGTTGGCCGGTGGAACCCGAGGTGTAGATCACATAGGCGAGGTTGTCGCCGTGCAGGTGCAGACCCGGCGCCTGGCTCGGCCAGTTCTCCAGGTGCAGCGCGTCCATGGCGATAACACTGACGCCGTCGCTGGCCGGCAAGCGGTCGAGCAATTCGGTCTGGGTCAGCAGCAGTTCGACGCCGCTGTCGCTGAGCATGTAGGCCAGACGATCCGCCGGGTAGTCCGGGTCCAGTGGCACATAAGCGCCGCCGGCCTTGATGATTGCCAGCAGACCGATCAGCAGTTGCGGCGAACGCTCGGCGGCGATGGCCACGCAAACGTCCGGGCCGACGCCTTTGTCGCGCAGGTAATGCGCGAGGCGGTTGGCCTGGGTGTGCAGTTCGGCGAAGTCGAAGCTGCCGCCGTCCCACACCAGCGCGGTGCGTTCCGGCGTGAGGCGCGCCTGTTCATTGAGCAACTCTGGCAGCCACTGTTGCGCCGGGGTGCACGGGGCGACGTTCCAGTCTTTTTGCTGATTGTATTCGCCGACGGTGAGCAGTTGCAGATCGCCAAGCGCTTGCTCCGGACGTTCGCAAACTTCGCGCAGCAGGTTGCTGAAGTGTTCGGCCAGACGCTCGATGGTCGCGGCGTCGAACAGTTCGCTGGCGTAGTCGAACGACAGGGTCAGGCGACCGTTACGGTCTTCTTCGCTATGCAATTGCAGGTCGAACTTGGCTTCGCGGCTGTGCCACGGCAGTTCTTCGGCAAGCAGACCCGGCAGACGCTTGAGTGCACTCAAATCGCGCTGCTGGTGGTTGAACATGACCTGGAACAGACCTTGTTCGCGAGCCTGCGGGAACGCTTCGAGCAGCTGTTCGAACGGCAGATCCTGATGCGCCTGGGCACCGAGTGCGGCTTGGCGGGTCTGGGCCAGCAGTTCAATAAACGACAGACGCGAATCGATCTCTGCACGCAGCACTTGGGTGTTGATGAAAAAGCCGATCAGGCCTTGGGTTTCCAGGCGCGGACGGTTGGCGTTGGGCACGCCGATGCGAATGTCGCGCTGACCGCTGTAGCGGTGCAGCAGGCTCTGGAATGCCGAGAGCAGCAGCATGAACGGCGTCGATTGATGCGCTTGCGCGGTGGTGCGGATCGCATCGCTGAGGCTCACACCCAGGCGCACGGTGTGGCGGGCGGCACTGTGAACGTGTTGAGCCGAACGCGGGTGATCCGTGGCCAATTCCAGCGCCGGATGTTCGTCACCCAACTGCGCTTTCCAATACGCCAGTTGCCGTTCGCCCTCGCCTTGCGCCAGCCATTGGCGCTGCCAACTGCCGTAGTCGGCATATTGAGTTGGCAGCGGCGCGAGGCTGGCAATCGCGCCTTGCGTAGCAGCGGCGTACAGGCGCGAGAACTCGTCGATCAATACATTCAGCGACCAGCCGTCGGCGATGATGTGGTGCAGGGTCACCAGCAGTTGGTGATCTTCGTCATCGAGACGCACCAGCGTCACCCACAGCAGCGGGCCTTGTTCCAGGTCGAACTGGCTGCGTGCTTCGTCTTCGCGGATTTGCTGCGCGCGCGCTTCGCGCTCATGGGCCGGCAGGTCGCTGATGTCGATCAGTTGCAGGTTGAATTCAGCGGCGGCATCGACGTGTTGCAGGGCGACGCCGTCGCGCTCGAAGAAGCGTGTGCGCAGCGATTCGTGGCGTTCGATCAGTTGCTGGAAGCTGGCGCGCAAGGCGTCTTCATCGAGCTCGCCGCGCAAGCGCAGGCCGCCGGGAATGTTGTAGGCGCTGCTGTGCGGGTCGAGTTGCCAGGTGATCCACAGACGGTTTTGCGCCAGCGATTGTGGCATCGGCTCGTTGCGCGACAACGCGCCGATCGCGCCTTGGGCGTTGCCGCCGTCCTGCTGCTGTTGCGCCACCGCAGCGGCAAATGCCGACAGCGTCGGCGCTTCGAACAGCAGACGCAGGTTCAGCTCAAGGCCAAGTTCTTCACGGACCCGGGCGATCACTTGCGTGGCAGCAATCGAGTTGCCGCCAAGCAGGAAGAAGTGGTCGTCGGCGTTGACCTGTTTGACGTTGAGTTGTTCGGCCCAGAGCTTGCCGATCAGCGCTTCGAGTTCGGAGGCGCTGGCGGTCGACTCTTGGTCTTCGGTTACTGTCGACGGGAATACGGCGTAGCTGTCGAGGCTGCCATCGGCCAAGCGATTGCGGCACGCCGAACGCTGCAATTTGCCGCTGGAGGTTTTCGGCAGCGCCCCCGGATTGAGCAGCACCACCACGCTTGGCGCCTCTTGATACGCCTCGGCCACCGCTTGGCGAATGGCTTTGATCAAGGCTTCCGGCGGGAGGATTTTCTGCACGCTGCGGCTGATTTCCGCCGCGATGCCGATGCCCTCTTCACCATCCTGACTGACCGCAAATGCGGCGACGCGGCCCTTGCGCACCACTTCCACTTCGTTCTCGACAGTCTTCTCGATGTCCTGCGGATACAGGTTGTGGCCGCGCACGATCAGCATGTCTTTCAGGCGACCGGTGATGAACAGCTCACCGTCGCGCATGAAGCCCAGGTCACCGGTGCGCAGCCAGGTGCGGCCGGCATGCTGGACGAAGGTCTTGGCGCTGGCTTCGGGGTTGCGCCAGTAACCGTGGGCGATGCTCGGACCGGCCGCCCAGACTTCACCAACAGCGTTGTCGGCCAGTTCCTCGAGGGAGTTTGGTTCGACGATCAGCACCGCGTGTTCTGGCTGGCTGATGCCGCAGCTCATGATCGGGCTGCCCTCGCCCGGCTCGGCGCGGTTTTGCGCCAATGCTTGATCATCCACCCGCAATGCCGGGATGCCGGTGCCGCGCGGGGTGCCGGCGACGAACAACGTCGCCTCGGCCAGACCGTACGAGGCCATGAAGTTATCAGCACTGAAACCGCACGCAGTGAACTTCTCGGCGAAGCGTTCGAGGGTGTCGAGACGAATCGGCTCAGACCCGGAATAGGCTACGCGCCAGCGACTCAGGTCGAGACGTTCAAGGGCCGATTCACTGACCCGTTCGCTGCACAAGCGGTAGGCAAAATCCGGCCCGCCACTGATGGTGCCGCCGTATTGGCTGATCGCTTCGAGCCAGCGCAATGGACGACCAAGGAAGTACGCCGGCGACATCAGAATGCACGGCACGCCGCTGAAGATCGGTTGCAGCAGACCGCCGATCAAACCCATGTCGTGGTACAGCGGCAACCAACTGACGATCACATCATCCGGGTTCACGTCGATGCCGAAACCGTGACGGATCAGCAGTTCATTGGCGACCAGATTGCCGTGGCTGACCTGCACGCCTTTGGGCAGCGCGGTGGAGCCGGAGGTGTATTGCAGGAAGGCGATGTGGTCTTGCGGCAGGTTCGGTTCGACCCAGTTTTCGGCTTGTGCGCTGTCGAGCGTATCGACGCACAGCAACGGGGGCGCGCCTTCGATCTGCTGCAAAGCGTCACGCAGGTCGGCGCTGGTCAGCAGCAGACGTGGCTCAGCGTCGGCGATGATCGACAGCAGGCGCTCCTGGTGATGACGACGCGCGGACTCCGGCGGATAAGCCGGCACGGCGATCACGCCCGCGTACAGGCAACCGAAGAACGCTGCGACATAGTCCGGTCCGCTGGGAAACAGCAGCACTGCGCGATCGCCGAACTCAGCCTGGGCCTGCAGTGCTGCCGCTATGGTGCGCGCGCGTTCATCCAGCTCGCGGTAACTGAGCACCACGCCCTGCTCCTCGGTTTCAGCGAGAAAACGCAAGGCCAGTTGATCCGGCGTCAGGGCCGCGCGGCGCTGGAGGGCTTGGACCAGGGTGCTGGGGAGTTCGAACGCGTCGGTCATGAGGTTTCCTGCCTGAATTCGGCTTGCGAGTGGAATCGGGTTGCTGTGTCACGCCCTTCGAGGGCATGCAGGGCGCGGTCTACGCCGACCGCGCAAGGCACTGGAATGCTGTCTGGCCGGGACTCTGTACCCGGAACCATTCACCAATGAGAACGGATGACGTCTTGAAATAATTAGTCGGCAGGCTGGATCGCCAACGGGGACGGGGTGTGGCGGCGTGTCGCAGTTCTCACAACGCACCGATTTGGATCATTAATTCTTTTTCTCATTTGACAATCATTATCATTCAACATAATTTGTCGCTCGATGTGTAGGACGGCCCCGTCCCCCCAGGCGTCCCACTAACCTATTTGGCAGCAAGGTGATTTCCATGACGGAACAAGTATCCACAAGCAGGTGCGATTCACCGCTACTTCAGGCATTCGTCGACAATCGACTGATTCTGGTCAAAATTGCAGCCCGCATTACCGGCTGCCGCTCACGTGCCGAAGACGTGGTGCAGGACGCATTTTTCCGACTGCAGTCGGCACCGCCGATCACCTCGTCGATCAAGGCTCAACTGAGTTATCTGTTCCAGATCGTGCGCAACCTCGCCATCGATCACTACCGCAAACAGGCGCTGGAACAGAAATACTCCGGCCCTGAAGAGGAAGGGCTGAACGTGGTCATTCAGGGTGCTTCGCCGGAAACCTCACACATCAATTTTTCGACCCTGGAACACATCGCCGACGCGCTGACCGAACTGCCCAGCCGCACTCGCTATGCGTTCGAAATGTACCGCCTGCACGGCGTGCCGCAAAAGGACATCGCCAAGGAACTCGGCGTATCGCCGACCCTGGTCAACTTCATGATTCGTGATGCACTGGTGCACTGCCGCAAGGTCTCGGGCAGTCGGCGGGATGCGGTGATTGCGGGTCGTCGTTAAGACCACATGGCCAGATAGAAAAAGATCGCAGCCTCCGGCAGCTCCTACAAGGAAATGCATTCCTCTGCAGGAGCTGCCGATGGCTGCGATCTTTTGCTTTTAAATCACCTCAGGCCAATTTGCACCGATCAAAAAACCGCTCACGCCCCAGCATCATCAGCGCCGCGCGCTTGTGCGGGAAATCGAATTCCTTCTCGCAGTGGAAGCACTGATTCTGCATATGGCCAATCATCTTCGCGTTGTCGGCGCGGGGCTCGGCGACCACACGCTGGGTGCGCGGATCATCGAGAAACAGGTAATGCACCAGCGCCGATAACCAGCTCGCCACTTTGTGCGGACCGCGGTGATCTTCTTCGCCCACCAGCATGTGAATGCCGCGATCGTAATTGTCGGCATCGTAGAACGGCGCAATCCGATCTTCCTTCGCCCAATAGGCTTCGAAATAAGCGAACGGCTGATCATCGAAACAGCCGATCAGTGTCAGCGTGTGCGGATCGGCATCGAGCTTGCTCAGGTACTCGCGGTGTTTTTCGAGGCTGCCCTCCTCCTGCCAGAAACTGGCTACCCGCGGACTGTTCTGCCAGCGATTGAAACGTGACAGATCTTCTTCGATCTCCACCGTTCGCAGGGAAATCCACGCACCAAGGCGCGCGTCGAAACGCCGATACACTTCACCCCGCGGCTTCACCGGTCGCAGCGGATGGCGCTTGCCCTGGCTGATGACCATTTGCTGCGGGTAGCTGCCGCTCAGCGAGGTTCCGAGCCACGGTTGCGGCAGTTGCCAGAACAGCGTGCGCTCGCAGCGATATTCGCCGGCCACTTCAGTGCTTGCCAGCAAACCGCTGAGCAGCGCTTCAGTCGGCGGCTGATCCAGTTGCCAGGTCAATTGCTGGCAGTCAGGATCGCGGGCGAACAGCCAATAACAGGCGGCCCACAGCGCTTGCCCTGGCGGCAAGGCAAAACGCTCATCGATCTGGATCGGCCCTTTGACCTCACGATCAAGGCGCAGACGAATCAGCGGTTGTCCATCCAGGCTCAGGCTCAGACGGCTTTCGGTGGCATCAGCGATCAGATGACTGCCCGAGGGCAACGCAAGGGCAGTCAGGTCATTCAGATTGGACATGGGTCGGGCTCACGATAATCGTCGACAGTTCAACGATGGGACGTGATCCGGAATGAGAAATTTAGGCTTTGCAGGGAAATCAATGCCTCAGTGGTGAGGCACCGGTACCACGGCAATCTTGTATGGCTCGAAAATCTTCAGCATTTCACCGTTATCGCGCAACCCCTGGAGCAGTCTGGCAAATGCCTCACCGCTGATCGGCGCGGTCGGCCGCAGAATCGCGTAGTGGTGATAGACCTGATCGACGCGCTGCGAGACCAGCAGCTCATCACGAACCTTCTCGTTGCGCAGCAGGTAATCGCTCAGATACGAGCGGGTGACCAGGGCGATATCGGCGCGTCCGCGCAGCACCATCAGCAGGTTGCTGTCGTGGGAATAGGTCAACGTGGCATTGAAGTTCTGTGCGAGGAACTTGGGGTCCGCGTTGAAGTTGGCGAATTCGTAGTGATACCCGCTGAACAGCGCCAGACGCTTGCCGGTGAGGCTCGCAAAGTAACTTTGCTGACGACCGTCTTCACGTTGCGCGACGAAAATTTCGGCGTCTTCAAGGCCCATATCGACGTCGGTGTGGGGAATATCCTTCCAGCCCCATTCCGGGTTCTCGAAGATCGCCATGTCGATCCGGCCCTGCTTGAAATCACCAAAACGTCGCGGAATCGATGTCGGTACGAGGACGAACTGATAGTCGCTTTGCAGCCCGTTCAAGGCCTCGACCAGTTGCGGCAGCAGACCGGTGTCGGCACCATTTTCCGGGCGAATGGTGTATGGCGGGAAGTGTGCCGCGCCAACCCGAACCAGTTGCGCTGCCTGGACAGGCAACAAGCATGATGCCGTCAGAGCGGCGAGCAAAAAACCCGCGGCCGTCCGAATTGGCGAAGACTTCAAAACACCCCACTCCCCGAAAAAATACCGATCATTGCATTCAAGCTAGGCGGTTTCGCCCAGTTAGCCAGTTTCCCGGCTGGATAGAAAGTCGTTCAACGCTCTTCGAGGACCAGAATCAACGCCTCCTCCGCCAGTTGCTCAAGGCTCAAGCCACCGCCGGCACGGAACCAGGTGGTGGTCCAGGACAGCGCGCCAGTGAGGAAACGTCGGGTAATAAATACGTCGCCGCGGATCAAACCGTGCGCCTTGGCTTCGCCGAGCACTTGCAGCCAGAGGTCTTCATAAACATCACGCAACGCCAGGACTTTGGCCTGACCGTCCTCGGACAACGAGCGCCATTCGTAAACCAGTACCGCCATCGCTTCGCCGCTGCCGCCCATGATCGACTGCAGTTCGCAGCGAATCAGCGCCAGCACGCGCTCTCGCACATTGCCGGCTTCAGCGAGTGCCGCACGCATCAACGCGGTGTTGTAGCGGATGGTTTCCTCCATCACCGCGCGGAGAATTTCATCCTTGCTTTTGAAGTGATGAAAAATGCTCCCCGACTGAATACCGACTGCGCCGGCCAGATCACGCACCGTGGTGCGTTCATAACCTTTGTTACGGAACAGGTGAGCCGCCACTTGCAGCAATTTGCCGCGAGCGCTGTCCGGGTCGGTCAACTGACCTTCGTCGACCAATTCGCGCATGACCCTCAGGGCTTTTTGCTCGTCCACCCGTTCTCTCCTACAGTCGATCAGTCTGTTGCCCCCTGAAACCGCAGGGTTGCGCGCAATTTAAGCCGCCAGCGACGACCAAGCAAGCGCTTGGGCAGAAGATAATCTTAGCCATTTACAAACCAAGCGCTTGCTTGGTAGCCTCAAGACACTTCTGTCGCAGGTTTCTGAGTCGGAGATAAAAATGCCAACCACCGTCCGTATCGGATGCGCCAGTGCATTCTGGGGTGACACGTCTACCGCCGCGGCTCAGCTTGTGGCCGGAGGGCGCCTGGATTATCTGGTGTTCGATTACCTGGCCGAGATCACCCTGTCGATCATGGCCGGCGCACGCATGAAAGATCCGCAGGCGGGTTTCGCCGGCGACTTCATCGAAGTCCTGACGCCGCTGCTGCCACAGCTGGCGGAACAGAATATCCGCGTCATCAGCAACGCCGGCGGCGTCAATCCACTTGCCTGCGCCGCCGCATTGCAAGCGGCCTGCAACAAGGCCGGAGTAACACTGAAAATCGCCGTACTGCTCGGCGATGACCTGCAACCGCAACTCAAACAACTCAGTGGCATCCGCGAGATGTTCAGCGGTGCACCGCTGCCGCCAATGTGCGTGTCGTCCAACGCCTACCTCGGCGCACCGGGGATCGTCGAAGCCCTGCGCCTGGACGCCGACATTGTCATTACCGGGCGGGTGGTCGACAGCGCGGTGGTCAGCGCGGCACTGGTGCACGAGTTCGGCTGGTCGTGGCACGACTACGACAAACTCGCCCAGGCCGCGCTGGCCGGGCACATCATCGAATGCGGCGCGCAATGCACCGGTGGCAATTTCACCGATTGGCGCGACGTTCCGGATTACGAACACATCGGTTTTCCGATCGTTGAAGTCAGTGCCGACGGCCAGTTCATCGTCAGCAAACCCGAAAATTCCGGTGGACTGGTCACGCCGCTGACGGTCGGCGAACAGTTGCTCTATGAAATAGGCGACCCACAGGCGTATCTGTTACCCGATGTAGTCTGCGATTTCACTGAAGTCAGGCTTCAGCAGCGAGGCAAAAACGCCGTCCATGTGCATGGCGCCAAAGGGCTTCCGCCAGGCGACAGATACAAAGTCAGCGCGACCTGGCCGGATGGCTTTCGCTGCACTGCCAGTTGCCTGATCGCCGGCATCGATGCGGTGGAAAAAGCGCAGCGTGTCAGCCAGGCAATCATCGACAAAACCGCAGAGATGTTCAGCCAGCGCGGCTGGCCAGCCTACAGCGAAACCAGCATCGAACTGCTCGGCAGCGAAGCCACCTACGGCCCCCATGGCCAGCGTCGCGACAGCCGCGAAGTGGTGATCAAAATCGCTGTGCGCCACCCGAACAAACAGGCGCTGGTGCTGTTCTCCCGCGAAATTGCCCAAGCCGCGACCGGCATGGCCCCGGGGCTGACCGGCATCGTCGGGGGACGGCCAACGGTGTACCCGCTCATCCGCCTGTTCTCATTCCTGATCGAGAAAACCACCTGCACCTTGCAAGTCGACATTGCCGGCGAACGCCATCCTTGCACCCTGCCCTCGCAGGAGGCACTCGACAGCGGAGATTTGCCGATTGCCCGGCAACCACCGAAACCCCAGGGCCGCGCCGATGCCAGCGTGCCCTTGGTAAAACTCGCCGTGGCGCGCTCCGGAGACAAGGGCAATCACAGCAACATCGGCGTGCTGCCACGTAAACCCGAATACTTGCCGTGGATCGCCGAAGCACTGACCCCGGCGGTGATCGTCGACTGGATGCGCCACGTACTCGACCCGATCCATGGCCGGGTCGAGCGCTGGTATCTGCCCGGCACCCACAGCCTCAACTTTCTCCTGGAAAACGCACTCGGCGGCGGTGGCGTGGCCAGCCTGCGCATCGACCCGCAAGGCAAAGCCTTCGCCCAACAACTATTGGAAATCCAGATCCCGGTGCCGCAGGGCATCGCCGAACAGCTCGACTAGAGGAGGGTTTGCATGGCTTACGCGTCGATTTTCAACGCTGATCTGTTCAGCGGCCAGACCATCATCGTCACCGGCGGTGGCAGCGGCATTGGTCGCTGCACCGCCCATGAACTGGCGGCGCTTGGTGCCAATGTGCTGCTGGTCGGGCGCAAACCGGAAAAGCTGCAAAAGGTCGCCGCTGAAATCGCCGAAGACGGGGGCCGCGCGCACTGGAAGGCCTGCGATATCCGCGATGAAGAAGCGGTGAAGCAATTAGTGAAAGAACTGATTGTCGAGCACGGGCCGATCCACGGTCTGGTCAACAATGCTGGCGGCCAATACCCGTCGCCATTGGCTTCGATCAATCAGAAAGGTTTCGAAACCGTGCTGCGCACCAACCTCGTTGGCGGTTTCCTGATGGCGCGGGAAGTGTTCAACCAGTCGATGAGCAAACACGGCGGCAACATCGTCAACATGCTCGCCGACATGTGGGGCGGCATGCCCGGCATGGGCCACTCGGGTGCGGCGCGGTCGGGCATGGCCAACTTCACCAAGACCGCCGCGTTCGAATGGGGTTACGCCGGGGTACGGGTCAACGCGGTGGCGCCGGGCTGGATCGCCTCCAGCGGTATGGACACTTACGAAGGCGCGTTCAAAGCGGTGATTCCAACCCTGCGCGAGCATGTGCCACTCAAGCGCATCGGCACCGAATCGGAAGTCAGCGCGGCGATTGTGTTTCTGCTCAGCCCGGCGGCGGCGTTCATCAGTGGCAGCACCTTGAAAATCGATGGTGCAGCCAGCCTCGGCAGCCGTGCATGGCCGCTGCACAAGGCGACTCACAGCGAATCGTTCAATGGTTTCCACCGCGCCTACCTTCCAGACGTGCTGAAGGACAAGGAGTAAGCCATGCCGCAGATCCAGTCCCAACTCGACCCGCACAGCGAGGCTTTTGCGCGCAACCGTGCGGCGATGCTCACGGCCATCGAACACGTCCAGCAACTCGAACAGAACCTGCTGAACAAGGCCGCCGAAGCCAAAGGGAAATTCGACAAACGCGGGCAATTGCTGCCCCGCGAACGCTTGAACCTGTTGCTCGATCCCGGTGCACCCTTCCTCGAACTGGCCAGCCTCGCCGGCTACAAATTGCATGACGACAAGGACGGCAGCTCGGCCGGCGGCGGGCTGATTGCCGGCATCGGTTACGTCTGCGGCATCCGCGCGATGGTCGTGGCCAACAACAGCGCGATCAAGGGCGGCACCATTTCGCCAAGCGGCTTGAAAAAATCCCTGCGCCTGCAACAGATCGCCCAGGAAAACAAACTGCCGGTGATCACCCTCGCCGAAAGCGGCGGTGCCAACCTCAATTACGCAGCGGACATTTTCGTCGAAGGCGCACGCAGTTTTGCCAATCAGGCGCGCATGTCAGCGATGGGCTTGCCGCAGATCACCGTGGTGCACGGCTCGGCCACGGCGGGCGGCGCCTATCAGCCGGGGCTGTCGGATTACGTGGTGGTGGTGCGCGGCAAGGCCAAGCTGTTTCTGGCCGGCCCGCCACTGTTGAAAGCAGCCACCGGCGAAGTCGCCACCGATGAAGAACTTGGTGGCGCGGAGATGCACGCACAGGTTGCCGGGACGGCTGAATACCTTGCGGAAAACGATGCCGATGGCGTGCGCCAGGTCCGTGAAATCCTGCGCATGCTGCCGTGGAACGAGCAACTGCCATGGTTGCCGGAACCGCAATACAAAGAGCCGCTCTACCCGATCGAAGAACTGCTCGGGTTGATCCCCGACGATCCGAAAAAGCCTTATGACGTGCGCGAAATCATCGCGCGCATTGCCGACGAATCCTGCTTCGTCGAATTCAAGGGCGAGTTCGATCAACAGACAATTTGTGGTCAATTGAAGATTCAGGGCCGCGCTTGCGGTTTCATCGGCAACAACGGCCCGATCACCCCGAACGGCGCGAGCAAGGCAGCGCAGTTCATTCAGTTGTGCGACCAGAGCCAGACGCCGCTGCTGTTTTTCCACAACACCACCGGCTTCATGGTCGGCACCGAATCGGAACAGCAAGGCGTGATCAAGCACGGCTCGAAACTGATTCAAGCGGTGGCCAATGCGCGGGTGCCTAAACTGACCATCGTCGTCGGCGGCTCTTACGGTGCCGGCAACTATGCGATGTGCGGACGCGGACTCGATCCACGCTTTATCTTCGCCTGGCCGAACAGCCGCACGGCAGTGATGGGGGGCGCGCAGGCCGGCAAAGTGCTGCGCATTGTGACTGAAGCCAAACAGCTCAAGGATGGTTTGACGCCAGACCCGAAGATGCTCGACATGCTCGAACAGGTCACCGCACAAAAACTCGACAGCCAATCCACCGCCCTCTACGGCAGCGCCAACCTGTGGGATGACGGACTGATCGATCCACGCGACACGCGCACCCTGCTCGGCTACTTGCTGGACATCTGCCACGAAGCCGACAGTCGCACGCTGCAACCCAACAGCTTCGGCGTCAGCCGGTTCTGACCGCCACGGATTTTACGGAGAACAATAACAATGATCTTCACCCCGGAACACGAAGCCCTGCGCCGTACCGTCCGCCAGTTCGTCGAGCACGAGATCAATCCACACGTCGATGAATGGGAAAAGGCCGGACGCTTTCCGATCCACGAGATTTTCCGCAAGGCTGGCGACCTCGGTCTGCTCGGCATTTCCAAACCGGAAAAATTCGGCGGCATGGGCCTCGACTACAGCTATTCGATTGTCGCCGCCGAGGAGTTCGGCACTATTCATTGCGGCGGCATTCCGATGTCGATCGGTGTGCAGACCGACATGTGCACGCCAGCCCTCGCCCGCTTCGGTTCCGATGAGTTGCGCGAAGAATTTCTGCGCCCGGCGATCACTGGTGAGCAGGTTGGCTGCATCGGTGTTTCTGAAGTCGGCGCCGGTTCCGACGTGGCCGGGCTGAAAACCACCGCGCGCAAGGACGGTGACGACTACGTGATCAACGGCAGCAAGATGTGGATCACCAACTCGCCGAGCGCCGATTTCATCTGCCTGCTCGCGAACACTTCGGACGACAAACCGCACATCAACAAGTCGCTGATCATGGTGCCGATGAACACGCCGGGGATCAGCCTCAGTTCGCACCTGGACAAACTGGGCATGCGCAGTTCGGAAACCGCCCAGGTATTTTTCGACGACGTGCGCGTGCCGCAACGCAATCGCGTCGGCCACGAAGGCGCCGGGTTCATGATGCAGATGCTGCAGTTCCAGGAGGAACGTCTGTTCGGCGCGGCGAACATGATCAAGGGTCTCGAGTATTGCGTCGACAGCACCATCGAGTACTGCAAGGAGCGCAAAACCTTCGGCAATGCGCTGATCGACAATCAGGTGATCCACTTCCGCCTCGCCGAATTGCAGACCGAAATCGAATGCCTGCGCGCGCTGGTCTATCAGGCCACCGAGCAGTATGTGAAAGGCCAGGACGTGACGCGACTGGCGTCGATGGCCAAGCTCAAGGCCGGGCGTCTGGGTCGCGAAGTCAGCGACAGTTGCCTGCAATATTGGGGCGGCATGGGTTTCATGTGGGACAACCCGGTGGCCCGCGCCTATCGCGATGTTCGACTGGTGTCGATTGGCGGCGGCGCCGACGAAATCATGCTGGGGATCATCTGCAAACTGATGGGCATTCTGCCGGGGAAAAAGAAATGAGCAGCCTGCCCGATTGCCAGACGCTGTTACTGGAACTGCATGGCGGCGTGCTGCACATCACCCTCAATCGCCCGGACAGCCGCAATGCGATGAGCTTGCAGATGGTCAGCGAATTGCGCGCGGTGCTGGCCTGCGTACGCGATGACCGCAGCGTTCGCGCATTGGTGCTCAGCGGTGCCGGCGGGCATTTCTGTGCCGGTGGCGACATCAAGGACATGGCCAGTGCTCGTGCTCAGGGTGTGGATGCTTACTGTGATTTGAATCGCGCTTTTGGTGCTTTGCTGGAAGAGGCGCAGCACGCGCCGCAAGTGCTGATCACCGTGCTGCAAGGCGCAGTGCTCGGTGGTGGTTTCGGTCTGGCCTGTGTCAGCGATATCGCCATTGCCGATCACCAGGCGCAATTCGGTCTGCCGGAAACCAGTCTGGGTTTGCTGCCGGCGCAGATCGCACCTTTTGTGGTCCAGCGCATCGGCCTGACCGACGCTCGGCGTCTGGCGCTGACCGCTGCACGCTTTGACGGGCATCAGGCACGACGTCTGGGGCTGGTGCATTTTGTCGAGCAGGATCCGCAGGCACTGGCCGAACGTTTGGATGAGGTGCTGCAACATGTGCTGTGTTGTGCGCCGCAGGCGAATGCGATGACCAAGAAACTGTTGTTGGCCAGTGCCGGGCAGCCTTCGAGTGAACTGCTTGATGAGGCGGCGCTGTGGTTTGCCGAGGCGGTGACGGGGGAAGAAGGGATCGAGGGCACCATGGCTTTTGTGCAGAAGCGTAAACCGCGGTGGGCTACCTGAAAGCATCGCAAGCAGGCTCACTCCTACATTTGAAATGCGTTCCCCTGTAGGAGTGAGCCTGCTCGCGATGAGGCCTCCACATCCACCGCCAAAACCTCAGGAAACCCACCATGCCAACCCTCCATAAAATCCTGATCGCCAACCGCGGTGAAATCGCCTGCCGCATCCAGCGCACCGCCCAGGCGTTGGGCTACCGCACCGTCGCCGTCTACAGCGACGCCGACGCCGATGCCCTGCACGTACAAATGGCCGATCAAGCCGTACACATTGGCCCGTCCCCGGTGCAGCAGTCGTATCTGAATATTCCGGCGATCCTTGACGCCGCTCGTCGCAGCGGCGCCGACGCCATCCATCCCGGCTACGGCTTCCTCTCGGAAAACGCCGAGTTCGCCCGCGCCTGCGAACTAGCCGGTTTGACCTTCATCGGCCCCAGCGTCGCAGCCATCGAATTGATGGGCAGCAAACGTCAGTCGAAAATCGCCATGCTCGCCGCCGGCGTGCCCTGCATCGCCGGTTATCAAGGCGCCGAACAGGACGACACGACCCTGCTGCGAGAAGCCGAACGCATCGGCTACCCGTTGATGATCAAGGCCAGTGCCGGTGGCGGCGGTCGCGGCATGCGTCTGGTCCACGATGGCGCTGATTTACCGGCACAACTGCGCACCGCACGTTCAGAAGCATTGAACGGTTTTGGCTGCGACGAACTGATCCTCGAACAGGCGTTGATCGAGCCGCGTCACGTCGAAGTGCAATTGTTCGGCGATCATCAGGGCAACCTGATTTACCTTGGCGAACGCGATTGCTCGGTACAGCGGCGTCACCAAAAAGTCATCGAAGAAGCGCCCTGCCCGGTGATGACCGCCGAGTTGCGTCAGGCCATGGGCCAGGCGGCACTGAAAGCCGGACGCGCGGTGAATTATGTCGGCGCTGGCACCGTGGAGTTTCTACTCGATGCGCGTGGGCAGTTCTATTTTCTGGAGATGAATACTCGCTTGCAGGTCGAACATCCGGTGACCGAACTGATCACCGGGTTGGACCTGGTAGCGTGGCAACTGTTGGTTGCCGAGGGGCAGCCGTTGCCGCTGACTCAGGATCAAGTCCAACTCAGCGGCCATGCAATGGAAGTGCGACTCTATGCCGAAGACCCAACACAGGGTTTTCTGCCACAAACCGGCCGCATCACGGCGTGGGAGCCGGCGCAGCAACACGGCACACGCATTGATCATGGCCTGCGCGAAGGGCAACTGATCAGCCCGTTCTACGACCCGATGCTCGGCAAACTGGTCGCCCACGGCGCCACTCGCGAGGAGGCACGACGCAAACTCCTGCGCGCGGTGCAGGACACGGTGCTGCTCGGTGTGCAAAGCAATCAGCGCTTGCTGGTCAGCGTGCTGCAACACCCACAGTTCATCAGTGGCAACTTCAGCACAGCCTTCATCGGGCAGCATTTCAGCGATCACCCCTGCCTGCATCCATACGCGCCGAGTGAAGAAGATCTGGCCATCGCCGCGGTGCTGTTTTATCAAACCAGCGCCCTCATCCACCGCAAACCGCTTTCCGGTTGGCGCAATAACGCCAGCGTGCCGCTGCTTTACCGCCTCGGTCTCAACGCTCAGAACTGGAACCTGCAACTGCTTGCTGAACCGCAAGGCGTGTTCAAGGTGAAGGTCGCCGAACGCACTCTCGAATTGAAACTGATCAACCACGATACCCAGTCGGTGACGCTGGAAATCGACGGCCTGCGCCAGCGTCACGCCTATCGACTCGATGCCGGTCAACTCTGGCTGTTCACCCATCCCGGCGCCCTGCGGCTGGAGGATCGAACTCACGCGGTGATCGACAGTCAGACCAGCGTCAGTTCCGGCACCTTGAAAGCACCGATGGACGGTGCCATCGTCGACGTACTGGTCAGCGAAGGCAGCCCGGTCAGCAAAGGTCAATTGCTGGTGGTGCTGGAGGCAATGAAAATGGAGCACCCGCTCAAGGCCGGCATCGACGGCGTGCTCAAGCGGGTGCAGGTCAAGGTCGGCGATCAGGTAAAAAATCGTCAGGTTCTGTTGCAGGTCGAGTAGTCAGCCGAGCGCAAATGCAGGGTTTGGCTAAGCTCTGAATTATCAGAACGCGGAAATCAGGAACCCTGCGATGCCCCACTGGCTGGTCATAGATCTGGAAGCCACTACCGACGAGGGTGGCTGGCCAGTCACCGAGATGGAAATTATCGAGATCGGCGCCACGCTGGTCGATCGTGCCGGGCGCGAGCAGGATCACTTCCAGCGCTTCGTCAAACCGACACGACGGCCCCTGCTCACGCCGTTTTGTCGCGAGCTGACGCACATCACTCAAGCCAATATCGATGCGGCGCAGCCACTCAACGAAGTCTGGCCGGCGTTCGAACGTTGGCTTGCGCAGCATCAGTCACGCCTCGAAGGCTGGGCCAGTTGGGGCGATTACGACCGCAAGCAATTGCTTCAGGAGTGGCAGCGCCTGCAGATCGACAGCGGCTTGAGCCGCGTGCCGCACATGAACCTCAAGCAACGTTTCGCCAAGGCCCGACGCCTCGAGCGCCCGCTGGGCCTCAACGGTGCACTGCAACTGGCGGGAATGCAGTTCAGCGGTCAGCAACACCGGGCGCTGGAAGATGCGCGCAACACCGCGCGGTTATTGCCACTGGTGTTGCCACTCTAGGGTCAATTCGAGAACTCACCGGACAGACGCCGGGCAGGTGACGGCGTTGAAAGCCTTGTGCATACTGGCCGCCTCAATTTTTTAGCCCTTTTCGAGGAATCGCCCATGTTTAAAGTCAACGAGTACTTCGACGGCACCGTCAAGTCGATCGCCTTTGGCACCGCTGAAGGTCCGGCGACCATCGGCGTCATGGCCCCGGGCGAATACGAATTCGGCACCGCCCAGCGTGAAATCATGCACGTGGTATCCGGCGCACTGACGGTCAAACTGCCAGACAGCGGCGACTGGGAAACCTTCGCCGCCGGTAGCCAGTTCAACGTCCCGGCCAACAGCAAGTTCCAGCTGAAAGTCGCTGTCGATACCGCTTACCTGTGCGAATACCGCGGCTAAGCCCGCGGCTAAGCCCGCGGCCCGCAGCGAAAAAAGAAGTACTGCGCAAAAAAATGCCCGTGTCCAAGGACACGGGCATTTTTCGTTTCGGTGACGGGTTATTCGAGGATTTCCACCGACATCCCGACCTCCAGCAGACCATTGCTGTCGTTCACCAGGTTCTGGCCGAACATCGCCCCGTCGGCCTCGGCTCGGTATTTCTGCAAGGTCGCCAGCGGCTCACGATCAGCGCTGCGCTCACCGGTTTGCGGATCGATGGTGGTCAGGATGCAGCGTGAGCACGGCTTGACCACGCGGAACTCGACATCACCGATACGAATGCGTTTCCAGCTGTCCTCGGCATACGCTTCGCTGCCTTCGATCACCAGATTCGGTCGAAAGCGCAGCATCTCCAGCGGCCGCCCAACCTTTTGCGAAAGGTCCTGCAGCGACGCCTCGCCAATCAACAGCAGCGGAAAACCGTCGGCGAACGCGACTTGATCATCTTCGTTGCCATAGCCGGCTTGCGTGGTGCGGGCGCGATCCAGTGGCACCTGCACCAGACGCGTCGGTTTGCCAATGAAATCGCTGACCCAACGGGCCGCTTCTTCACCGGCATCCGGCACGCGCAAGGTGTCACGCCAAATCGTCACGCCGCGCAACTCGGCATCGTTACCCGGCAGGGCGATGTCGATGGCAGCCTGCTGCGGCGCACTCAACGTCAGACCGCCCTGTTCATTCCACAGGGCCGACAACTGGCTCATCTTCGCTTCGGCACGCTGCGTCAGAAAACGGCCACTGGCTTCGTCCACGAGCATCCAGCGTCGGTCGCCATCAAGCCCCAGCTTGTCGAGGTCGACACTTTGCAGCACATCGACCTTGCCGGATTTCAACGGGTAACGATAAAGCGCGCTCAGACGCAGCATGGCCAGCTCCCTGGAGGATAAAAACGCCACCCTATACGAGCTGGAGCAGGAATCAAAGAGCAAAAACCGTAGGAGTGAGCCTGCTCGCGATAGCGTTGGGTCAGCAATGATTTGGGGCTGACACCCCCCTCTATCGCGAGCAGGCTCACTCCTACAAGGGGTGCGTGATCAGGCCGGCACTTCGTCAAGCATCAGGCGCTGACGCACCACGTCGACCAGTTTGTCCGGCTGAAACTTGGAGAGGAAATTGTCGCAGCCGACCTTCTTCACCATCGAGTCGTTGAAGCTACCGGACAGCGACGTATGCAACACCACATACAGGCCTCGCAGACGCGGATCGTTGCGAATTTCGGTGGTCAGACGGTAACCGTCCATTTCCGGCATTTCCGCGTCGGTGAATATCATCAGCAGCTTATCGGTCATGTTCACGCCGGTGTCGGCCCAGGCCTTGAGCATGTTCAGCGCTTTCAGGCCGTCGCTGGCAATGTGCATTTTCACCCCGAGCTGGCCAAGGGTGTCGCGCAATTGCGAAAGCGCGACATTGGAATCGTCCACCAGCAATACTTCACGGCCACGGGCACGCTCCAGCACCGGATCATCGAGCTTTTCACGCGAGACTTTGGCGTTGTACGGGACGATCTCGGCGAGGACTTTTTCAACGTCAATGATTTCCACCAGTTGATCGTCAACCTTGCTGATCGCGGTCAGGTAGTGCTGACGGCCAGCGCTGGTTGGCGGCGGCAGAATGGCTTCCCAGTTCATGTTGACGATACGGTCAACGCCACCGACCAGGAAAGCCTGTACCGAGCGGTTGTACTCGGTGACGATGATCGTGCTGTTCGGCCCCGGCACCAGTGGTCGCATGCCAATTGCCTGAGACAGGTCGATTACCGGCAGCGTCTGCCCGCGCAAATTGACCACACCACAAACAAATGGGTGACGCTGAGGCATCAGGGTCAGTTTAGGCAACTGCAGCACCTCCTGAACCTTGAACACGTTGATCGCGAACAATTGGCGCCCGGCCAGTCGAAACATGAGAATTTCGAGGCGATTCTCACCCACCAGTTGTGTGCGTTGGTCTACCGTGTCGAGAATGCCGGCCATCAATGACTCCTGGGCTTGTTCTGAAGAATTCACTAAGAGGGTTTATCGGCTGCGTGCGGCAAATCTTGATCACTGCCAAATTCGCCATCAAAATGCCACAACCGGTCATTGATGTCACATTAACATCATGCTTTACTGGCCCCCGTGATTTCATCTGTTACAACCCTTGTGGCGCGACCTCGGTTTGCGCTCCAGGTTCCCGCGCCTAAGGGATTCCCCTACCGACAATCAGGCCCAACCTGATATTCGCAATATCCAATAGCCATTAATGTGACGCCATTCTCATTGCATGAACGGAGTCAGGCTATTGTGTGCGATCGCAGTTCAGTGGAAACACATCCTCTTGAAACCCCGAATTTGTGCACCTGCGCACCGGGGCGCGATCTCGCGACGGTTCATGATCGTCGACACACACGGCATTCCCTCATCAGACATGACGTGGTGGAGATAAGCATGCCAATCGACCATAAAGAGTGGGCCCAGCGGTTCCCCGAATTTCTTGTCGAGGCCGAAACGCTGCTGGCCAAGTCCGAGGAGTGCCTCAGCCACCTGCAATTGATCAGCAACGACAAAGACGCCATCGACTGCATGCTCAATACCCTCCTCAAGCTCGCGGGCAGAGCCCAGGCATTGGCACTGGAGGCAGTTTCCGAGTTTTCCCTGCACATCTACGGCTTGCTCAACCTGGCACAGGATCATGTCGACCTGCACGAACAGGCGCTCGCGGCCTTGAAAGACTGCTTCACGCTGATGGCCTGGCAACTCGAACTGGTTGATCAGAACACGGGGCAACTAGGCCTGGATGACAGTGAACAGACCTCGTTGATCGAGGCCTTCGCCTTTCAGGTCGGCCAAAGCCGGTTCAAGCCCCTCCTCGCGCCGCAGCCTTTGTCACTGATGTCCTATTCAGAGCGACAGGCCTGATGAGCGCGCATGTCGTAATTGAATAGTTCATACCTGCCAGCGACAAAACCAATTAAATAACCAACCTGACCAGAGCGGATACATTCCAGCAGGCCTCAGGGTTTTCCTGTGTCCAGGTAACTCAACTTCGGGCACGCAGCAATATCTATCAAACTCAATTAACCGACATTTTCCATTATGGAACTTACGTCCAACATACCGTGTTTTCTGACTCATTGGACATATATGGCGAACGCGACCAACGGTATCTTAAGTGGTATTATGCCGGCCGTTAGTTGCTTTCGAATTAATGGCACAGTGACTTCAGAGATCGACATCGCTCGAAGTTGACGGTCAAACACCGCTCACTGAAGCCTGTTGAAATCAATAATATATTTATCAGCATTTCCAGACAGAGACCCGTCAAACCTCCGGCAGGTCTACCCGCAGCGAACATCCATTGGCTCCATCCGTTATGTACGCCAGCCTCAAGTCAATCTCTACATGGCCACCCTCCCGGGAAAATGCCCGTCGGTTCACCCTCATATTGTGTGTGCTCGCGGCAGTGGGCAGTCTGCTGACCTATGCTTTTTCCCTGCCACTTTGCCTGGGGTTGCTGCTGCTCAACATCGCGGCCACGGCTTGCGTATGGGTGCAATATCGGCTGTCACGCAAATCGATCAAGTTCCAGCCGCAGGAACTCGCTGATCGTTTGCTGGAGGTTCAGGAAAACGAACGTCATCGCCTCAGCCGCGAATTGCACGACGACATTGGCCAGTTGCTGACCGCCGCCAAACTGCAAAGCGAGTGGCTCAGGCGGCGCCTGCCGGAGGACTTGCAGGAGCACTGTACGACGCTCTGCGACACACTCGAAGAAACCCTCAATAAAGTGCGCGACGTCTCGGCGATCCTGAACCCGCGTCAACTGACCAGCCTTGGCCTGGAGGCCAGCCTGCGCGCGCACTTGCTCAAGGCACTGGCCAACACTTCGGTGCACTGGAGCCTCGATTGCCAGCAGCGCCTCAACGGTATCCCTGAAGAAATGGCGGTTGCCGCGTTTCGTATCGCTCAGGAGGCCGTCACCAATATTCTGCGTCACGCCCAGGCGAAAAACCTGCTGATACGCGTGCAGCGACTGCCCCAAGGACTGACGCTGATGATTACTGATGATGGTCAGGGATTTGCCCCTGCCGCCAACCCGGGGCGGGAAGGACAACGGGGCATGGCCGGGATGGCCGAACGTATCGAGCAATTGGGTGGCACTCTGAGCGTCACCAGTGAGCCGGGCAATGGCACTCGGATCGAAGCACTTTTCCCCTGGGCGCCCCGGGCACTCGAGCGGGCCAGTACGAATAAGGTTATGCGTTGACTTGTAACTTACTTCTGGTGGATGACCACTCGCTGATCAGGGCCGGCGTGCGCGCTCTGGTACTGGATATTCCCGGTTACGCAGTAATCGGCGAAGCCAATGACGGCTCGCAACTGCTCGAAATGGTTGAGCAATTGAGTCCCGACATCGTGCTTCTGGATATTTCCATGAAGGAAACCGGCGGCCTCCAAGCCCTGCAACGGCTCAAACGCGTGCGCCCACAAAGCAAAGTGCTGATCCTGTCGATGCACACCGATCCTTCATTGATCATGCAGGCGCTGGAATCCGGTGCCCACGGCTATCTGCTCAAAGACACCACAGCCACCGAGCTCGAACACGCGCTGGAAGCCTTGCGCAACGGCGAGCGTTATTTGAGTCCGGCGATCGCCCACACGGTGATTACCCAGGCGTTGACCCGTAATCAGAAGCAACAACCGGAAGTCGCCGACTCGCATAATCTGACGGCGCGTCAGCTGGAAATTCTCCGTCTGATCGTGCGCGGCAAATCCACCCGGGAAATTGCCAACGGCCTCGGCCTGAGCATCAAGACTGTCGAGACCCACCGCTCGCAAATCATGAAACGCCTGCAAATCTACGATGTGGCAGGCCTGGTGCTGTTCGCCGTGCGCGAGCAGATCATCAGCCTTGATGATTGACCGAAGGTTTGCCGCTCAACAGTGGTGAACCCTCGGGCAAATGCACCTGCAACGCCGCCGGACGCGCTTCAAAGCGCATGTTGTCGCCCTCCAGCGGTTCGCCATCAAGATTGATATAAAGCCCCTCGGCCACCTTGATCTCGACCCACGGCAAACGGGTACGGACGAACATGTTGTCGATACCGAACCCGTCGCTCAGCAGATTCTTCAATGTACCGACCAACTCCTGTGGCGCCGGCAGGATACTGATATCCAGCATCCCATCGTCGACCAGAGCCTGCGGACACAGCACGTGCCCGCCGCCGGCCTGACGGCCGTTACCGATACCCAATGCCAGCAGTTCGCCACGCCAATGGAAATCCGGCCCTTGCAGTTCACCATAGGCGGCATGCAGCTCACTGAAGCGCGACAATCCGGTGAACAGGTAGGCAGCGCCACCCAGAACCTTCTTCAGGTCTTCGGAGGTGTTAGCGGTGACCTGACTGCCAAAACCACCCGTGGCCATGTTGAGGAAAATCTGCCCGCCTACTTCGCCCAGATCGATATCCGATGGCGGTGTATCGAGCAGTTCAAGCGCATCGGCCGGCTCGAGCGGGATACCCGCCGCGCGAGAAAAATCGTTGGCCGTACCCAGCGGCAGCAGCACCAGACTGGCCTTTTTGGGTTGCTGCGCAAGGGCTTCGGCGATGTCGCGCAAAGTGCCATCACCGCCGCCGGCAATGATTCGCGTGTACCCCGCCTCCAGCGCCTCCCCCACCAGACGCTGTGCATCGCCGGCTTCCCAGGTCAGTCGGACCGCCAGCTCCCAGCCTTTCTCACGCTTGGCCTCGACGGCCGCGCGTACGGACTCGTTGAGTGCCTGCTTGCCATGCAGAATCAATAGCGCCCTTTGCTCACTCATATCACTCACTCCGAAAATGGTTTGGGGTATGAGACATCTTGACCCTTCAAGCGCACAAAAAAGTCGCCGCAATCGCAATTAATTCAATCGTATGGCCACCGCGTCCTACAGGGCGGTATTTATTCTTACAAAAAATGCAGAAACGGCTTAATTGACCAGATTTCATGTGTAGTCCACCGTGTGTCGGCGCTATCAATCTGCAACCCAACAATACACAAGGATGTGCATGTAATGAGTGGATACACCCTGACGACCATCGACTACCAATCGGGTGACATCAGTTGCCAACGCCGACCCGCAGCAGAAGGCGGATGCTTTCATGCAGAGCATTGATGCCAAAAAACCTGTGAGCCCGGCCATACCCGCCAGTGACTGTCACATGTTGCATAAAACCGATACGAAAGGCCGCGCCAAAGCCACTGGAGACATTGATATGGAACCTCGATTTGCCGAGCTTGAAACCCACCTCAAGTACATTCGACGCGACATGGACGAAGTCAGAGGTGACGTCAAATCGATCAAGCATCGCCTTGCCTATGCGGCAGGGGCTACCGCTGTGGTATTGGGTTTACTGGGTTGGGTGGCCAACAGCCGATTTGACCAGCTCGTGACGCTCATAGGCTGAATGCCCGGAGTGCCGGCGCCGGCTGTTTTCCACCGGCGTGGCACTCACGGCGCCGATCTTCAACCGAGAAGATCACTTAACGGGATGAAACCGACCTCATCACCGGCCACCAGTGTTCTTCCCTCCAGTACCTCGACAAGACCATCGGCCCAGGCAGCACTGCGCAGGACACCGGAACTTTGATTGCGGTAAATGATTGCCTGACCTTGCTCAAGACGGCCACGCAAATATTCCCGCCGATTGCCGGGCTGCGGCCAGTCGAACCCCGCAGGCACCTTGAACTTCAGCGGCTCGAGATCCTTCACACCTTGTCGGCGCAACAGATAAGGGCGAGTCAGCAAGGCGAAAGTCACCAGCGTCGAAGCCGGGTTTCCCGGCAAACCAATCACGGGTACATTGCGAAAATGGCCGACGGTCAATGGTTTGCCTGGCTTGATCGCCAGCTTCCACAACGCCAGCTCTCCTTCCTCCCGCAACGCGATGCCGAGGAAGTCGGCCTCTCCGACCGAAACGCCGCCAGTGGAGAGAATAAGGTCAACGTCCTGCAGTTCACCCAGGCGAGCTCGGGTCGTGGCCAGATCATCCGGAAGAATACCGGCATCGATCACCTCGCATCCAAGCCGCTGCAACCAGCTGCACAGCACCACGCGATTGCTGTTGTAGATCTGCCCCGGGCCCAGCGCCCGCCCCGGCTCGACCAGCTCATCACCGGTTGACAGCACCGCCACACGGACCTTGCGTATGACATCAAGCCCGGCATATCCCAACGACGCAGACAAACCCTGCTCGATCGGCCCCAGCCGGGTTCCAGCCTCGAGAATCAATTCACCGACCGTGGTCTCCTGACCTTGCGGGCGGATATTCTGCCCCGCCGCCATCGTCTCGATGAAACGTACGCGGCCATCGGCCTGGACCTCAGCGTTTTCCTGCATCTCGACGCAGTCCGCACCCGCTGGCACCGGCGCACCGGTAAAAATCCGCGCGCAGGTTCCCCGCTGCAAAGGCTCGGGCGCCTGACCGGCAAAAACCTTCTGGCTGACCGGCAACGGTTCGCCTGTCCAGTCGCCCAGGTTCAAGGCATAGCCATCCATGGCACTGTTCGGCCAGGGTGGCAGATCCAGGGTCGAAATCAGATCCTCGGCCAGCACCCGCCCCTGAACCTCGGCCAGAGGCAAATACTCACGCTCGCTGACGGGCGAGGCTGCGGCCAGTTCCAGCAAGCGCGCCAACGCCGCCTCGACGGGCATCAGGCTAGCGGTCTTGCCCGGCTTACCCACGGGATTCACAAGGCGCCGCCTGTTTCAGATGCGTAACGAAATTGCACGGGCGGTGCCGGGCATCGAGCTGTTCGCCAAGAATGCCGTCCCAACCCGTACGTACTGCGTTGGTCGAGCCCGGCAAACAGCAAACCAGCGTACCGTTGGCTAGCCCGGCGAGGGCGCGCGATTGCACGGTCGAGGTGCCGATGTCGGCTACCGAAATCTGCCGGAACAGTTCGCCGAAACCATCCACTTGCTTGTCGAGCAGGCACGCTACTGCTTCTGGCGTGCTGTCGCGACCGGTGAAACCCGTGCCGCCAGTGATCAGCACCACCTGTACGACATCGTCGGCAATCCAGTTGGCGACTTGCGCACGAATTTTGTAGAGATCATCTTTGAGCAAAACCCGCTCCGCCAGATGGTGACCGGCCGCCGTCAAGCGGTCGACGAAGACCTGGCCTGAGGTATCGGTTTCCAGGGTTCGGGTATCACTGACAGTCAGTACCGCTATATTGAGCGGCACGAAAGGTACATCAGCCTTGGCTTTCATAGGCTCGTCCAGTTGTAGGAGAAACAGCCCGGTGTTATATCACAGCGCCCCATTTTTTCGCCGCCCCCGTGGAGAGCCGCCATGCCCCTGAATACGCAACTGCCACCCTGCTCCATTCTGCTTTTGGCAGGCGGACGCGGCCAACGCATGGGCGGGCAGGACAAAGGACTGGTGGAGTGGCTGGGCGAGCCGTTGATTGCGCATTTGCAACGCAAGGTGCGAGCGCTGACTGACGACCTGATCATCTCGTGCAACCGCAATCGTGAACGCTATGCGCCGTTCGCCGATCAATTGGTCGTAGATGACCAAAGCGATTTCCCCGGACCACTGGCCGGTATCCGTGCGGGTCTGAAAGCCGCGCGCCACTCGCACCTGCTGGTCTTGCCGTGCGATGTTCCGCGGATTGACGCAACATTGCTGCAAGACATGCGCGAGACTGCCAGCCAGAATCCTGAAAAACCTTTAATGTTGCGCCATGATCAGCATTGGGAACCGCTATTGTGTGTGATTCCTGTCGCCCTTTTGCCGGCATTCGAAGAGGCCTGGAACGCCGGTGAGCGCAGCCCTGGCCGGGTAATGCGCAGGCTCGATGCCAGTGCACTGGAATGTCCTGACAATGACCCGCGGCTGGCGAACCTCAACACCCCCGAACTGTTAAATTCGCACAACACTGTGTCAGACTGACAGCACTCAAGGAACTCTCACGCCTTGTATACGTCTCAAGCTCAGTAACCAAAAGAATTCCCATTCGGAGACACACCCATGACTCAACGGACCCTCGCCACTTTCATGCTCGCACTGGGCCTGGCTACCCTCGCAGGTTGCTCGTCGCCTACAGTGATCACCTTGAATGACGGTCGCGAAATCCAGGCCGTCGACACCCCGAAATACGATGACGATTCGGGTTTCTACGAGTTCCAACAACTGGACGGCAAAGAAACTCGCATCAACAAGGATCAGGTTCGTACCGTTAAAGAGCTGTAAGCTCTGCGTCGACACCGGATACAGAAAAGCCCGCATTATTGCGGGCTTTTTCATGGGCGCTGGAAAGTGGACTGACGCTTACCACTGCAGAGTGATGCGGCTCTCGAATTTACGCTCTTCACCCGTCACCGGATCGATAAATCGCAACCCCTGTGCAAGAAGCTTGAGCGGGTTGGCGTAATCATCCTCGACGTTTTTCAACACCTCAGGATAAAACGGATCGTTGCAGATGCTCGCGCCCAGTGCGGTCATATGCACACGCAACTGATGCTTCTTGCCGGTCACCGGGAACAGCCCGTAACGCCAGAGCTCGCCATTCTTTTCGCGAACTTCCACCGCCGTTTCGGTATTGCTGACACCCGGCCCTTCCTGCATGCGAAAGAACGGCTGACCATCGACCAATCGGCTTTTGTGGATCAGTGGAAAGTTCAGGTCGGGCAAGGCCTTGGCAATTGCCTCGTAGCGCTTGTCGATCTGCCGGGTCGGGAAGAGCGACTGGTAGGCGGAACGGGTTTGCGGATTGGCCGAAAAAATCACCAGCCCCGCAGTGTGCCGATCGATCCGGTGCAGCGGCACCAGATTTGGGTTGTCCAGCCGTCGAATCAAGCGGCGCAGCAAGGTTTGCTCGACATATTCACCGGCGGGTGTCACCGGCAGAAAATGCGGCTTGTCGGCTACCACCAGATGGTCATCGGCATAGAGGATCGATTCGACCACCGGAATCGGCTTTTCGTCCGGCACTTCGCGGAAATAGTGAATCCGCAAACCTTCCCTGTACGGCAGATCCAGCGAGATCGGCTGGCCCTGAGCATCCAGAACCCGACCGCGGGCAATGCGGTCCAGCCATTGCTCGCGACCAATGGCACTGAAATGCTCGCACAGGCAATCGAATACGGTCAGCCAGGCACCGGCCGGCAGATAAAGTGTGCTGGCCTGATTCTGAGCAGCATGGAAAGTAGATGTGGACATACGGGAATTCGAATCCTCAAGGCAGACCGGCATTATCCAACACCGGCGGAAACGAACCTAGCGCGAATCCTCAGGCGGGAATCGATTTGAGCGCCGCGGCCTCGGTGAACTCCTTGAGCCAGCGCAGCACATCGACGGCTTCCCAGCGGCCCGGGTCATACAAGGCGTAGAGCAAACCCTGGTAGCCGACCACATCGAGTTGCCGATGGTAACCGGCACGCTGGAAAAGCGCCTCGATCTCGGCGAAACAAGTGTTGAAATGCAGCTTGTTGAATGGCGTCTTGCCTTCCGTGACCAGCCCGTCCAGGCGCAATTCGAGGACGGCCTCGCGCACCACGTCAACCGACATCCGGTTCACGCTGTTTTTCAACTGTTCGACATTCACCACGGTTCATCCCTCTGACGCAATAACTGTATGAACATACAGTAACCGAATAAACCGGGAAGTGCCAAGGGAAGGATGTGCAATGACGACCAGCGGGGCAACGTTGCGAAAGCCGCTCAGCGCAGGAACGCCACGACCTGATCGGCACTGAACGGCCAATCCAGTTCCGCTCCGGTATCAACCCGACGCAGCACCGGGATGCGCAGGCTGTAAGCCTCGAACCAGCTCTCGTCGTCAGCGATGTCGAGCAGTTCGACCAGCAGACCATGCTCGACAAAAGGCATTAGTTCGGCTTCAGCAACCTCACAGAGATGACACCCCAGGGTGCCGAACAGCTGACATTCAGGAAGCATGTGCGCTCAACCGACAATTTATCCGCCTATTCTAGGCCCGCCCTCGAAAACCGTCGACCCGCTACCGCCCAAAGGTTTCACACGCAAAACGCTGACGCAAATCAGTTGGCACAAATGGCAAATACGCAATCCTCCCGGACTTTTTGCCTCTACGCTTGAGAAGCCTGAGCCTGACATCGGAGTGTCCAGTGTTTGCCAATCTGTTGATCATCCTCGCCTCGTCCCTCGTGGTGATTGCCCTGTTCCGGCGCCTGCGCCTGCCACCGGTTCTGGGTTACCTGTGCGTCGGACTGCTGGTCGGGCCGAGCGCCTTCGACTGGGTCAACGAAAGTGAACATCTGCCCGATGTGGCAGAGCTGGGCGTGGTGTTCCTGCTGTTTTCGCTTGGGTTGGAGTTCTCCCTGTCGAAGATGATTGCATTGCGTCAGGTGGTATTTCGCCTGGGCAGTCAGCAGGTATTGATCAGCACGGCGCTGCTGGGCTCGGTGCTGATGTTGCTGGGCATGCCGCTGACGCCTGCGCTGTTGCTCGGCGCGGGGCTGTCGTTGTCATCCACGGCCATCGTTACCAAAGAGTTGGGCAGCCTTGGCGAGGTGTTCAGCAGTCACGGCCAGAATGCGGTCGGCGTTTTACTGTTTCAGGACGTCGTCGCCGTATTGCTGCTGACGCTGGTCCCGGTGTTTGCCGGCAGCAGCGATCAGGCCTGGTATTGGGCCCTGCCGCTGACCCTGGCAAAAACCGTGGTGTTGTTTGTCGGTCTGCTACTGGCCAGTCGCTGGTTGTTGCCACGGCTGTTCCATGAAGTCGCTGCGTCGCGCTCGGCGGAATTGTTCGTGCTGCTGGCGCTGGTGATCGTGCTGCTGACAGCATGGCTCACGCATTTGCTGGGCTTGTCGCCTGCTCTGGGGGCTTTCCTTGCCGGCATGTTGCTCGGTGAAAGCCATTATCGGCATCAGATCGAGGCTGACATTCGGCCGTTCCGCGACATTCTGCTTGGCGTGTTTTTTGTCAGCATCGGCATGCTGATCGATCTGCAATTGTTCGTCAGCCACAGCCTGCTGATCCTCGGCCTCACGTTGGGACTGATGATCATCAAGGGCATCGTCGTCACGCTGCTGGTGAAGTGGCGCGGCAATGACAGTGAAACGGCATGGCGCAGCGGCCTGGCCTTGGCGCAGGGTGGCGAATTCTGTTTTGCATTGATGGCGCAGATGCAGCAAAACCGCTTGATGCCTGACCAACTGGGCGCTCTGCTGCTCGCAGCAACCTTCTGTTCGATGCTGCTGACCCCGTTGTTATTGCGCGCCGCGCCACGCATCGCCGCAGCCCTGCACCGCAAGCCCAATCAAGAGGCGCAGATCGAACAGATCAGCGCACTCAACGCCGGCCTCGATAAGCATGTGGTGATTTGCGGATACGGCCGGGTCGGCCAGTCCATCGGCCGTTTCATGCGCAACGCCAGGCAACCTTTCATTGCGCTGGACAATGACCCGGTGCGTGTACAGGAAGCCGCCTCGAGCGAAAGCGACGTACATTACGGCGACTCGTCACGCGGCGATCTGCTGACTGCGGTCGGCCTGTTGCGCGCAAAGTTACTGGTGATCGCCGTCGACCAGAGTGATGTGGCCCTGCGCATTCTCAAGGAGGCGCGTCATCTCCATGCGCACGTGCCGATTCTGGTGCGCACTCGCGACGACAGCCAATGGGCCGAGCTGAAAGCCGCCGGCGCCACCGAAGTGGTGCCGGAACTGTTGGAGTCGAGCCTGATGCTCGCCTCTCACGCACTGATCATGCTCGGGCTGCCAGCGCATCAGGTACAGGAGAAAGTCGATCAGGTGCGTATTGATCGCTATCGCCTGCTGCACGGCTTTTACCCGGGCGCAGTCGATGAAGAGACCTAATCCTGGCTCACCGCGCCGATCTTGTGCAGCGACAGATCGGCGCCGTAATACTCTTGTTCCTGACTCAGGCGCAGCCCGTGCAGCGCCTTGATTGTGCCGTACACAACGAACCCGCCGAGCAGCGCCACCGCAACGCCCAGCGCGGTGCCGATAAACTGGCTGATCAGGCTGACGCCGCCGATTCCACCCAGCGCAGTCTGGCCGAAAATACCGCAGGCAACCCCACCCCATACGCCGCACAAACCGTGCAACGGCCAGACACCCAGCACATCGTCGATACGCCATTTGACCTGCGCAGCGGTAAAGCACCAGACGAACAATGCGCCGGCAATCGCCCCGGTCACCAATGCGCCGACCGGGTGCATCAAATCAGAACCGGCGCAGACCGCCACCAGGCCAGCCAACGGGCCGTTGTGCAGAAAGCCCGGGTCATTGCGCCCGACGAGCAAAGCCGCCATGGTGCCGCCGACCATCGCCATCAACGAGTTAACCGCGACGAGACCACTGACGCCTTGCAGCGTCTGTGCACTCATCACGTTGAAGCCGAACCAGCCGACAATCAGAATCCACGAACCGAGCGCCAGAAACGGAATGCTCGATGGCGCGAATGCAACCAGTCGCCCATCGCGATAACGGCCGTTGCGCGGGCCCAGCAAAAGCACGGCGGCCAGCGCCAGCCAGCCGCCCATGGCATGCACCACGACGGATCCGGCGAAATCATGAAACGCGGCACCAAATTGCGACGCCAGCCAGGCCTGCAAACCATAGTTGCCATTCCAGATCATGCCCTCAAAAAACGGGTAGATGAACGCTACGATTAGCGCCGTGGCGCACAACTGCGGAACGAAGCGCGCACGTTCGGCAATGCCGCCGGAAATGATCGCTGGAATAGCCGCAGCAAAGGTCAACAGGAAGAAAAACTTCACCAACCCGTAACCATGATCGGCACTCAGCACAGCAGCAGGCTGCATGAACGTCACGCCGTAGGAGATCCAATAGCCTATAAAGAAATAGGCCAGTGTCGAGACGGCGAAATCACTGAGGATTTTCGACAATGCGTTGACCTGGTTCTTTTGCCGGACCGTTCCGACCTCCAGAAAGGCGAAGCCGGCGTGCATTGCCAGGACCATTACCGCGCCGATCAGAATGAACAACGTATTGGAGCTGTGAACCAGCGTGTCCACAGCGCTTTGCAGATTTTCCATGAATAGGCAGACCTGGAGGCTAAAAAGGCACCAAAGCGGTTCGTGCGCACATTTCATGCACCAAGTTGCGACCGCGCAGTCACCGATCGGGGTTTCGGCTGATCCGCTTTGGCGCACAAGGTCGATGTGCTGACACCCACCGCAATATTTGAGTTAAGGTTTTCCTGCATACGCGCCCGGCAACAGCGCACGGCGTGCGGGCGACGCACCACGACACAGCAAAAGTTGTACCAGTCATTTGTACTGAACCTTCGCGCAAGGCTCATACTCGAACGCTTCAGACGCCAATTACGGAGATCCACCCATGGCCAGCATCAAGGCAAAGACTGCTCAAGAAATCCTCATGAACGACTTCCAGACCCTGGTCGCCGACACCGAGCGTTTGCTCGAGCACACCGCCACCCTGGCCGGCGATCAGGCAGATGAACTGCGCGGCCAGATTCACGACAGTCTGCTACGCGCCCGGGAAACCTTGAAGTTGACTGAAGACACCTTGCGCGAGCGCGGTCAGGCTGCCGTCAGCGCCACTGAAGATTATGTGTCGGCCAACCCATGGCAATCGGTCGGCATTGCAGCGGGCGTTGGCTTTCTGATTGGCCTGCTGGCCACTCGGCGCTGAATCATGTCGATCGGTGAATCCGGCCCGACTGCGGGCACCGCCTCCTCCACCCGGCGCCTGGGCGCAGCCGTTCTCGGTCTGCTGCACAGCCATGTCGAATTGTTCGGCATCGAATTGCAGGAGCAAAAATCACGAACCGTCAGCCTGTTGCTGTTCGCAGGCTTGGCTCTGGTGTTTGCTCTGTTGTTGCTGGTGGGTTTATCGACACTGGTCATGATCATCTTCTGGGACACTTATCGCCTTGCCGCGATCATCGGCTTGTGCGTCTTTTATACCCTGGCTTCGATCTTCTGCGGGCTGCGCCTCAAAGCCGCGATTTTCGATGAGTCCTCGCCCTTCCACGGCACGCTCGAAGAGCTCGCCAACGACCGGGAGCGCCTGCTGCCATGAGCCTGCCCGAACTTCCACACAACAGCTCGCGGCGGGAAATGCGCAAGGCGTTGATCCGCTTGCGCATGGAAATGCATCGCCAGGAAATCCGTCATGAAGCCGGACAAGTGCTGCAACCCTTGCAGCGCGTGCGTGGCATGACGCAAAACCTGCACGACGGTTTTGGCATCAAACACGCGCCGTTGTGGGGCGTGGCAGCAGTCACGCTATTGGGTTTTCTGACCGGCAAAGGCGCAAAAAGCGGCGGCGTCGGCGGTCTGACCCGGTTGATTCGCCTGGGCACCAGCCTCGGCCCATTGATCAAACTGGTGATGCAGAACTCAAGCAAGCGCTAAGCCGATATATCTGGCTACATTCTTGCACTGTCGCAGGGATGAACCTCTTTACCCGGAGGTTCAATCCCGCGCGCCTACCCGGTCGGCGGGGTTCAATCAGAACAAGAACGACTAAGGAGGCTCCGTGATCGACGGGCAACCGCTCGCCTGCTTTCAGCCTTTCATCGATACCGCCACCGGACGTATTGCAGGCGTCGAAGCATTGGGCCGCCTGCGCCAGAATGACGGTCAACTGACGTCAGTCGGGCCGCTGTTCGCCGACCCGCGCCTGCCAGCCATTGCCTTGCGCCGCCTCGACCGGCAGATCCGTGACAATGCCCTGAGCCGTCTGCATGAAGCGCCGGCAGACTGGTTTCTCAGCCTGAACATGTCGCCGCGCTGGATCAGCCGTTTGCGCCCGGACCAGGCATTGCCCAGCCTTAAACAATTGGCGCGACACCATGTCGATCCGCAACGCATTGTGTTTGAAATCACTGAACTGGGCGGGAACGGCCAACGTCTGGCCGAAGTCGTTGCGCGTTATCGCGACGCTGGCGCGAGAATCGCCATTGACGATTTCGGCGCGGGCTATTCACAACTCGATCGCGTACTGGCGCTGCAACCGGACATCCTCAAACTCGACATGCGCCTGTTCCAGGCAGCCGCCCTTGGCGGGCCGAGCAGTGAGGTGGTCAAGGCACTCGCGCAGATGGCCGAGAAAACCGGCTGCTGGATCATTGCCGAAGGAGTCGAGACCGATGCCCAGCTGAATTTCGCCCTCGAGTGCGGATCGCGTTACGTGCAGGGTTTTCTCTTCGCCCGCGCGCAGGAAGCGTTCTTTGCCACCGATACTTTCGTGCCGCGCTTCGCCGAACTGCGCCAGCGCTACGTGCAACAAAAACTCGCCGAGCGCGGGCGCTTGATGCAGATGCGCCAGCAACTCGGCGAATTGATGGCCATCCTGCAAGGCTGGGCCGGGGCACACGCACCGCTCAGCGCACTGCCGCAACTGGAAGCCTTTCCCTGGCTGCTGCGCTTTTATCAGTGCGACCGGCATGGCACGCAGCTAACCCCCAACCTCGAATGGCGGCACAACGGCTGGGTCGCCGATAACCGCTACCTGGGCCACAACTGGTCGTGGCGTCCGTACTTCTATCACCTGCTCGCCGAAGGCTGGGAGGAGCGGCGCCTGACTTTGTCCAACACCTACCGTGACGCCACCAGCAATCAGTATTGCCTGACGGCCGGGCAGTTTTTCGACAACGGCGAGCGGCTATTGTTGATCGACATTGATGCGGCGGGGTTGTAGTTCCGCTTGCAGGCATGCGCACGAACCGGGAAGCTAGGGCAACAGTCATCCTGACGGAGAGAATCAGCCTTGGATTGGCAAACCCTGCTCAACCGCGAACGCCTCGGCAAGCCGCTGCACAGCCCGCAAGAACTCGGCCGCAGCCCTTTCCACAAAGACCACGACCGCATCATCTTCTCCGGCGCCTTCCGCCGCTTGGGGCGCAAGACCCAAGTGCACCCGGTGTCGAGCAACGACCATATTCACACGCGTCTGACCCACTCGCTGGAAGTCAGTTGCGTGGGCCGCTCGCTGGGCATGCGTGTCGGCGAAACCCTGCGCAGCGCCCTGCCCGACTGGTGCGACCCGAGTGATCTGGGCATGGTGGTGCAGTCGGCATGTCTGGCCCATGACATCGGCAACCCGCCCTTCGGACACTCCGGTGAAGATGCCATTCGTCACTGGTTCCAACAGGCTGCCGGGCGTGGCTGGCTGGATGCAATGAGCGAAGCCGAGCGCGGTGACTTCCTCAATTTCGAAGGCAACGCCCAAGGCTTTCGGGTACTGACGCAGCTGGAATATCACCAGTTCGACGGCGGCACTCGCCTGACCTACGCGACCCTCGGCACCTACCTGAAGTATCCGTGGACGGCCCGTCACGCTGACTCGCTCGGTTACAAGAAGCACAAGTTCGGCTGCTATCAGAGCGAACTGCCGCTGCTCGAGCAAATCGCCCACAAGCTGGGTCTGCCACAGCTGGAAGACCAGCGCTGGGCGCGCCATCCGCTGGTTTATCTGATGGAAGCCGCCGACGACATCTGCTACGCGCTGATCGATCTGGAAGACGGTCTGGAGATGGAGTTGCTCGAATACGCCGAAGTAGAGTCGCTACTGCTCGGTCTGGTCGGCGATGACCTCCCGGAGACTTACCGCCAGCTCGGTCCGCAGGACTCACGCCGGCGCAAACTGGCGATTCTGCGCGGCAAAGCCATCGAGCATTTGACCAATGCGGCAGCGCGAGCATTCGTCGAGCAGCAGGAGGCATTGCTCGCCGGCACCCTGCAAGGCGATCTGGTGGAGCACATGCACGGTCCGGCCAAACGCTGCGTGTTGAACGCCAAGGACATTGCCCGCAAGAAAATCTTTCAGGATAAACGCAAGACTCTGCATGAAATCGGTGCCTACACCACGCTGGAGATCCTCCTCAACGCGTTTTGCGGTGCGGCACTCGAGCAGCACAATGGCCGCACGCCGTCGTTCAAGAGCCGACGAATCCTCGACCTGCTGGGAAACAATGCACCTGACCCGCATGGGCCTCTGCACGCGTCCTTTCTGCGCATGATCGATTTCATCGCCGGCATGACCGACAGTTACGCCAGCGACATGGCGCTGGAAATGACCGGTCGTTCCAGTCACTGACGTGTTCGTCTCAACCGGTCAGCCTGCGTGGCCGGTTGAGTGCGGGCATTGTGAGCAGCCATCGGCCCCTTATGAGGCTAATAAATCTTTAGAATATTTGCCGAAACATTAATAAACATTAATCCGGTATTGTTGAAACAACTTAAACGCTCCGACAAACATACATCCCTCACTTCCTAACACCGCACCTAGTTCAACCGTAGTCGAATTCCCTTTAGTGTGTAGGAATAATCCTATATTGCCGCTGGAGCCCCCTCAGCTCATGCGAGCGCTCATCCATCTGAGCTAAGGTGCGCGCTTTATTCGCGTACGTATGGGATTTGATTATGAACTCCGTTTTTATTGTCGATGATCACCCCGTCATCCGACTTGCCGTTCGAATGCTGCTGGAGCACGAAGGCTACAAGGTCGTCGGCGAAACCGATAATGGGGTCGATGCCATGCAAATGGTCCGCGAATGCATGCCCGATCTGGTCATCCTTGATATCAGCATCCCCAAGCTCGATGGCCTGGAGGTTCTCGCCCGTTTCAACGCCATGAGCACCCCGCTCAAGACTCTCGTACTGACCGCACAATGCCCGACACTCTTCGGTATTCGCTGCATGCAATCCGGTGCATCCGGTTACGTGTGCAAGGAAGAAGACCTCAGCGAACTGGTGAGCGCCATCAAAGCCGTTCTCTCCGGTTATAACTATTTCCCCAGCCAGGCACTCAATCCTGTACGCAGCGACGATATCCGTTATGCCGAACTTGAGCTGTTCAAATCCGTCAATGACCGCGAATTAATGGTCTTGCAGTTATTTGCCCAAGGACGCACTAACAAGGAAATCGCCAAAGGCATGTTCCTCAGTAACAAGACCGTCAGTACTTACAAAAAACGCCTGATGCAAAAACTCAAAGCCAAGTCCCTGGTGGAACTTATCGAGATGGCCAAACGTAACGCGTTAGTGTGAGAGCCCGCATGCCCATTCGCTTTGTCCATGTTGCCGGGTTTATTGCCGGCCTGTTCCTGAGCACCCAGGTTCTGGCCTCCCTTCTCGCCCCGCAAAGCTATGTCCTGCGTAGCCGGTCGACGTTCGAATTGATGGCCTTGCCTCTGGATGCCTCACAACGGCAATGGTTGCAGGGACGACATGAACTGGTATTGGGCACCTCCGCCCCGGACTATCCGCCGTTCGACATGACGGCCAGCGGACGCGACTACGAGGGTTTTACGGCGGACTACGCTGGTTTTCTCGGCCAGGCCACGGGCCTGCAAGTGCGCATCGAGCGCTTCGCCTCCCGGGACGCGGCCCTGAAGGCGCTGCTGGCAGGTCAGGTCGATATGCTCGGCAGCGCCAACGGATTCGAAGCAAGCAACCCCGACATCGTGCTTTCCATCCCCTACGCCATTGATCAACCAGTGCTGGTGACCCGAGAGGATGAGACTCGCTCGCTGACCGAAGGGCTGGCCGGATTGCGTCTGAGCATGGTCTATCACTATTTGCCAAAGGAAGAAGTCAAGGCTCTTTACCCCAAGGCCATCCTCACCTCCTACCCGTCCTATCAGAATGCAATCAACGCGGTCGCGTTCGACCAGGCCGATGTGTTTCTCGGTGACACTATTTCCACTCACTACATGATCAACAAGGGTTACCTGAACAACATTCGCATGGCCAACTTCGGCAAACAGGAAGCCCATGGCTTCAGCTTTGCCGTACACACCGGCAACGCACAACTGCTGAGCATCATCAACACCGTGCTCAATGCTGTTCCGCGCAGTGAACGCGACAGTATCGCCAAACGCTGGAGTGCCGGCAGCGACATTCTGTTGACCGACCAGAAGTTGCAATTGACCCGTCATGAGGAAGAATGGCTCAAGCAGCACCCGGTTATTCGAGTGGTGGTGAACGACGCCCTCGCTCCGCTGACATTCTTCGACAGCGACGGCAATTTCCGTGGCATCACCGCCGATCTGCTGGAACTGCTGCGCTTGCGCACCGGATTACGCTTCGAGATTCGCCGCAGCCGCAGCGATGACGCAATGATCGAACAGATCAGCCAGCATCAGGCCGATCTGATCGCCGCCCTGCTACCGAGTCCGCAACGTGAGAAAGACCTGCAATTCAGCCGCCCATACCTGGAAAACTCCTATGTTCTGCTGACGCGCAAAGCCGCTGACAGCCCTTCTCATCTGAGCCAGCTCAAAGATAAATACCTGGCGATCGCCCAGGGCAGTCCCTTGACCGATTATCTGCGCCGCGAGTTTCCGCACATCGACGTCATTGAAACATCCGATACCTTCAGTGCCGCGACCTTGCTCGCCGAGGGCAAGGTTGACGGCGCCGTCAGCTCGCTGGTGATTGCCAACTATCTGATTTCATCGCGCATCTTCGAACACCCATTGCAGATCACCACCACCCTGGGCACACGTCAGGCGGCTTTTTCACTGGCCATTGCGCGAGGCAACACCGAGCTGGGATCAATCCTCGACAAGGCGCTGCTGAGCATCACGCCCGAAGAACTGGGCGTGATCAATAGTCGCTGGCGGGGTTTCTCGACAGCGGCGCAAAGTAACTGGCGTCATTACCAGCGCCTGTTCTATCAGTTGATTGGCGTTGCCTGCCTGCTCCTGTTGCTGTCACTGCTCTGGAACGCCTACATGCGTCGGCAGATCAAACAACGCAAGATGGCCGAACGGGCCTTGAATGATCAGTTCGAATTCATGAGTTCGCTGGTCAACGGCACGCCCCATCCCATCTATGTGCGTGATTGTCAGGGTTTGCTGCAGAGCTGTAACGACAGCTACCTTGATGCGTTCAATGCCAAACGCGAAGATGTCATCGGCAAAAGTGTCATGCAGGGCACACTGAGCAACGCTTTCGAAGCCCAGACATACCAGGCGGATTACCAACGGGTGGTGGCTGAAGGGAGGCCGTTGGTGCTTGATCGTCCGTTGCATATCGGTAACCGACGCTTGACGATCTATCACTGGATATTGCCCTACCGTGATTCCAGCGGCGAAGTCAAAGGCATCATCGGTGGCTGGATCGACATCAGCGAGCGCCGCCAACTGTTCGATGAGCTGCGCTTGGCCAAGGAACAGGCCGATGATGCCAACCGTGCCAAAAGTACCTTTCTGGCGACCATGAGCCACGAGATCCGCACGCCGATGAATGCGGTAATCGGCATGCTCGAACTGACTCTCAAGCGCATGAACCCGCAGCATCCGGACCGCTCGTCCATCGACACCGCTTACCACTCGGCAAAGGATCTGCTGGGACTGATCGGCGACATCCTCGATATCGCCAGAATCGAGTCCGGCCGCCTGAGCCTGAGCCCGGAACGGGTCAACCTTGTTGAAACTGTGGCGTCGGTGGTGAGAATCTTCGATGGCCTGGCCCGACAGAAAAACCTGCCCCTGACACTGAGCGTCAATCCACCGGAACTGGACGTCGATGTACAGCTGGATCCGTTGCGCTTCAAGCAGGTGCTGTCGAACCTGATAAGCAACGCCATCAAGTTCACCGAACACGGGCGCATTCGTATCAACCTCGACATACTGCCCGGTGGCACGCCCGAGCACTCACTGGTCCAGTTGACGATTCAGGATACCGGTGTCGGCATCAGCGCCGAAGACCAGCAACGACTGTTCGAACCATTTTCCCAGGCCGACAACGCTCAACAGCAAACCCGTGGCGGCGCAGGCCTGGGTTTGTTCATCAGTCGCAGCCTCTGCGAAATGATGGGTGGCCGGTTGCAATTGTGCAGTCAGCCCGGCATCGGCACCCAGGTCTGCCTGTCCATGCCACTACAGACGCTACCCAGTGAAGTGAGCACCGCTCGGCGCGAGCCGCCGATCCGGATGGCTTTTGCGCCGTTGAACATATTGGTGGTCGATGACCATCCGGCCAATCGTCTATTGATGTGCCAGCAACTGGAGTTCCTTGGACACCGTTTCAGTCTGGCCGAAGAGGGTCAAAGCGGACTGGAGAAATGGCAGACCGGCGAATTCGATCTGGTCATCGCCGACTGCAATATGCCGGTCATGAATGGCTATGAACTGACCCGGGCGATTCGCCAGCAGGAGCATCTGACAGGGAAACCACCGTGTACCGTACTGGGCTTCACGGCCAACGCCCAACCCGAGGAGATCCAGCGCTGCAAACAGGCTGGCATGAACGACTGCCTGTTCAAACCACTGAGCCTCAGCGCGCTGAGCCAATGGGTCAACGAACTGAAACCGGCCTTCCCGGCGCCGACCTTCAACCTTGAAGGTCTCAGTCAGCTAACGGGTGAGAGTCCTGTGCAGATCCAGCGTTTGCTCCACGAACTGCTCAACAGCAGCCGGCTGGATCGCCAGGAACTGCTGGCCTTGTCGCCGCACACCGACCGCGAAGCGTTGATCGTGACGGCACACAAGATCAAGGGTGCCGCGCGGATCGCTCAGGCGTCGCGCCTGATTACCTGTTGCGAAGCGCTGGAGCAGGCCTGTGTACAAATGCAGTCCCCACCGATCATCGCTCAGCGCTGCGAAGCCACCGACGCGGCCATGGTTGAACTGGAGCAGGCACTGCAGCAACAGCTGGAACAGAACCGTAAAAGCAGAATGACCGAGCCTTAACTATGCTTGGGCGCTGAGCAGTGTGTTTATTCCCCATGGAGAGTCAGCAATGCCCAGCCCACTGCGCACGGATCCACGCCGGTTCCCTCTGCACGTGCATATCAGCGTGATGTTCACCTTCTTGATGTTGCTGACTGCAGTGGTGCTGGGGCTGTTCAATTACAGCCAGACGACCCGCATCATTCTTTCGAGCAGTGAGCATCTGTTCAATCGCATCGAACAGGACGTGCGCCTGGATCTGCACGCCACCTACCAGCCGATACGCCACTTGCTGAGCCTGCTGGCAGACAACCCCGCCGCCCAGGCACCTGATCTGCAACAGCGCCTGGCTCTGCTCAGACCTTTCAGCCAGTCACTCAAGGACAACCCTGACCTCGCCTCGCTTTACCTCGGCTTCGGCAATGGCGATTTTTTCATGGTGCGGGCCTTGCGCAGCGAAGCCCTGAAGACCCAACTCAAGGCGCCGCCGGCAGCGGCTTATCAAATCTGGAGCATTGAGCGCGACGGCGGTGCAGGCTCGCGTTCACAGTCATTGTTTTTCGATCAGGGTCTGTCGCTCCTTGCCCGCCAGGACAACCCCGATGACCATTACGATCCGCGTAACCGGGCGTGGTACAGCAATGCACGAGAAAGTGGCGACCAGATCACCACCGAACCTTATGTATTTTTCTCCACTCACAATGTCGGTACCACTCTGGCCCGGCGCAGCGGTGACACGACAGTCATCGGCGCTGACCTGACTCTCGCCGCACTCTCGGCGACGCTGATCAAGCATGTAGTGACGCCGGCCACCGAGATCGTCCTGTTTGATGCCGAGGGCAACGCCGTGGCCTGGCCGGACAGCCGTCGACTGATCGTCGACGACCGCACCGCGCGCCTGGCCAAGGCTGCGGACTTGAGCCCGCGCCTGCACGCCTTGTTGTCCGGCGAGCATCAAGGCAATCGCATAAAAGTCGATGGCCGCCAATGGATCGTTGCCCGCAGCAGCATGCAGGAAGGCGGACCGCAAGGCCTGCAAATGGCCTTGCTGGTGCCAGAGGATGAATTGCTCGTCGACGCTTACCGCATGCGCTGGCAAGGTGCGCTGATAACGCTGGCAACCTTGCTGTTGTGCCTTCCATTGGGCTGGCTGATTTCGCGCACGCTGGTCAAACCCTTGCACGCCTTGGTCAAGGAAGCCGATGCGATCCGCAGTTTCGATTTCAATTTCCCGGTGACCCGGCGCTCGCCCGTGCTGGAAGTTGACCAACTGAGCCTGTCTATGGCGCGCATGAAGGACACCTTGGCGAGCTTCTTTCGCATCACCGACAGTCTGTGCGCCGAAACCCGGTTCGCGCCGTTACTGCAACGGGTACTGTTCGAGACGGTGCAGATCGCTCAGGCGCAGGCAGGTCTTATTTACCTGCGCGAGAGCGATGGCAGCCGCATGGAGCCTTACGGTTTGGTGATCGATGGCGCCTCGCAAACCCTGGAAACATTCGATATTCAGGGGCACGACCTGCAAACGAATCAGGGGCCGGCATGGTTCGAGCAATTGGTGCACGCCGACAATGTGGTGAGCAATTTCGGCTTTGAACAGGCCAGGGATCTGCAAAAGGTATTGCTGGCGATGACTTCACCGCGCGTGCATCTGATCGGTATACGCCTGCGCAACCGCCACAACGAAACCATTGGCTTGCTGATTCTGCTGGTCAATGACAGCGGCACTCCTGCCGATCTGGATAAACTGCGCCCCGATCGCATCGCCTTCCTGCAAGCGGTATCCGGCGCTGCAGCAGTGAGTATTGAAAGCCAGCGCCTGCAGGCGAAACAGAAACAGCTGCTGGACGCTTTCATTCAATTGCTCGCCGGGGCAATCGATGCCAAAAGTCCGTACACCGGCGGCCACTGTCAGCGCGTGCCGGAGCTGACCCTGATGCTCGCCCAAGCCGCAGCAGCCAGCCAGGCACCGGCGTTCAGTGCCTACCAGCCCACCGAGGATGACTGGGAGGCGCTACACATCGCGGCGTGGCTGCACGATTGCGGCAAGGTCACGACACCGGAGTACGTGGTCGACAAAGCCACCAAACTGGAAACACTCAACGACCGTATCCACGAGATCCGCACCCGCTTCGAGGTGCTCAAGCGCGATGCCTGGGTCGATTATTGGCAAGCGCTGGCAAAGGGCGGTGACGAAGCAGCATTGGGCGACCTGCGTGATGCCACTCTGGCTGCGCTGGACGCAGACTTCGCCTTCGTCGCACGTTGCAATCTGGGCGGTGAGGCCATGGCCGAAGCAGATCTGCAACGCCTTGATGAGCTCGCCCGACGAACCTGGACGCGCACACTGGATGATCGATTAGGCGTTTCCTGGGACGAAAACCGCCGTCAGGCACGCACGCCTGCGCCGACGCTGCCGATCAGCGAGCCCCTGCTGGCGGACAAACCGGAACATTTATTTGAACGAGACAGGAACGAACTGATACCCGAAGACAATCCATGGGGTTTCAAGCTGGATGTGCCACGCTATAAATACAACCGCGGCGAGTTGTACAACCTGAGCATCACCCGCGGTACGCTGACCCGCGAGGAGCGCTACATCATCAATCACCACATGGTGCAAACGATCATGATGCTCAGTCACCTGCCCTTCCCCGGGCACCTCGACAGCATCGCCGAAATCGCTGGCGGTCATCATGAAAAAATGGACGGTTCCGGTTACCCGAAACGCTTGAAACGCGAAGAAATGAGCCTGCCGGCACGGATGATGGCGATTGCCGATATTTTCGAGGCGCTGACGGCAGCCGACCGCCCCTACAAGAAGGCCAAATCGCTGAGCGAGGCATTGGGAATCATGGCGACGATGTGCCGCGAGGCGCACATCGATGCACAGCTGTTTGGATTATTCGTCAACGAAGGCGTGTACCTGCAATACGCCGCACGTTTTCTCGACCCACAGCAAATCGACACCGTGGATCCGGCCAGCCTGTTGCACAAGGCTGGCCTCACCACATGATCAGCAGTCGGTCAGACGCAGGAAGATCGACGCCAATTGCTCGATGCCGGCCTGATCATCGGCGCCGAAACGCGCAAGTTTCGGGCTGTCCAGATCGAGAACACCGATCAGGCGCCCGTCCTTGACCAAAGGCACCACCAACTCACTGTTCGACGCGCTGTCGCAGGCGATATGCCCGGGAAACGCATGCACATCTTCGACTCGCTGAGTTTGCAGAGTAGCTGCCGCCGCGCCGCACACACCACGACCGAATGGAATACGCACACAGGCGATTTGCCCCTGGAACGGGCCGAGCACCAGTTCTTCGTTGCGATTGAGATAGAAACCGGCCCAGTTCAGATCATCGAGCTGGTTGAACAGGAACGCCGAAAACTGCGCGGCGTTGGCGATGAAATCGCGCTCGTCAGCCAGCAGCGACTCCAGTTGAGCGACCAACATGCCATAGCCTTCGAGGCCTTGGCCGCTTTGTTGCAAATCAATCATGCCTTGTGCTCCAACAATTTCAGTCCCACCCAGTATCGGGCGAATTGATACGCGCAACGTCCATTGCGATTACCGCGGCCGGTGGCCCAGCGCACGGCAAGGATGTCCAGTTCTTCGTCGCGCTGCCAGCTCAGGCCGGCCCTGGCGGCCAGTTGGCCGATCCAGTGTTCGACGACGTCGAGGAAGTGTTCCTGGGTAAAAGGGTAGAACGACAGCCACAAGCCAAATCGGTCCGACAGTGCGATCTTGTCTTCGACCGCTTCGCTTGGGTGCAGCTCGCCATCGACGCGTTTCCAGTTCTCGTTGTCGCTTTCCTTTTCAGGCACCAGGTGACGACGGTTGGAGGTCGCGTAGAGCAAGACGTTATCCGGTGCCTGCTCCAGAGAACCGTCGAGCACGCTTTTAAGGACCCGGTAATCGCCTTCACCGGACTCGAACGACAAATCATCACAAAACAGCACGAAGCGTTGTGGCAGTTTACCGATCTGTTCGACCACGCGGGGCAGGTCAGCCAGATGGTCGCGCTCGATTTCGATAAGACGCAAGCCGGCATTGGCGTGTTCCGCGAGCAGCGCCCGTACCAGCGAGGATTTGCCGGTGCCGCGCGAGCCCCAGAGCAACGCATGGTTAGCCGGCATGCCGTCGAGGAATTGCTGGGTATTGCGCCCCAGTTGCTCGAGTTGACGGTCGACGCCAATCAGGTCGGACAGGCGCATGTCGAGGCTGACCTCCAGCGGCAACAGGTAGCCATTGCGCCCGTCACGCTGCCAGCGCGCCGCCAGACAGGTGCTCCAGTCAATGATGGGGCGTGGTGCCGGCAGGAGCGGTTCGATCCGCGCCAGAACCGACTCGGCGCGTTCAAGAAAAGCATTCAATCGGGAATCCACGTCTTCTCCTCAGGCAGTTTCAAAGTGATGATGGTAACCCTGCGACGACACACAGATTTAAACCCCCGCACCGCGCCTTGTTACAAGGCGATTCGAGAACCTCGGTATCCATACATGATCGACTATGCTTGAGCAGCGAAGGGAAACGGAAGTGGTTCAACACCCCATGGATATCAAATTCACCCACCGGCTGTCGTACAAGCAAGCCAGGCTTACTGTGCTGGTCGGGTTCATTCTGGGCACGCTGCTCAGCCTGCTGCAAATCGGCATCGATTATGCCAGCGAAGACGCCTCCATCAATCGTGAAATCCTGTCTTTGCTGGAAATCAGCCATAACCCGGCATCGCGCATCGCCTACAACATCGACGCGGAACTGGCCCAGGAACTCACGCTGGGATTGCTGCGTTCGCCGGCGATCATCTCGGCGCAACTGACCGACAACGACGGTACGGTGCTGGCCAGTGTCAAACGCCCCGAGCTGCAGAACAGCTATCGGGTGATCAGCGACTTCCTGTTCGGCGCCAAGCGGCAATTCGAAGACCGCCTCTATCTGGATCACCTGCCCAACGAATCTCTTGGTGTCTTGAGCCTTGAAGTCGATACCTATGCCTTCGGCAGCCGCTTTCTGCGCCGCGCGGAAATCACCCTGCTCAATGGTTTCGCCCGCAGCCTGATTCTGACCGGGATCCTGCTGGCGCTGTTTTACGTCATGCTGACCAAACCACTGGTGCGGGTAATCCGCGAACTCAGCGGGCGTGACCCCCGTGCAGCCGAGCCGACGACCCTGGAATGTCCGGCCGGACATGGCAATGACGAAATTGGCGTACTGGTCAAAGTCGCCAACCAGCAGTTCGAAAACATTGCCACCGAGATCCAGCAACGACGTAACGCCGAAAACCGCCTGACCGACTATCTCGGTCAGCTGGAAAACATCGTCTCGGCGCGCACTGCCGAACTCAAGGCAATCAACGCCCGGCTCAGCCAGTCCAACCAGGAACTTGAAGTAGCGCGAAGTACTGCGCTGGAAATGGCCGAAGCGCGCTCGGCCTTCCTCGCCAACATGAGCCATGAAATCCGCACGCCGCTCAATGGTTTACTGGGAATGATCGCGCTGTCACTCGACGGTCCGCTGAATGCCGAACAGCAGCAACAGCTGTCGATTGCCCATGACTCCGGCAAGGTGCTGGTGGAGTTGCTCAACGACATTCTTGACCTGTCCAAATTCGATGCCGGGCAATTGGAACTGGAAAATATCCCTTTCGATCTCGGCTCGCTGATCGAAGACACCGCCAACCTGCTGTCGCAGAATGCCGCGCCGAGCGTCGAGCTGACTTGCCTCATCGATCCACACTTCCCCGCACTGGTACTGGGCGATCCGACCCGGGTTCGGCAAATTGTCAGCAATCTGCTGTCCAACGCGCTGAAATTCACCCGTTTCGGCCGCGTCGATGTACGCCTGTCGGCCTATAAGGATGGCGTGCGCATCGAGGTCTGCGACACCGGAATCGGCATCGCCCAGGACGCCCAGGTGAAAATATTCCAGCCGTTCACCCAGGCCGGCGCCGGGATTACCCGTCAGTACGGCGGCACCGGGCTGGGACTGGCGCTGACCTACAATCTCTGCGAGGCCATGCAGGGACGCCTGACCATCAGTTCCGAGACCGGTTTCGGCAGTCAGTTCTGCGCCGAGTTGCCGTTGCCCTGCCATACCCGGGCGCTGTCCCCGGCGCCACTGCACGGCAAAGTACTTGCTATCACTGCGGGCAGCAGCGGCCTGGCCGAGTTGCTGCAAAGCATGTTGCCGGTCTGGGGTCTCGAGTATGAACAGCGCACCATCGACGATTCGCTCCTGGGCCTGACGCCCGATGTGTTGATCACCGATTGTCCGGAATGCCTGTTCGGTTTGCGCCCGACACTCGTCGCGCCGATTCTGCTGGTGACTGCCTACGGCAGTTTCCTGCCCAGCGAAGAGGCCGCCGCGCTCGCGCCCTTGCAGCAACAGGCACGACCGCTGGCGCGCAATGCGCTCTATCAGAATCTGCGTCGCACGCTGCAACCGGACACCGTCACGATCAACGATGCTCGCCTCGAATCCTCACCCGGCGTGCGACGCGGGCGGGTGCTGCTGGTCGAGGACAACCCGGTCAACCAATTGGTGGCCAAGGGCATGCTCGGCAAGCTCGGCTGCGAGGTTGTGGTGGCCGCGCATGGCGCCGAAGCACTGGATCAGTTGGAGTATCACGAGTTCGACATGGTCCTGATGGACTGCAACATGCCGGTCATGGACGGCTACGAAGCCAGCCGGCAGATTCGCCAGAGCGGGCGCTGGCCGAATCTGCCGATTGTCGCCCTGACCGCCAACGCCATGTCCGAGGAGCGCGAGCGCTGCCGGGCGGCGGGCATGAGCGACTATCTGGCGAAACCGTTCCGCCGGGAGGAACTGGCGGCACTGCTGGATCAATGGATGCCGACTACGACAACGCTTTGATCTGACCCAAGAGGTGATCGAGGCCGGCGCGCAAATCATTGAGCCGGTCCAGATCCACACCACTGTCGCACAGCAGGCGCGCCTTCAGCGGCCCGACCTGCTCGCGCAACGCCTGGCCGGCAGACGTCAGACTCAAGTGCACTTCCCGCTCATCGCGCACCGAGCGCTGCCGCTGCACCAGTTGCAATTGCTCAAGACGCTTGAGCAATGGCGTCAGCGTGCCGGAGTCGAGCGCCAGGCGTTCGCCCAACGCCTTGACCGTCGGTTGTTCCGGTGCGGCGTCCTGCCATTCCCACAACACCAGCATCGCCAGATATTGCGGATAGGTCAGGCCGAGTTGATCGAGCATCGGCTTGTAGGCACGAATCACTGCCCGGGATGCGGCATACAGTTTGAAGCACAACTGATTGTCGAGCTTCAGCGAATCGACCGACAGATTGTTCATTTGAGCAGGGCTTCGATCTCGCGGCTCAAATCCTGCGGCTTGGTGGCCGGGGCAAAGCGCTTGACCAACTGGCCGTCCTTGCCGATCAGAAACTTGGTGAAATTCCACTTGATGCCTTGGGAGCCGAGCACGCCGGGAGCGCGCTTCTTCAACTGCACGAACAGCGGATGGGCACCGGCACCGTTGACGTCGATCTTCTTGAACAGGGGGAAGCTGACACCGAAGTTCAGCTCGCAGAATTCGCTGATTGCGCCTTCGTTGCCCGGCTCCTGCTTGCCGAACTGATTGCACGGGAAGCCCAGCACGACCAGGCCTTGATCCTTGTAGGTCTGCCACAGCTCTTCGAGGCCTTTGTACTGCGGGGTGAAACCGCATTTGCTCGCGGTGTTGACCACCAATACCGCTTTGCCGGCGAAATCGGCCAGGGTCTTTTGCTCGCCTTTGATAGTGGTGCACGGAATATTCAGCAGGTTGTCGCTCATGGCAGGGGGCTCCGCAGACTGTCGGGAAAGGCCAAACATAGCGAGCAATTAAATTGTGTGCAATTTAATATTTGAAATTGATACGTGCAGGAGCTGCCGAAGGCTGCGATCTTTTGATCTTGATCTTGAAAAACAAAATCAAAATCAAAAGATCGCAGCCTTCGGCAGCTCCTACGGGGCTCGCATTACTCGCGGGGTACCAGATCCAGGCACACCGAGTTGATGCAATAACGCAGACCGGTTGGCGGTGGGCCGTCGGGGAACACATGACCCAAGTGCGCATCGCAGCGTGCGCACTTCACTTCAGTGCGGATCATGCCGTGAGTGGTATCACGGATTTCAGTCATCGCGCTGTCGCCAATCGGCGCGTAGAAGCTCGGCCAGCCGCAACCGGAATCGAATTTGGTCTTGGAATCGAACAGCGGCTCGTTGCAGCAGACGCAGTGGTAAACACCATCGGTTTTGGTGTCGTTGTATTTGCCGGAGAACGGTCGCTCGGTCGCACTGAGGCGGCAAACCTCGTACTGCTGCGGATCGAGCATGGCCTTCCATTCTTCCAGGGTTTTTTCCAACTTTTCCATCATCACACCTCAGCAGCTGAAAAAGCCCGATCTGTACCTTTTCCACGGATCGGGTGGCACGTATGATTGCGCCTTGTTTTGACGCCAGTCTGGCAGCCACGTTACACGCACTCAAACGGATTTTTTGCAGCGTTGAGTGCCGGCCACCGATTGGCGTGCACATGCAGGATTCCCAGTACGGTAGTTCATACAGCGTCTGGATCGTTCATTTTCGGGATCACATCGCCATGCAGTTCAGCAAATCGAACAAGCTCGCCAACGTCTGCTACGACATTCGCGGCCCGGTGCTCAAGCACGCCAAACGACTGGAAGAGGAAGGCCAGCGCATCCTCAAGCTGAACATCGGCAACCCGGCGCCGTTTGGTTTCGAGGCGCCGGACGAAATTCTTCAGGATGTGATTCGCAACCTGCCGACCGCGCAAGGCTACAGCGACTCCAAAGGCCTGTTCAGCGCGCGCAAAGCGGTGATGCAGTACTACCAGCAGAAGAATGTCGAAGGTGTCGGCATCGAAGACATCTACCTGGGTAACGGCGTCTCCGAACTGATCGTGATGTCGTTGCAGGCGCTGCTCAACAACGGCGACGAAGTGCTGGTGCCGGCCCCCGACTATCCGCTGTGGACCGCCGCCGTCAGCCTCGCCGGTGGCAACGCCGTGCACTACCTGTGCGACGAAGGCGCCGACTGGTTCCCGGACCTGGCCGACATCAAGGCCAAGATCACCCCGAACACCAAAGCCATGGTGATCATCAACCCGAACAACCCGACCGGCGCGGTGTATTCGAAGGAAGTGTTGCTGGGCATGCTGGAAATCGCCCGTGCGCACAACCTGGTGGTGTTCTCTGACGAGATCTACGACAAGATCCTGTACGACGATGCCGTGCACATTTGCACCGCTTCGCTGGCGCCGGACCTGCTGTGCCTGACCTTCAACGGCCTGTCGAAGTCCTACCGCGTGGCCGGTTTCCGCTCCGGCTGGATCGCCATTTCCGGGCCGAAGCACAACGCCCAGAGCTACATCGAAGGCATCGACATGCTGGCCAACATGCGCCTGTGCGCCAACGTGCCGAGCCAGCATGCCATCCAGACCGCCCTCGGTGGCTATCAGAGCATCAACGATCTGGTGCTGCCGCAAGGGCGTCTGCTCGAGCAGCGCAACCGCACCTGGGAGCTGCTCAACGATATTCCGGGGGTGAGTTGCGTCAAGCCGATGGGCGCGCTCTACGCCTTCCCGCGGATTGACCCGAAAGTCTGCCCGATCCACAACGACGAGAAATTCGTCCTTGATCTGCTGCTCTCCGAGAAGCTACTGGTGGTACAGGGCACAGCGTTCAACTGGCCGTGGCCGGATCACTTCCGCGTCGTCACGCTGCCCCGCGTCGACGATCTGGAAATGGCCATCGGTCGTATCGGCAACTTCCTCAAGTCCTACCGCCAGTAACTGGCCAGCAGTGCGCAACGGCTCGAACGTTGCGCACTGTCTGATTCAGCAACACTTCTGCATCGCACCTCCGTGCACGCCTTCTACACTTGCGATTCGTACCGCTCACTTGCGTCTGACGTAATGGCGACGGGACGCGGCTGGTCGTCGCCCATGTCGGTATTGGCTGTGGGAAACGGACTGTACACCGAGGAATCCGCTGTAGGACACAGTTTGAAATAGTCACTCAGTTGAATAGCCCGGTGCGGCACCTTATATACCCCGCAGTACGCTACATCTTTAGCTTGAGGAGATTTCTACAACCATGATGCGCATCCTGCTGTTTTTGGCCACTAACCTGGCGGTCGTGCTGATAGCCAGCATCACCCTGAGCCTTTTCGGCTTCAACGGGTTCATGGCGGCCAACGGGGTTGATCTCGACCTTAGTCAGCTGCTGGTTTTCTGTGCGGTCTTTGGTTTCGCCGGCTCGCTGTTCTCGCTGTTCATCTCCAAGTGGATGGCAAAGATGAGCACCGGTACCCAGATCATCAGCCAGCCACGTACCCGTCATGAGCAATGGCTGCTGCAAACCGTCGAGCAACTGTCCCGCGAAGCCGGGATCAAGATGCCCGAAGTCGGTATTTTCCCGGCCTACGAGGCGAACGCGTTCGCTACTGGCTGGAACAAGAACGACGCGCTGGTCGCGGTCAGTCAGGGCCTGCTGGAGCGTTTTTCGCCCGATGAAGTGAAAGCCGTACTGGCCCACGAAATCGGTCACGTAGCCAATGGCGACATGGTGACGCTCGCGCTGATCCAGGGCGTGGTGAACACCTTCGTGATGTTCTTCGCGCGGATCATCGGCAACTTCGTCGACAAGGTGATCTTCAAGAACGAAGAAGGCCAGGGCATCGCCTACTACGTGGCGACCATCTTCGCCGAACTGGTTCTCGGCATTCTCGCCAGTGCGATCGTCATGTGGTTCTCGCGCAAGCGCGAATTCCGTGCCGACGAAGCCGGTGCACGTCTGGCCGGCACCAGCGCGATGATCGGCGCACTGCAACGTCTGCGCGCCGAGCAGGGCCTGCCGGTGCACATGCCGGACACCCTGAATGCCTTTGGCATCAACGGTGGCATCAAACAGGGTTTTGCCCGCATGTTCATGAGCCACCCGCCGCTGGAAGAGCGTATTGACGCTCTGCGTCGTCGCGGTTGATCAGATTGGCGTAAAAACAAGAGGCCCGCAGTGATGCGGGCCTTTTTTTTGCCTTGATTAATTGGCTGTTCTCACTGGCCTCATCGCGAGCAGGCTCACTCCTACAGGTTCTGTGCCGGCCACACAATCTGCGATTCAGCACAAATCACTGTAGGAGTGAGCCTGCTCGCGATGAGGCCAGAAAATCCCACGCTATTTATCGGGAAGACACGCGGTATACCCGCTCCTCCAGCCGCGTCACACCCGCCTGCAGGAACTTCCCGCTCTCTCCCAGCACATCCTGCTCTTCCAGCGCCTGCACCTGCCAAGCACCACTCAGCAACCGCTTGACCTCATCATCCCCCACCGCAAACGGCGGCCCCGGCATCTGCGTCTGATCGTAATCCAGCGTAATCAACAGCCCTTGCACACCCAACGGCAGAATCCGCTGAAGGTGCGCCGCATAACGCTCACGCATCGGCGCTGGCAAGGCGATCAGCGCGGCGCGGTCGTACAACGCGGTGCAATCGGCCACATCGCTCGCCGTCAGCGCAAAGAAGTCACCGCACCAAAGCTCGATGGCGCCACCACGATAGGCCTTGAACGCGCCCTTCTGGCTGATCTGCGGCTGCACCTGATGCTCATTGAAAAAGTCCTCGATAGCCTTTTGCGACAGTTCAATCCCGAGCACCTGATGACCGCGCCCGGCCAGCCACAACAAATCCAGACTTTTCCCACACAAAGGCACGAGCACTCGCGCCGTTTCCGCTACTGCCCAGTGTCGCTGCAAATACGGATTCACCTCCGGCTGGTGAAAACCGATCTGCCCCGAATCCCACTTCTTGTGCCAAAACTCAGGCTGCATGCATCACTCCCAATAATTCGATCAAAAAGCGTTAAAACTTATATTAGATTTAGATCAATGATCTGACTGAAGATGAGGCATCTTAACGCTCAGGAACCCATCATGTTTCCCAGCCTGTTTATTTCCCATGGTTCACCCATGCTGGCGCTGGAGCCCGGTGCCAGTGGCCCGGCGCTGGCGCGGCTGGCAGCCGAATTACCGAAACCCACAGCCATCGTGATCGTTTCTGCGCATTGGGAAAGCCATGAGTTGCTGGTCGGCAACCATGCGCAACCAGAAACCTGGCACGACTTCGGCGGCTTCCCCCGCGCACTGTTTGAAGTGCAATACCCGGCACCGGGCGATCCGCAACTGGCTACCGAAGTGGCTGATTTGCTGACAGCCAACAACCTGCCCGCACGCCTCGATCCGCAGCGTCCATTCGATCACGGCGTCTGGGTTCCTTTGTCACTGATGTATCCGCAGGCGGATATTCCAGTGGTGCAGGTTTCGCTACCAAGTCGCGCAGGCCCGGCGCTGCAAACCCGCGTCGGCCGGGCACTGGCGAGCCTGCGCGATCAAGGTATCTTGCTGATCGGCTCCGGCAGCATCACGCACAACCTGCGCGAACTGGATTGGCACGCCGGCCCGGAAAGTGTCGAGCCATGGGCTCGGGATTTCCGTGACTGGGTGATCGAGAAGTTGGCGGCCGACGATGAGGCGGCGCTGCATGATTATCGCCAGCAGGCGCCGCATGCGGTGCGCAGTCATCCGAGTGATGAGCATTTGTTGCCGCTGTATTTCGCGCGAGGCGCGGGCGGTGAGTTCAGCGTGGCACATCAGGGCTTCACGATGGGCGCGCTGGGCATGGATATTTACCGCTTCGGTTAAAAGCAAAATCAAAAGATCGCAGCCTTCGGCAGCTCCTGCATTTGGAATGCGTTCCCCCTGTAGGAGCTGCCGAAGGCTGCGATCCTTTGATCTCGAAAAGCAGGCAAAAAAAATCCCCGAACCAGTCGGGGATTTTTCATGCTTGATCAATCAGCCCAGAGGCGGATCAATCTTCGCGATAGCGACGCAGCTTCAACTGCTTACCGGCAACGCGAGTGTCCTTCAGTTTGGTCAGGAGTTTGTCCAGACCATCTTCCGGCAGCTCAACGAGGCTGAAGCTGTCACGCACCTGGATGCGACCGATCGCTTCACGGGCCAGACCGCCTTCGTTAAGGATGGCGCCCAGCAGGTTTTTCGCAGCGATACCGTCACGCGCACCCAGCGCGGTACGGCAACGAGCACGGCCTTCGCCCAAAGGCATTGGCGCGCGACGCTCGCGGTCACCACGATCAGGACGGTCGCCAGTGCGCTCAGGACGGTCGCCACGCGGTGCGTTGTTCGGCACCAGTGGACGTTCCTTCTCGATGGCAGCCAGGTTCAGCGCTTGACCGTTGGTGGCTTTGCGCAGCAGGGCTGCAGCCAGAGCACGCGGGGTGCAGCCGATGTCTGCAGTCAGACGATCGAGCAGCTCACCGTGAGTCGACTCGGCATCAGCGACCAGCGGCGACAGGCTGTTGGTCAGCTTCTTGATGCGCGCATCGAGAACGGCTTGAGCGTCCGGCAGGCGGACTTCAGCGACTTTCTGACCGGTTACACGCTCGATCACTTGCAGCATGCGGCGCTCACGCGGAGTCACCAGCAGCAGTGCACGACCTTCGCGACCGGCACGGCCGGTACGGCCGATACGGTGAACGTAGGACTCTGGATCGTACGGCATGTCAACGTTGAACACGTGAGTGATGCGCGGAACGTCCAGACCACGAGCAGCTACGTCGGTCGCGACAACGATGTCCAGACGGCCATCTTTCAGCGAGTCGATGACGCGCTCACGCTGGTTCTGGGCGATGTCGCCGTTCAGCGCCGCAGCTTTGTAGCCTTTGGCGTCGAGGGCACTGGCCAGATCCAGGGTCGCTTGCTTGGTACGTACGAACATGATCAGAGCGTCGAAATCTTCCACTTCCAGCAAGCTGAGAACGGCCGAAGTCTTCTGGTCAGCGTGAACCAACAGGTGAGCCTGTTCGATCGCGGTAACAGTCTGAGTCTTGGTCTGGATCTTCACGTGTTGCGGATCGCGCAGATGGCGTTCGGCAATGGCGCGGATCGACTGCGGCAGGGTAGCCGAGAACAAAACGGTCTGACGGGTCGCTGGCAGAGCCTTGAAGATGACTTCCAGGTCATCCATGAAGCCCAGTTTCAACATTTCGTCAGCTTCGTCGAGAACCAGGTGGTTAACGGTCGACAGAACTTTTTCGTCGCGACGAAGGTGGTCGCACAGACGACCCGGAGTGGCGACAACGATCTGTGCGCCATTACGGATTGCTTTCAGTTGTGGGCCCATCGGCGCGCCGCCGTAAACGGCCACAACGGTAACGCCCGGCATTTGCTTGGCGTAGGTTTCAAAAGCGGTTGCTACTTGCAGCGCCAACTCACGAGTTGGCGCCAGGATCAGGGCTTGCGGTTCGCGCTTGGCAGGATCGATGCGGTGCAGAATAGGCAGTGCGAACGCGGCGGTTTTACCGGTACCGGTTTGCGCCTGACCAATCATGTCCTGGCCGGCCATGATGATCGGGATCGATTGCTGCTGAATCGCCGAAGGCTCTTCGTAGCCGGTCGCTGCGACGGCTGCAAGAATATTCGGGTTAAGATTAAAAGCGGCGAATCCGCCGGTTTCCTGGGTCATGGGTCTGCCTCTAAGTGCATCCGCAAAGACCCATGCTCCAAAGCTGCGCATGCCGTGTTGAGACTCAAGAGTCGCCCTGGCAGCTTTGTCGGCGGGGATTTGCGAAAACGAATGAATGAAAAAAAAGAATCGTCCGGGAAGAGCCCGCAATGCGGACGTGCAGCCGAAGCTGACTTCGGGGAATTGCGCTACCTAAACGCGGCCCGGTTAAAGGCCGGCGCGCACTATACCGGATTTCGCCCGAAAAGGGAGCTTTTTTTATCGGCTGAATGCGTGTGTCACCGCTATGTAACGGGGTTTTGCGGATAATCGCGCCAAGGTCTATTTTTCAAAGGCCCGGCCCTGCGGGTGATGACGCTTAAACGATTCACTGCGCTGCGGCATACCGTCGCTGCCCCGCCCTTCCCGCCCGAGGATTTCGCCATGAATCAGCCCTGTGCCGGCCGCGTCAGCCGAGAACGCCGAGGTCACGTCCACCTGATTGGCCTGGATCGAGCGGCCAAACGCAATGCTTTCGATCTCGACCTGCTCAATGACCTGAGCCTGGCTTATGGCGAGTTTGAGGCCGACAGTGAGGCGCGGGTAGCAGTGGTGTTTGGCCACGGCGAGCACTTTACCGCCGGTCTGGATCTGGTCAACGCCAGCTCGGCTTTGGCCCAAGGCTGGCAGGTTCCGACCGGCGGTTGCGATCCATGGGGTGTTTTCGTCGGGCCGCGGGTGAGCAAACCGGTGATTGTCGCCGCGCAGGGTTACTGCCTGACCATCGGCATCGAGCTGATGCTGGCGGCGGATATCAACCTGTGTGCGAGCAATACCCGCTTCGCACAAATGGAAGTGCAGCGTGGGATTTTTCCTTTTGGTGGCGCGACTTTACGTTTTCAGCAAATTGCCGGTTGGGGTAATGCCATGCGCTGGCTGCTGACCGGCGATGAGTTTGATGCGCACGAAGCCTTGCACTTGGGACTGGTGCAGGAAGTGATGGCCAGTGAAGATCTGCTGCCACGGGCGATTGAACTGGCTGAACGGATTGCCCGGCAGGCGCCGTTGGGGGTGCAGGCGACGTTGATGTCGGCGCGGCAGGCCCGATATGAAGGTGAGACGGCGGCGGCGCAAGGGTTGCCGGCACTGGTGAAGAAGTTGCTGGCGAGTGAGGATGCCAGGGAGGGAGTGCGGTCGTTGGTGGAGCGGCGACCCGGGATCTTCAAAGGGATCTGAAAATTTGGCGCCTGTCATGACGCCATCGCGAGCAGGGTCACTCCTACAAGGGAACGCATTTCAATGCAGGAGTGAGCCTGCTCGCGATAGGGCCAGCAAGGCCAACAGCCTCAGGTGGCCGGGCGAATACTGTTGATCAACGACTGCAACGAATACCCCAACCGCGGCGCCAGCGCCTCGGCCCGCGCAGTCAGTGCCTGCATGTCCAACATCTGATCAAGGTCCGCCGGCACAATCAGAATCACATTGCCCTCCTTCACCGGCAGCTCCCAGTAATGCCGGTGATAGAGCCCGCGCAACAACGCCGCGCCCAGCGGCTTGCCGTCATCGGTGGCCCACTGGTTGATCACCAGCCAGCCGCCCGGATTCAGGCGTTTCTGGCAGTCACCGAGAAAACTCCAGGCCAGATGCCCAACACCCGGGCCGACATCGGTGTACAGGTCGACAAAAATCAGATCCGCAGGCTCTGCCGTCGGCAGCAGTTCAATGGCGTCACCGACGCGAATGTACAAACGCGGATCATCATCCAGGCCCAGGTATTCGATGGCCAGACGCGGCACGTCAGGGCGCAACTCGATGGCTTCGACATCTTCCAGCGGCAAAAACCTGAGGCAGGCCTGAGTCAGCGTTCCGGCACCGAGCCCGAGAAACAGCGCACTCTCCGGTTGCTCATGGCACAACGCGCCAATCAGCATCGCCCGGGTGTAGTCGTATTCCAGCCAGCTCGGATCAGCGGTGAACACACAGCTCTGCTCGATGGCATCGCCGAACTCGAGAAAGCGGTAATCGGCCACTTCCAGCACGCGAATCACGCCGAACTCATCCTGTACTTCGGCGAGCAGATGCTCGACGCGCTCCTCAGTCATTTCGTCTCCTGATGGTCACCGGGCGCGGTGACGCGATGGCACCGCTGTGGCGCCGTGGCAAAGCGGCGATTGTCGGTGATGGGGCGGGAGCAGGTCACGCACTAATTGCTGCTAACATGGCCTTCCGTGCGTAGAACCTTAGAGACCGTGATGAGCCAACCGTGGAGCCCTGACAGCTGGCGCGCCCTGCCGATCCAGCAGCAACCGCAATACCCCGACGCCGCGCACCTGCGCCAGGTCGAACAAACCCTGGCCAGCTATCCGCCGCTGGTGTTTGCCGGCGAGGCGCGCGAACTGCGCCGTCAGTTTGCCGAAGTCACCCAGGGTCGGGCCTTCCTGCTGCAGGGCGGCGATTGCGCGGAAAGCTTTGCCGAGTTCTCTGCGGCAAAGATTCGCGACACGTTTAAAGTGTTGCTGCAAATGGCAATCGTCATGACCTTTGCCGCCGGTTGCCCGGTGGTCAAGGTCGGGCGCATGGCCGGTCAGTTCGCCAAACCGCGCTCGGCCAACGACGAGACCATCGACGGCGTGACGCTGCCGGCTTATCGCGGCGACATCGTCAACGGCATCGGTTTCGACGAAAAGAGCCGTGTACCCGATCCGGAACGCCTGCTGCAGTCCTACCACCAGTCCACCGCGACGCTGAACCTGTTGCGCGCGTTTGCTCAGGGCGGTTTTGCCGACCTGCATCAGGTGCACAAGTGGAACCTCGATTTCATCGCCAACTCGGCGCTGGCCGAGAAGTACAGCCACCTCGCCGACCGCATCGATGAAACCCTGGCGTTCATGCGTGCCTGCGGCATGGACAGCTCGCCGCAACTGCGCGAAACCAGTTTCTTCACCGCTCACGAAGCGTTGCTGTTGAACTACGAAGAAGCCTTCGTGCGTCGCGACAGCCTGACCAACGATTACTACGATTGCTCGGCGCACATGCTGTGGATCGGCGACCGTACTCGTCAACTCGATGGCGCGCACGTTGAATTTCTGCGTGGCGTGAACAACCCGATCGGCGTCAAGGTCGGCCCGAGCATGAACCCGGATGATCTGATCCGCCTGATCGACGTGCTCAACCCGGACAACGATCCGGGGCGCCTCAACCTGATCGCGCGGATGGGTGCGAACAAGGTCGGCGATCACCTGCCGGCGCTGATTCAAGCGGTACAGCGTGAAGGCAAGCAAGTGCTGTGGAGCTCCGACCCGATGCACGGCAACACCATCAAGGCCAGCAGCGGTTACAAGACCCGCGACTTCGCGCAGATCCTCGGTGAGGTTAAACAGTTCTTCCAGGTGCACGAAGCGGAAGGCAGCTATGCCGGCGGGATTCACATCGAGATGACCGGGCAGAATGTCACCGAGTGCATTGGTGGCGCGCGGCCGATTACTGAAGACGGCTTGTCGGATCGCTATCACACCCATTGTGATCCGCGGATGAATGCCGATCAGTCGCTGGAGTTGGCGTTTTTGATTGCTGAAACCCTCAAGCAGGTTCGCCGCTAGACCGCGTCGCGCAAACTTGTAGGAGCTGCCGAAGGCTGCGATCTTTTGATCTTGTTTTTTATAAGATCAACATCAAAAGATCGCAGCCTTCGGCAGCTCCTACAGGGATCAGTCCAGTTCTGCCAATGCCACCCGCAACCGCGCCGCACTCTCGCGCTGACAATTCAATTGCAGCCGCGCAAGCCCCAGCCAATCTGCCATCTGCCGCAAATTCACGGCCAGCGCCAACATCCCTTCCTCATCCAGCCCCGGCTCTTCCTCGTGCACCGCATGCACCGCCAACTGCCCCGCCGCCCGTTCGGCACGCAAATCCACCCGCGCAGCAATCCGCTCGTTGTGCAAAAACGGCAACACGTAATAGCCGTAGACTCGCTTGTCCTGCGGCGTATAAATCTCCAGCCGATAGCGAAAGTCGAACAAGCGCTCAGTCCGGCTGCGTTCCCAGATCAACGAATCGAAGGGCGACAACAACGCACTGGCCGCCACTTTGCGCGGGACTTTCGGCTCCGGCAGGCAATAGGCGATTTGCCGCCAACCGGCGACTTCGCACATTTGCAGCTGCCCTGCTTCGACCAGTTCTGCAAGGCGCGGACGCGCATCCGCCGGGTTCAGGCGAAAGTAATCACGCAGGTCTTTCTCTGTACCCACGCCCAATGCCTGCGCTGCATGCAGCAACAAGCCACGCTGCGCTTCGGCCTCACCGGGCAATGTCTGTTGCAGAATCGATGGAGGAATCACCCGCTCCGGCAAATCATACAAACGCTCAAAACCGCGACGCCCCGCCACCGTGACTTCACCGGCGGCGAACAACCACTCCAGCGCATGCTTTTCAGCACTCCAGTCCCACCATGGCCCGGCCTTGTCTTCACGGGTTGAAAGGCTGCCGGCGCCCAACGCGCCCTGCTCTTCCACCGAATTCAAGACCCGACGAACCACGTCCTGCTGCTCGCGACCGAATCTGGCCAGTTGCTGATAAATATCCTCGCCACGCCTGGCGCGCTGCATCCGCCAAGCCATCAACGGATACATCGACAGCGGCAACAACGACGCTTCATGCCCCCAGTATTCGAACAACGTGCGACGTCGCCCCGAACTCCAGGCAGCCTGGTCGAGCAAATCAGAAGAGTAGGCACCGAGACGGGAAAACAGCGGCAGGTAGTGCGAGCGCACCACGGCGTTGACGGAGTCGATTTGCAGCAGACCCAGCCGTTCGATCAGCCGGTTGACGTGAGCGGCTTTGACAGTCGGCGGCTGGCGCCCGTTGAACCCTTGGGCCGCCAGCGCCACTCGTCGCGCCTGTTTGAGGGAAAAGGACACTGTTGCGGGCATGAGCATCTCCTTGTCTGCTCGCAACCTACCTCACTGGAAGTTGGTTTGTGTAGCGCTTTGCTCATCATTTATGCAGTGGGTCATTTATGCATCGGGTCATCCCAGAACGGCCGCACGGCTTCGTGTTCAACGTCGGCACGACTGACGCCGATGTCCTTCAACGCTTCATCACTCAGACTGGCGAGCAACTCGCGTTCACGGTGCAGTTCGTACCAGCGGCTAAACTTGTGCAGCAAATCGGAAACGATATGGCCGTGGCCGGAAAATTTTGCTTCGTCTACATACTCTCTTTGACCTTTCATCGTGTTGCCCTCCTTGTGGATGGATCAAGTCTCTGCCTGGCGCTAAGATCAATCCAACGAATGTTTCTGATGGCATGCATCACGGAGATTCATCAATTGTCGGCCTACCCCAGTATCGATACCGATGTCCTGCGCACCTTTGTCGCCATCGCTGATCAGGGCGGTTTCACCCGCGCTGGCGAAATGGTCAACCGCACGCAATCGGCGGTGAGCATGCAGATGAAGCGCCTGGAAGAAGACGTGTTGCAGCGCCAGTTGTTCGAGCGTGATGGACGTCAGGTGCGCCTGACCGCCGAAGGTCAGGTGTTGCTCGGTTACGCGCGGCGCATCCTCAAGCTGCACAGTGAAGTGTTCAACACCTTGCGCGAGCCGCACATGGTCGGCACCGTGCGCATCGGCACGCCGGATGATTACGTGATGCGTTTTCTGCCGGGGATCCTGTCGCGGTTTGCGCAGTTCTATCCGCTGATCCAGATCGAAGTGCATTGCGAGTCGACTAAACAATTGCTGCAGCGTACCGATCTGGATCTGTCGATCGTCACCCGCGAACCGGGTAACGAGATCGGCCAGTTGTTGCGCAAGGAGCGTTTTGTCTGGGCCGAGGCGCAGAATTTCAGCGCCCACGAACAAACACCGCTGCCGCTGGCGATGTTCAACAGTGATTGCTTCTGCCGCTTGTGGGCGTGCAATGCGCTGGATGCGATGGGCCGCGATTACCGCATCGCTTACAACAGCACCAGCCTATCGGCGCTGATGGCCGTGGTCAGCGCGGGTCTGGCGATCACTGCGCAACTGGAGAGTCTGATTACCCCGGACATGCGCATTCTCGGAGCCGAGGAAGAACTGCCGCTGTTGCCGGAAGCCAGCATCATGCTGATCCGCAACCTTAACAACCCTTCGCCGATCACCGAGTGCCTGGCCGAGCACATCGTCGAAGGCTTCAAACTTTAAACGCGAGCATCACCGCGCACAGCACCAGAAAACCGCAGAACAGCCCGCGCAGGTATTTTTCCGGCATGGCGTGGGCGACTTTCACCCCCCAACTGATGCTCGCCAGACCACCTAGGGCCAGCGGCAGGCCGATTATCCAGTCCACTTCCTGATGCACCGCGTAAGTCACCAAGGTCACGCCGGTACTTGGCAGCGCCAGCGCCAGCGACAAGCCTTGCGCGACCACCTGCGTGGTGCCGAACAGACTGGTCAGCACGGGCGTCGCCACTACTGCCCCGCCGACACCGAACAGACCGCCCATGGTTCCTGATGCAGCCCCGAGAACACCCAGCCACGGCCATGAATAACGCATCTCTGACGTTGCTGCGGGTTGGCGACCGAACATCTTCAACAGGTTGTAAGCCGACAGAACGACAAGGAACGCGACAAAACCGACGCGCATGGTTTGCGCGTCAATGCCGACCGCCCAGATCGAACCGATCCAGGCAAAGCAGAACCCCATCACCGCCAGCGGCAGCGCGTGACGCAACTCAATGCGATTGCGCTGGTGATACCGCCACAGCGCCAGCATCACGTTAGGCACGACCATGACCAGCGCCGTGCCTTGGGCGATCTGTTGATCCAGGCCGAACCAAACGCCCAGCAACGGAATGGCGATCAAGCCGCCGCCGATGCCGAAGATGCCACCCAGTGTGCCAAGCGCCGCGCCGAACAGCAGGTACAACAAAAACTCCATCACAGCCGAATTCCTCTCACGTCAGGCGAATCATCCTACGCAGTCGCGGCTGGCGTGGAAACGCATAGCAACGCACAATGGCTATGCCGATTTCGCACAAGCGCAGCACTGAACATGAACCCTGATTTATTGACCGAGCAACTCGGGCTGTTTCTCGATGTATTGGAGAGTGGCAGTTTTTCCGCCGCTTCGCGCCGTCATCCGCTGACACCTTCGGCGGTCGCGCGGCGGATCGACAGCCTGGAAAGCGCGGTCGGCAGCCAGTTGTTCATTCGCAGCACTCACGCCGTACTCGCCACGCCGGCCGGTCTCGCGTTTGCCGAACGGGCCCGGCGGATCGTCGCCGAATTGCAACTGGCCCGAGCTGAAGCGGTGTCGCTAAGCAGTGCGCCAGAGGGCCTGATTCGCATCGATGCCCCGGCAGCCTTCGGGCGACGGCATCTGGCACCCGTAATCGCTGACTTTCTCGTTCTGTATCCGGGCCTGGACGTGCAATTGCACTTGATCGACAGCTTCGTCGATATGGCCGGTTCCAATCTTGGCAAAGTCGATCTGGTCCTGCGCGCAGGGCAAATGGCTGATACCCGATTGGTCGCCACACCCTTGGCGAGCATGGTGCGAATTGCCTGCGCCAGCCCTGACTACCTCAAACGCCGTGGTGTGCCCGGCAGGCCGGCGCAACTGAGCGAGCATGACGGCCTCGACTGGGACGGCCTCGCACCGCCCTTCGCCTGGCGCTTTGAACAGGACGGCCAGATGCAACTGCACCGCCCGGGGCGAATCCGCATGAGCGCCAACAACGCCGAAGCATTGGTCTGTGGCGCCTTGGCCGGATTGGGCATTGCTCATCTACCGACCTGGCTGGCCAGTGAATACCTGTTACGCGGCGAATTGCTGCCTTTGTTTTGCGAAAGCGGGCTACCCAATCCGGAGTCCACCGGCATTTACGCGTTGCGCATGGAACAGCAGACGAATTCGCGTAGTCGCTTGTTGCTGGAGTATCTGAAAAGCCGCTTCAGCCCGGTGCCGCCCTGGGATCTGGCGCTACAGCGAGATTTGGGCCGCCACTGAGGCTGGAGAATTATCTAGCGCATTAAACATTCGGGCGCTAGATTCATGACCATCACCGATCAAGGCTTTGTTATGAAATCCGAGCGCAATACCCCCGACCTTTGCGAAGAACTGCTACTGGATAACCAGGCCTGCTTCGCCCTGCATTCCACTTCACTGATGATGACCAAGGTCTACAAGCCACTGCTGCAAGCGTTGAATCTGACCTATCCGCAGTACCTGGCAATGATGGTGTTGTGGGAAAAGGATGGTTTGACGGTCGGAGAGATCAGCACACGGTTGCTGACCGACCCCGGTTCGCTGACTCCACTGCTCAAACGCCTGGAAGGCGAAGGGTTACTCAGCCGCACGCGCAGTCGAGAGGATGAGCGGGTGGTGATTGTCGAGTTGACCGAGCAAGGCCGCGCGCTGCGAGACAAGGCGCAGACCATTCCGCAATGCATCCTCGGCGCCAGCGGCTTCACCCTGGAACGCCTGCAAAAGCTGCAAGCGGAATTGCAGGCACTGCGCGGTCACTTGCAAGAAAGCCTGATCTGACTTCCACACAGTCCCTGTGGGAGCGAGCCTGCTCGCGAATGCGTAGTGTCAGTCGATATGAATGGTGACTGATACACCGCATTCGCGAGCAGGCTCGCTCCCACATTGATTTCATCGACAAGAAAATATTTTCACCATCTGATCTACCGCGCAATCCGCTCTAACTCGAGCCTTACAGCCACCCTCTCATACCCGCCGCTTCGTCAAAGCGCAGCTTTTTTTAAAATTTGTCTTGCGCGCAATATATTCGCGCGATACATTTATCTCGCACTTACTTAGCGCGCAAACAATTAGCGCACACAACCACACCCAATGAGGCTCACACCATGCAAACTCTCTACACCGCAATCGCAACCTCCACTGGCGGCCGTGATGGTCGTGCGATCTCCAGCGACAGCATTCTCGACGTCAAACTCGCCACCCCGAAAGAGCTCGGCGGTGCCGGCGGCGCGGCGACCAACCCGGAGCAACTGTTCGCTGCCGGCTACTCGGCCTGCTTCATCGGCGCACTGAAATTCGTCGCCAGCCAGAGCAAACGCAAAATCCCTGACGATGCCTCGATCACCGCCCACGTCGGTATCGGCCAGATCCCCGGTGGCTTCGGTCTGGACATCGACCTGCACATCAGCCTGCCTGGCCTGGAACAAGCCGACGCACAAGCGCTGGTCGACGCTGCTCACCAGGTCTGCCCGTACTCCAACGCCACCCGCGGCAACGTCGATGTGCGTCTGCACGTCACCGTTTAACTGCTGATAGCCCAGGCCCGAACAGGAAATGAACATGCACACTTTCAGCAAAGTCTTGACCGGTACCCTTCTCGCCCTGTCCATCCACAGTGCATTTGCCGGTGATGTCGAACACAACACTCAGGCATTCCTCGATGTGCTGAATGCCGGCACCGGCAAACCGATGGAACAGCTGACGCCCAAAGATGCCCGCGCCGTGCTGGTCGGCGCGCAGTCCGGGGTCAAGTTGACGCTGCCCAAAGCGGACGTCAGCGAGAAAACCATCCAGGTCGATGGCCAACCGTTGAGCCTGACCATCGTCCGGCCGGCCGGGGTCAAGGGCGAGCTGCCAGTGTTCATGTTCTTCCATGGCGGCGGCTGGGTGCTGGGCGACTTCCCGACGCACGAGCGGCTGGTGCGGGATCTGGTGGTCGGTTCTGGAGCGGCGGCGGTGTTCGTCAATTACACGCCATCGCCGGAAGCGCATTACCCGGTGGCGATCAACCAGGCCTACGCCGCAACGAAGTGGGTCGCAGAGCACGGTAAAGAGATCAATGTCGATGGCAAACGTCTGGCCGTGGCGGGCAACAGCGTCGGCGGCAACATGGCGGCTGTGGTTGCACTGATGGCCAAAGACAAGGGCACGCCGGCGATTAAGTTCCAGGTGCTGCTATGGCCGGTGACGGATGCCAATTTCGATACCGGTTCCTACAACCAGTACGCCGAAGGACACTTCCTCACGCGCAACATGATGAAGTGGTTCTGGGACAACTACACCACCGACGCCAAACAGCGCAGCGAGATCTACGCCTCGCCGCTGCGGGCCACCACCGCACAACTGAAGGGCCTGCCGCCCGCGCTGGTGCAGACCGCCGGCGCCGATGTCTTGCGTGATGAAGGCGAAGCCTACGCACGCAAACTGGACGAGGCCGGAGTGCCGGTGACGTCAGTGCGGTACAACGGCATGATTCACGATTACGGTTTGCTCAACGTGGTCAGTCAGGTGCCAGCAGTGCGTTCGGCGATGTTGCAGGCATCTGAAGAACTCAAGGAACACCTGAAGTAACCACAATCCCATTGTGGGAGCGAGCCTGCTCGCGAAAGCGGAGTGTCATCCGGTGATGTGCTGGCTGACAGAACGCATTCGCGAGCAGGCTCGCTCCCACAGGGAATAGGTGTGGAGCACAAAACCCAGGCACAAAAAAGCCCGACTCAATGGTCGGGCTTTTTCTTTCCGCGAAAAGCAGTGCTTATTTGGCACGGCCTTTGTAGGAACCGCCTTCGCGGGTGTCGATTTCGATCTTGTCACCGATTTCGATGAAGTCAGCAACCTGCAGCTCGGTACCGTTGGCCAGCTTGGCTGGCTTCATGACTTTGCCGGAAGTATCGCCGCGGGCCGAACCTTCGGTGTAGTCAACTACACGTACGATGGTGGTCGGCAGCTCTACGGAAACCAGACGCTCTTCGAAGAAGATCGCTTCGCAAACATCGGTCATGCCTTCTTCAACGAAAGGCAGAACAGCTTCGATGTCTTCAGCGTTCAGCTCGTACATGGTGTAGTCAGTGGTGTCCATGAACGTGTAGGTGTCGCCGCTGATGAAGGACAGGGTCGCTTCTTTGCGGTCGAGGATTACGTCGTCCAGTTTGTCGTCAGCGCTGTAAACGATCTCGGTCTTGTAACCGGTCAGCAGGTTTTTCAGCTTGGTCTTCATGATCGCGCTGTTACGGCCCGACTTGGTGAATTCAGCTTTCTGAACCAGCCAAGGATCGTTCTCGAGACGGATCACGGTACCGGGTTTCAGTTCTTTACCAGTTTTCATTGCGAATATCCGAATTTGGATGGGATTTACAAAAATCTAGGCCGCGTATCATATCCAATTTAGGTAAAACTGTACCAGCGCTGCGGCAAGATCGGCCTGCAAGCCTTGTTCCAGACACCATTTTTCGGCATTTTCCTGCAGTTCGGGCCAGTGTTTGCGGCTCGCCAGCCAGTGATCACCGATCGGCTGCCCGGCACTCCAGGCTCGCCAAAGACCGTTCATCGCCTCAGCAGCAGCCGGCGACAGGCCTTTCGTGTACAGCGCAAGAAACGCGTCGAGTTTGTCCAGGTGGATGTCTTCGTCCTGCTGATAGATGTGCCAGAGCATCGGCCGCCCCGCCCATTGCGCGCGAACGAACGAATCCTCGCCGCGCACGGCGTTGAAATCGCAGCACCACAGCAGGTGATCATATTGATCCTGTCGGACGAACGGCAGGACCTGCACGGTCAATGACTGCCGCACATGGATCGCACCGACCGTCAGGGTTTCAACCCCGAGCCAGCGCGCAACATCGCCAAGAATGCGCCCTTCCGGCACCAGTAGATGGGTTGGCGTGGCGTCCGCTGCCAATACGTCCAGCCAACTGGCCAGCCCGGCATTCTCGTAGGCAAATAACGAAATCAGCTGCGCCTCAGGCGTGCGATCAATGCCCAGGCCCTGCAGGAATTGTCGCTGCGCCTCGGGATCCTGCTGAAACTGCTGACGCTGCTCAAGCAATCCACGCTCACGCAGCAAGCCGCCAGTACCGGGCCGGAAGCCGGGGAAAAAGAAGATTTTCTGCACCGATTTGTATTTCACCGATGGCAGACCATGACAGCCAAAGACCCAGTCCTCGGCGCTGAGGTAGTCGAGGTTCATCCACAACGGCGGCTTTTCGCGTTCGGCCATGGCGTCCATGTAATCACTGGGCAACTGACAGGCAAACGCAGCGATGACCACATCCGCCGCTTCAGTGTGTGCCCACTCACTCGGCCAGTGCCGCACCTCGACGCCCTGCCGCCATTGCTGCACGGCGTTGACGTCGATGTCCGGGCAGATCCGTTCGAACGCACGCAGGTCATCGACCCACAGGCGCACCGCCAAAGAGTGCTCGGCGACCAATTGCCGGGCCAGACGCCAGGTCACGCCGATATCGCCATAGTTGTCGACTACGGTGCAAAAAATATCCCAGCGGGTGTTCACTTCCGGCATTCAAGACTCCCGTTGGCAAAAGCAGCGATTGTCCGCATAAATGACCTCGTGCAGAAGAGCCGACGAGTATTAATCTTCGTGCGACAATCGCCACTTGCCCGTAATCATCCGCCAGGAGGCAGCCATGCCCTATCGTCCCAATCCGCGCCGCCCATTGCCTGTACAGCTTAGCGCGCTGCATCTGACCGGCAGCATTGCCTTGGGCATGTGGCTGGGTTTTCTCGCCATCGCGCTGACCTGCTGGCTGCTGTCGCGTTTTCTGTTCAGCGAACAATTGGCACCGGTCGCGCAGGCGGTGCAGGAACTGGCCAAGCCACCGGCGGCCGTGCAGGTGCAGCCGGATATTCCAGCGCAGAGCCCGTTGTTCGACCAGTACGAAGAAAACCTGCGCAAGAACGAACAGCAGGCTCGACTCGATCAAGCGCGCAGCAGCTCGCGAAATCAGTCCAACCCAAAATGCCAGTTCTGGTTGCAACAGGACCAGACCGCCCCGAGCGAAAAAAGCCGCGCCAACGTTTTGCAATTCTGCGATTGATCATGAACAAGCACATCGTCCACCAACTGATTCTCGACAAACTGCGCATCGACCTCGACGTTGCCGAACGCGCTGCGCAAACCGCTTACGAAACCGCGACCCACGAAGAAAACATCGCCGAAAACAAGTACGACACGCTGGGGCTTGAGGCGTCGTATCTGGCGGCGGGTCAGGCGAAACGGGTTGAGGAAATTCGTCAGTCACTGGCGCTGTGTCAGAACCTGACGCTACGTGCCTACGATGAAAATCGCGGTATCGAAATCGGCGCCCTGCTTGGTCTGGAGGACGAAAAGGGTCGCGAACAATGGCTGTTTCTGGCGCCGGACGCGGCGGGTCTGAAAGTCGACGTGGTCGGTCAGCCGATTACCGTCATCACCCCGCGCTCGCCGCTGGGCAAAAGCCTGCTGGGCAAGTTCGAAGGCGATGAGGTGGAGATTCTGGTGGCGGGCACCCGGCAACAGTTCGCTGTCACCGAGGTGCTCTGAAACAACTGATCAGTGAACCGGCAGTTCGACGCCGTCGAACAGTTCTTCCAGCTCTTGCTTGTTGTGGCACTGAATCGCTTTGGCCATGACTTCGCGGGTCAGGTGCGGGGCGAACTTCTCGATGAAGTCGCACATGAAACCCCGCAGGAAGGTGCCGCGACGGAAACCGATCTTGGTGATGCTCGACTCGAACAGTTCGCTGGCATCCAGCACCACCAGATCGTTATCGAGTTTGGTGTCGACCGCCATTTTAGCGACGATGCCCACACCCAGACCCAGACGCACATAGGTTTTGATCACGTCGGCGTCGGCGGCGGTGAACACCACTTTCGGCGTCAGGCCGCGATGGCTGAAAGCTTCGTCGAGTTTCGAACGGCCGGTGAAACCGAACACGTAAGTCACGATCGGGTATTCGGCCAGAGCTTCAAGGGTCAGCTTCGGCAGCTTGGTCAGCGGGTGGCCCTGCGGCACGACTACGCAACGGTTCCAGCGGTAGCACGGCATCATCACCAGATCGCCGAACAGCTCCAGCGCTTCGGTAGCGATGGCGAAATCGACGGTGCCGTCAGCGGCCATTTCGGCGATCTGCATCGGCGAACCCTGGTGCATGTGCAGCGCCACGTCCGGGTATTGCTTGATGAAATTGCTGATCACCGGCGGCAGGGCATAACGCGCCTGGGTGTGGGTGGTGGCGATCGACAGGGTGCCTTTTTTCTCGTTGGAGAATTCCTGGGCGATCTGCTTGATGCTTTCTACCTTGCGCAGGATCTCACCGGCTGTGGTGATGATGCGCTCGCCGGCCGGGGTGACGCGGGTCAGGTGCTTGCCACTGCGGGCAAAGACTTCAACGCCGAGTTCGTCTTCGAGCAGACGGATTTGTTTACTGATGCCCGGTTGCGAGGTGTAAAGGCTTTGGGCTGTAGCGGAAACGTTGAGGTCGTGGTGCGCCACTTCCCAGATGTAGCGCAATTGTTGAAGCTTCATATGAATCCCTCAAAGCAGGTAGACGCCACGGGCATCAGCGACGGTATATAACTATATTAATGGTTTGAAGAATAAATCTAGAACTTTTTTATCATAGTGCCATTATTCCTGCCTCAGCGATCCTCCCGGCGCCGACGCTCCACCAGCGGCACCAGATAAACCGGCACCTTGGCCAATTGCAGGACCCGGGCCGCCGTGCGCCCCAATGGCGTTTCCGCACCCACCCCGTGGCTGTGACTTCCTACGATCAGCAAATCGACAGAGAGTTTCTGCACCTGGTCGAGAATCACCTGCGACGGATCGCCCTGCAGCACGCGCACTGCGCGAATGCGCTGCAGGTCTTGTTCGCCCTCTTCCCCCAGTTCTTCACGAAAGCTTTCCAGCACCCGCTGTTCGATATTGGCGATGACGGTTTTCAGACCCTGGCTGTGAAATTCGTTCAATGCCTGCTCGTCGAGATAGCTCTGCAACACCGACTCGGCAAACAGCCCCATCGGCTCTACCGCGTGCACCACGTATAAATCGGCATTGAATGTTCGCGCCAATGCCAAGGCATGCTGCATCACTAACGGTGCGTACAGACCGAGGTCAGTGGCATACAGCATCGAACGAATCATATGACCTCCTCGCGTGCCAACATGGCGGAGATTTGATTCAGCTTAGCAGTGCCTTGGCGAGTACGACGTGCGGCGCAACGTCTTGAACCACAGGGGTTTAGATCGACGGTTCGTTGCTGATGCCATGCGGCACGTGGCCAGTGGCAACGACTTCGCGGGCGAGTTCGCAATGGCCGGCCTGATCATCGAAGAAGACGTCGGCGGCGAACGCTTCGAGAAACGCCGATTTGGTCAGGCCACCGAGAAATAACGACTCGTCGAGACGAATGTCCCATTCGCGCAACGTGCGGATCACCCGTTCATGAGCCGGGGCCGAACGCGCGGTTACCAGCGCCGTGCGGATCGGGCAATCGTCGTCGGGGAATTCGCGCTGCAACAGATTGAGCGCCGCCAGAAAGCCTTTGAAGGGGCCGCCACGCAAAGGCTCGCGGGCCGCTTCGCGCTCCTTGGCCTGGAACGCTTCGAGCCCGCCAGACTGATAGACGCGCTCCGACTCATCGGAAAAAATCACCGCGTCACCGTCGAAGGCGATGCGCAATTCATCACTCGCGGCACGGCTGGCACCACCGGACAAAATCGTTGCCGCCGCGAACCCGGCGTCCAGCGCCGCGCGCACATCTTCCGCATGGGTGGAAAGAAACAGGTCGCAACCAAACGCCTTCAAATAAGGATACGGACTGCGCCCGCCAACGAACGCCGCGCGGGAAATCGCCAGGCCGTAGTGGTGAATCGAGTTGAACACACGCAGCCCGGTGTCGGCGCTGTTGCGCGAGACCAGAATCACCTCGACCCGCGCCCGCCCGAGGCGACTGTTGAGGCTCAGGAGTTTTTCCACCAGCGGGAAGGCATCGCCGGGCGCAAGGATTTCGTCTTCGTGCTCGATCTGATATTGCCGGTAGGCTTCGACGCCGCTCGACAGATAGACCTTGTGGCTCTCGCTCAGGTCGAACAGCGCGCGCGACGAAATCGCCAGCACCAGTTTGTCATCGATGTTTTTGGCCATGCCTTCCCCCAGAGCGACCGGCTTAAACGTTGCGCCGGTCGATAAAACTTAAATTGCGATACAACGCTTCGATGCGCGGCAACTCACAGCCTGCCGCTTTCGCCGCTGCCAGTGGCCGAGCGTAGATCGCTTCCAGCTCCAGCGGTCGTTTATGTAAAAAGTCGTGGTACATGCTCGGCCAGTAGTCGAGCATTTTCTCGGTCATCATGAACAGATAGTCGGCGTATCCCGGCGGCACTTCATGGCCACAGGCCTTGGCACCCTGCACCACTTCAGCCATCAATGCCTGAATCGATGCGCGGCTGTCGGCATCAGCCATCAGCTGGGTGGTGCCAGCACCAAGCAGCACCGACAGGCCGTTGTAGGGAATATTCCACACCAGTTTCTGCCAGCGCGCCTGCTGCAGATTGGGCATCGCCTGGGAATCGATCCCGGCAGCGCGGAACATCCCGGAACCCTCCTCGACAATCGCCATACAGGCGGCGTCATTGCTGGATGGACCACTGTGATAACCGACGTTCACCGCGCCCAAGGCTTGATGGATGACTTGCCCTGGCCCTTCGCGATGCACGCAGATCAGGCACAGGCCGCCCAGCAGATGCAGGGAATCGGGAAGCAATTCACGCAAGCTGTCTTCGACGTCGAGGCCGTTTTGCAGCACCAGCACTTTCGCATCGGGTTTGGCCGCTTGAATGATAGAAGGCGCGAGACCGGCATTGCTGGTGGTTTTCGCCCCGACCAACAGCCAGTCGCACTTGGGCATATCCTCGGCCGCCGAATAGGCCTGCACCGGATTCAATGTCAGCGGGCCATGCACCGCGCTGTTCACCTGCAAACCGCGTTCAGCCACCGCCGAAAACTCGCTGCGCAACAGAAAGTGCACATCGAAGCCGGCACGCGCCAGCATCACACCGTAGAAACCACCAATCGCGCCGGTGCCAATGATCCCCACTTTCGGTTTATCAAAGCCCGGTTTATTCACTGCCCCCATCATGGCAACTCCTCTGCAATTCGACCCAGTGCCTGCGCCAATGCCTCGTTGAGTGCATCGGCCGTCAGGCGTGTATGCAATGCCCCAAAGAATTCGCCGTCGCGCACGACAAACAGCGCCGGCAAATGAAAGACCTGATAACGCTCGACCAACCCGCCGTTGTCGCCGGCATCGATCCAGCACAACTGATCGATGGCCAGATCGAGTCCCGGCAACACCTCGCGGGCATAACGGCAACTGGCGCAGCCGACACTGGTGAAAATCACCAGGGAAACGCCGCTCATCGCCAATAGCCGTTGATCGGCGTCGAAATCGGTCAGTTCGGATTCGACCACTATACTGGGGGAAACAATGTCAAATGACCGACACAGGGAGTCTGTGCTCATGGGACGTTTCATACCTCATCCGGACGAGGTGCCGGTTGAATTAACCTTGCTCAAGCCTGAGTGTATTTCCAGGCAACAGCTGCACACTATCAGCCTCGGCGGCATCGCTTGCAATTACCACCGTGCCTGGCGCCATGGCACGGCGCTGCAAGTGCGTATGCCGACACTGAATGCCGACATCTGTTATCCGGGCTATGTCGCGTGGTGCCTGCGCCGCAAAAAAGGCTATCTGGTGGGCATCGCGTTTACCGATGAGCAGACGCTGTTCAGCGCGCGAATGGGTGAGCAGGTGTGTCAGATCGAGCGCTACTGCCGCATGCACGACACCCACGATGACCTGCAAGAAATTCAGGCGGTGGCCCTGCAATGGGTCGAGCAACACGCCGACGAGTTCTCCCACGACAGCGTGCGCAAGGCTTTTGCGCAGCCAGCGCTGGACTAAAGCACCTTTTGCCCATTGTCGAGCAGGCGCTTTACGCGCTAAGGTTCCGCTCCCCGACGCGCTTAAATCTGCTGTGCTCCGCCGCGCGGGGATCGCTGGCGGCCGGCACCCGTGACCTGACGAGTAAACGATGGCTGATTTACCGATCAACGACCTAAACGTCGCCTCTAACGAGACCCTGATCACTCCCGATCAGCTCAAGCGTGATATCCCTCTGAGCGACGCTGCCCTGCGCACCGTCACCAAGGGCCGCGAAGTCATTCGCAACATTCTTGATGGCACCGACCACCGTCTGTTCGTAGTGATCGGCCCGTGCTCGATCCACGACATCAAGGCTGCCCACGAATACGCCGACCGCCTCAAGGTGCTGGCGGAGGAAGTCTCCGACACCCTGTATCTGGTCATGCGCGTGTATTTCGAGAAGCCACGGACCACCGTTGGCTGGAAAGGCCTGATCAACGATCCGTACCTGGACGACTCGTTCAAGATCCAGGACGGTCTGCACATCGGTCGTCAGTTGCTGCTGGATCTGGCCGAAAAAGGCCTGCCAACCGCCACCGAAGCCCTCGACCCGATCTCCCCGCAGTATCTGCAGGACCTGATCAGCTGGTCGGCGATCGGCGCGCGCACCACGGAATCGCAGACTCACCGTGAAATGGCTTCCGGCCTGTCCTCGGCCGTCGGCTTCAAGAACGGCACTGACGGCGGCCTGACCGTGGCGATCAACGCCTTGCAGTCAGTGTCCAGCCCACACCGCTTCCTCGGTATCAACCAGGAAGGTGGCGTGTCGATCGTCACCACCAAAGGCAACGCCTACGGTCACGTGGTGTTGCGCGGTGGTAACGGCAAGCCGAACTACGATTCGGTCAGCGTTGCCCTGTGTGAGCAGGCGCTGAACAAGGCGAAGATCAAGCCGAACATCATGGTCGATTGCAGCCACGCCAACTCCAACAAGGACCCGGCCCTGCAACCGCTGGTGATGGAGAACGTCGCCAACCAGATCCTCGAAGGCAACCAGTCGATCATCGGCCTGATGGTCGAGAGTCATCTGAACTGGGGTTGCCAGGCAATTCCGAAAGACCTCGCCGACCTGCAATACGGCGTGTCGATCACCGATGCCTGCATCGACTGGTCCGCCACCGAGAACACCCTGCGCAGCATGCACGCCAAGCTCAAGGATGTTCTGCCGAAACGCCAGCGCAGCTGATACGCGTTCTACAGGCATAAAAAAACGCCGGGCATTGCCCGGCGTTTTTTTTGTGTCTGCGGTTCAGATCTTGGCGGCGCGGCGCTGGTGACGCTCCATGTAGCGCTCGACGTAGGAGCACGACGGAATCACCGTGTAGCCCATTTCTTCGGCGTATTGCAGCGCGCTTTCGGTCAGCGCAGCAGCAATGCCACGGCCACGCAGGGCGTTGGGCACAAACGTGCGATAGATATCCAGGGTCTGTTTTCCCAGATCCATATAGGTCAGGTAGGCACGATGACCGTCCACATTGGTCTCGAACTGATGACCAGCCTGGTCATGGTGGATGGACAACGCCTCGCTCATCACTACTCCTCGCGGGTCTTGAATTCTGACCCCTACCTTACCGATGTTTTTCCGGCGAAGGAACAACTACGCCACCCCGTGCCTGATGGACACCGAGAAGAGCCACACCGATCTCGCGCAACCGAGCACCTGATAAATAGTAGGCATCATTGGCAAAAATGCTCAAGGTGCGCTCGTCATCAAGCCGGTTGACGGGGGTTGCTCCGATGGACGCAGGGGTGGCGTGGGAGAAGATCTTCCCGGGCCGCTCACCTGAACATTGCCGGATGTTGAGACTTAAGACGTGCGGCCTTTTTTAAAGTCACCTCAACATGGACAAAAGATAAGCGAAGCAGCACGCAAAATCGGAACAAAAGTATGGACGAATTCATTTAGACAGACTTTAGCCAAGACTGCAAAAACAGCACATGACAACGGGAACTTTTTCTCATTAGCTCGCTCTGCGCGGGACTTGTAGCTGGGTGTTTTTTAAACAACCAGGTTAAAAGTTGCTCGAAAAAGAATCAGCAACTACAATTTTTTTTGCTTCTTGCGCTACGTCAGTTTACTTACTACAAGTAATGGGTAGTATGTACGCCGGCTATTTCCTCAATCGTGAGGAGACAGCCACTTAATTTGAAAGTCCTTGAAGGGGAACACGATGAACAACGTTCTGAAATTCTCTGCTCTGGCTCTGGCCGCAGTTCTGGCTACCGGTTGCAGCAGCGCATCGAAAGAAACCGAAGCACGTCTGACCGCTACTGAAGACGCAGCTGCTCGCTCCCAGGCTCGTGCAGACGAAGCTTACCGTAAAGCTGATGAAGCTCTGGCTGCTGCTCAAAAAGCACAACAGACTGCTGACGAAGCTAACGAGCGTGCTCTGCGCATGCTGGACAAAGCTAGCCGCAAGTAATAATCCCTCGGGATTGTTATCGAGCCGACCCGATTTATCGGGTCGGCTTTTTTATTGCCCATCGTTTTTGATCAGGCAATAAAAAACCCGCCGACGCTTCACGCATCGACGGGTTCCGGGGTACGACTTACTGCTGCAGGTCGATCGGTGTATTGGCAACAATCGGTGCCGAAGTATTCGGCGTGCCGATTTCCGTTGGCAGGCCATCTTCGGCCGCGACCACATCACGCACCACGTCCCAGTTCACACGCAGGTTGCTGGTGACGTCTTCACGCTTGAGCATCGCGTTGATCACTGCTGTGTGTTTGTCGACCACCGAGGGGTTGCCCTTGTCGTCGATCGGCGTGTGCGCTTCCAGATAAACCTTGCCGCCACTGCTGCCGAACTTGTACGCATCGTTGAGGATGCGCACCGAAGTCCCGACCGGCACCATGCCGGCCATTTCCAGCACGTTGTTATTGAACATGCGGAAGCAGCCGTGACTGGTACGCATGCCGATACCGAATTTCTTGTTCGAACCGTGGATCAGGTAGCCTGGCGTGCCAAGGGTGAACTTGAACGGCCCCAGTGGGTTGTCAGGGCCGGCCGGCACCACGTTTGGCAGCGGATCACCGTCAGCGGCGTGTTCAGCCTTGATCGACGCAGGAGGCGTCCAGGTCGGGTTTGGCGTCTTGGCGGTGATCGAGGTATGCGCAATCGGCGAACCCCAGCCCTCACGTCCGATACCCAGCGGGAACGTGTAAACCACGTTCTTGCCCTTCGGGAAATAGTAGAGGCGGTACTCGGCGAGGTTGATCACAATGCCTTCGCGCGGGCCCGGCGGCAGAATGAAACGGGTCGGCAAGACGATTTCTGTACCCGCGCCCGGCAACCAGGCATCGACGCCCGGGTTGGCCGCGACCATTTCCGAGTAACCCAGATCGTACTTCGTGCCCAGATCGGCAAAGGTGTCTTCGTACTTGGCTTTGATCACCTGCACCTGGCCGATGATGTCCTCACCAGGTGGTGGCAGGGGAAACTCCAATGCAGCAACGGGACCGGCCACACACAGGGCGGCAAGTGACAGGCAGCGGGTGACGGCAGGAAAGCGCGGCAACATCCGGAAAATCCTTCGCATGATCAACAAGGGTATAAGAGCGCGATTGTACACCGCGCTTTGAATATTGGGGGAGACAGCCCGATGGACCGCGTCAGGCCTTGAAAAGATCGCAGCCTGCGGCAGCTCCTACAGGTGTACGCCCTTCCTTGCAGGAGCTGCCGCAGGCTGCGATCTTTTGACCTTAAAGCTCGAAACGCAATTCCGGCCAGATCGGCGATGTGCCGCGCTTCTGCGATTCCAGAATCGCCCGGCACAGCGAGCACAGTCGCTGATCCTGAAACACCCGGCGATCCACGCTCGACCAGCGCGGTTGCGCTGGCAGCAGACTGCCGCACAGGGTGCGATCGGCCGAGCCACCGAGTTCGAGTTGCCGGGTCACCAGATGCACCCGCACTTCCTGGCAGGCGAACAGATCCAGCTGCTCGTCGGGCTCGATCAGTTGGTAGGCAAACAGGGACCAGGCAGAACGCGACATCGGGGGCTCCAAATAAGGGGGCGCCACATTAGCCGAAAGCCTGCCCTTAGAAAAGCCTCATAACAGCGGTTTTAGCGTCGGCCAGACATTTTCCAGCAACTTGCCCTGAGCCCCGGCTGCCGGGTGCAGACCATCGGCCTGCATCAAGTCCGGATGACCGCCGACGCCGTCGAGGAAAAACGGTACCAGCGGGATCTTTTTATCGTCCGCGAGTTTGCCGTAGACCTCGGCGAAAGCGTCGGTGTAGCGCTTGCCGTAATTGGGCGGCAACTGCATGCCGAGCAACAGCACCTTGGCACCGCTCTGGCGGGAGCTGTCGATCATCGAGGCAAGATTTTGTTGCAATTGAATTGGCGGCATTCCGCGCAGGCCATCGTTGCCGCCAAGTTCGAGGATCACCAGTTCCGGCTTATGCTCTGCAAGCAGCGCCGGCAGGCGCGCCTGGCCTCCGGCACTGGTGTCGCCGCTGATGGAGGCATTGACCACTTTATCGTCGAAACCCTCCTGTTTGAGCCGTTGCTCGAGCAACGACACCCACCCCAAACGGGTATCCAGTCCGAAACCGGCGCTGATACTATCGCCAACGATCAGGACAGTACCCGCCGCTGCGTTCTGGGCCATGCACATCAAGGCCAGGCCAGCACTCAAAAACCACACACGCATCGGATTCTCCATGGGCGCAAGCATTCTCACCGCGAAGAACCTCAGCAAAGTGGTTCCCAGCGCGGAAGGTGAACTGACTATCCTGCACGAACTCAGCCTGGAACTGAACAAGGGCGACAGCCTGGCCATTGTAGGCGCGTCCGGTTCGGGCAAATCCACCCTCCTCGGCCTGCTCGCCGGCCTCGACCTGCCGAGCAGTGGCGAAGTCATCCTCGCCGGACAGAGCCTGAGCAATCTCGATGAAGACCAGCGCGCGCGCATTCGTGCCGAGCACGTCGGTTTCGTCTTTCAATCGTTTCAACTGCTCGACAGCCTCAATGCGCTGGAAAACGTCATGCTGCCGCTGGAGCTTGATGGCCGCAAAGACGCCCGTGAACGGGCGACCGAATTACTCCAGCGCGTTGGCCTCGGCCAGCGCCTGACACATTCGCCGCGCCAGCTCTCGGGTGGTGAACAGCAGCGCGTGGCGATAGCGCGCGCGTTTGCCGCCGAGCCTGACGTGCTGTTCGCTGACGAGCCGACCGGCAACCTCGACAGCCATACCGGTGAGCGCATCAGCGATTTGCTCTTCGAATTGAACAAGGAACGCGGCACCACCCTGGTGCTGGTGACCCACGACGAACGCCTGGCCCATCGCTGCCGGCGCCTGATCCGCCTTGAAGCCGGGCTGTTGGTCGCCCCTCTGGAGCCTTGATGGCACGTTTGCCGCTGTTGCGTCTGTTCAGTCTCGCCATACGCCAACTCATGCGCGATGCCCGCGCCGGTGAATTGCGCGTGTTGTTCTTCGCGTTGGTGGTGGCGGTGGCGGCGAGTACCGCCATCGGTTATTTCGGTGCTCGCCTCAACGGCGCCATGACCCTGCGCGCCACCGAGTTTCTCGGTGCCGATCTGGTGCTCGAAGGCAGTTCACCGGCGCGCGAGGAACAAATCAAGAGCGGCACCGAATTACGCCTCAACCATGCGCAAGTGGTGGAGTTCTCCAGTGTTATCGCCACCGACAACGGCATTCAGCTGTCGAGCATCAAGGCCGTCGACCGCGCGTATCCTTTGCGTGGCGAACTGAAAAGTGCTCCAGCGCCCTTCGCAACCGAAGATATTGGCGGCGAACCGCAATCGGGCGAAGCCTGGGTCGAGGCGCGTCTGTTGACGGCGCTGGACCTGAAGATCGGCGACAGTATCGACGTTGGCATGAAGACGCTGAAGCTGACCCGCGTGCTGACCTACGAACCGGATCGCGCCGGCAACTTCTATAGCCTGACGCCTCGGGTCATGATCAACCTCGACGACCTCGCCGCGACCGGCGTCGTGCAACCCGGCAGCCGCGTAAGTTACCGCGAACTGTGGCGCGGCGAACCGCAGGCGCTGGAAACCTATCGGCAACTGATCAAACCGGGGCTTGCGGCCAACCAGCGGATTCAGGATGCCCGCGACGGCAACCGGCAGATTGGCGGTGCGCTGGGCAAAGCCGAGCGTTATCTGAACATGGCCAGTCTGGTCGCCGTGCTGCTGGCCGGCGTGGCCGTGGCGTTGTCAGCGAACCGTTTCGCCAGCCGGCGTTTCGATGCCAGTGCCTTGTTGCGCTGCCTAGGGTTGTCACGCCGGGAAACCATGCTGCTGTTCAGTATTCAACTGACGGTGCTCGGACTGTTCGCCGCCCTCAGCGGCGCGTTGCTTGGCTGGCTGGCGCAATTGGGCCTGTTCGCCCTGCTGCATGATCTGCTGCCAAGTGACGTTCCTCCGGGCGGCCTGTTTCCGGCCATTGCCGGGATCGGCACCGGGCTGGTGGCATTGGCCGGATTTGCCTTGCCGCCGCTGGCTGCGCTGGGCCGCGTGCCGCCGTTGCGCGTATTGCGTCGCGACATGCTGCCAATTCCATCGAGCACCTGGATGATTTACGGCGCGGCACTGGGCGCGCTTGGCCTGATCATGTGGCGCCTGAGCCTGGATCTACTGCTGACCTTTGCCCTGCTCGGCGGTGGCGTAGTCGCCGCGCTGGTGTTGGGGGGGCTGCTGTTGTTGTTGCTGCGAAGCCTGCGGCGAATGCTCGCCCGCGCTTCTCTGCCGTGGCGCCTGGGCTTGGGCCAGTTGCTACGCCATCCCTTGGCAGCGGCCGGTCAGTCGTTGGCATTCGGTTTGATTCTGCTGTCGATGGCCCTGATCGCTTTGCTGCGCGGTGAACTGCTCGACACCTGGCAAAACCAGTTGCCGAAAAATGCACCGAACTACTTCGCCCTGAACATCCTGCCGGCAGACAAACAGGCCTTTGCCGATCATCTGGTCAATGTCTCTGCGCAAGCGGCGCCGCTCTATCCGGTCGTGCCCGGGCGGCTGATCAGCATCAATGGCGATCCGGTGCAGCAAATCGTCAGCAAGGACTCGGCCGGAGACCGGGCGATTCAACGTGACCTGAGCCTGACCTGGGCGGCGGACTTGCCGGCGGGCAACAAGCTCACCGCAGGTGAATGGTGGAAGGATCAACCGACCGACGATGTTCCCGGTGTCTCGGTGGAAGGTAAGGTCGCCGAAAGCCTCAAGCTCAAACTCGGCGATCACATGGTGTTCAGCGTCGGTGGGGTCAATCGTGAAGCGAAGGTCAGCAGCCTGCGCGAGATCAACTGGGACAACTTCCAGCCGAACTTCTTCATGATCTTCCAGCCAGGCACATTGAAGGATCTGCCGGCGACGTACCTGACCAGTTTCTATCTGGCACCGGGTCATGATCAGCAGATCGTCGAGCTGTCGCGAACCTTCCCGGCCGTCACCATCCTGCAGGTCGAAGCATTGCTGGAACAACTGCGCAGCATCCTCGCTCAGGTCACCCTGGCCGTGGAATATGTCTTGTTGTTCGTGTTGGCGGCGGGAATGGCCGTGCTGTTCTCAGGCTTGCAAGCGACGCTGGATGAACGCATTCGCCAGGGTGCCTTGCTGCGTGCACTGGGCGCGGAACGACAGTTGCTGATCAAGGCAAGGCGCATCGAGTTCGGCCTGCTCGGCGCGGTCAGCGGTCTGCTCGCGGCAATCGGTTCGGAAGTGGTGAGTCTGGTGCTGTATCGCTACGCCTTCGACCTGCCGTGGCATCCGCATCCGTGGTTGCTGGTGCTGCCTTTGATTGGCGCAGTGCTGATTGGCGGTGCCGGCGTGTTCGGCACACGTCGGGCGCTGAATGCGAGCCCACTGACAGTGTTGCGCGAGGGTTGATAGACTCAACCGCTCTTAACCACAAGAAGTAGCCATGAGCCGTTATCGCCCTCCTCGCACCGCCGGCACCGCGCTGATCACCCCTGAAGGTGAAGCGCGGATGCGTGCCGAATTTCATGAGCTGTGGCATGTGCGCCGCCCGCAGGTGACGCAATCGGTCAGCGAAGCGGCGGCTCAGGGTGATCGCTCGGAAAACGCCGAATACACCTACGGCAAGAAGATGCTGCGCGAGATCGACAGTCGCGTGCGCTTTCTCACCAAACGCCTGGAAGCACTCAAGGTCGTCAGCGAAAAGCCCAGCGATCCGAACAAGGTCTACTTCGGCGCCTGGGTAACCATCGAAGACGAAGACGGCAAGCAATCGCGCTACCGCATCGTCGGCCCGGACGAACTGGATCTGAAACTGGGCCTGATCAGCATCGACTCGCCACTGGCCCGTGCCTTGATCGGCAAGGCGCTGGACGCCGAAGTTCGAGTGCAGACGCCGACTGGCGAGCAATTCGTTTACATCGTCGCCATCGACTATCCGTGAAGCGTATCAGCGGCGAGTGATCAGGCCCTGCCGCGCAACGCGGACCAGTTGTTTGATCATCTCTGGCGCATCTTCGGAAGCCGGGGCCTGAATCACTGCCAGATCAAAACTGTCAGTGGCGAAACGCGCCAGCGACTCGCCGTCCTCAACGAACTGGATCAGGAACGCGGCAGGACCGCCGCTGCGACGTGGCCAGCCATCGAGATAACGCAACAGCGTCGGCTGATGTTTGCCGCCAAGAAGAATTTTCGGGTTGCGCTGGGTGATATGTGCCGTGATCGGCGCGGGACGTGCTGGAGGGCGTAGTGCATTCATCGTGTCGTGTCTCTGCCTCAAAAGTCTGCATGGCAGGTGAGAGGCAACACCGAACCAGCGCTTTAGCGGTATTTCGAAGCCCTGTTCCGGCTTCTGACGGCAACTGTTCAAGTCACCTGGCGCCCCGCAAGTAGCTGTTTAAATCGGCGCATGGGCAACATCCTAGAGAACGTGACCGATGAGTGTCAAGAATCAGCCGCAACAAAAAAGGCCCGCACAATGCGGGCCTTTTCCTTGAGCCAGAGCCTTCAACCGGCGATGGCGCGATCCACCGAAAGCTTGCCGGCGCCTTCGATCAGTACCGCGAGGCTGCCACCCAGCAGGGCCAGAGCGAACTCATAACCGTTGTTGGCCATGAACAAACCGTTGCTGATGTGCACGGTGAAGATCGCCACCAGCGACAGGAAGGTCAGGCCCAACGCCGCAGGACGCACCAGCAAGCCGATGATCAAGGCCAGGCCGGCGAAGAACTCGGTACCGCCGGCCAGCGTGGCCATCACGTAACCCGGGTGCAGGCCGATGCTGTCCATGTACTGCGCCGTGCCTGCCAGACCATAACCACCGAACAGACCGAAGAGTTTTTGCGAGCCGTGAGCTGCGAAGATCACGCCGACAGCGATGCGCAGGATGGTCAGACCGTAGCCGGCGCGGGTGAACAGGACTTTGTTGATCAGAGAGTTCATGGGGCATTCCTTGTTTTGCGAAAAGTGTTGTGTGTTGGTTGGCCGCTATATTAATCAGTAAATCTCATGTTAAAAGCGCAAATATTCCGCCATAACAATCAAATTATTAGATCATTTACGTGAGACGACTTTCTGCGCCCCGGGCTCCAACGACTCCCGCTCCCGGTCGAACGCCAAGTAGTACTTGTTCACGCTATTAACATAGCTGACCGGCCCCATTCCCACCTGCTCCATGGCGATGCGCTCGACCTGAAAGAACCACTGATTGGGATTCAGCCCCCGGCGTCGGGCCTCAGCGCGCATACCCTGCACGCGCTCGGGGCCGATGTTGTAGGCCGCCAGAGTGAAGGCCATGCGTTCGCGCTCATTGAGCTTGGGGCTGTTGAAGAATTTGCGGCGGATCATCGCCAGATATTTGGCCCCTGCCTGCACATTCGCATCGAGATTCTGAATGTTGTTCACGCCGACTCGCTGAGCGGCGGAAGGCGTGATCTGCATCAGCCCGGTCGGGCCACTGCCGCTGCGCGCATTGGGTTGCAGGCGTGATTCCTTGAACGCCAGTGCGGCCAGATTGAGCCAGTCCATGTTCTGCGCCTGGGCGTGCTTTTGCAGGGTCGGGCGCAGTTTTTCCAGGCGCTGGCGATCAGCCTTGGCCAATGGATAGTGGACTTGATAGAGACGGCGGTAGATGCGCAGAAACGCTACGTCCTCGTTGGAGGGCTTCTTGTAACCACCGAGAAAGCGATCAATGCTCGCCCGCAACATCGAAGCATCACGACGTACGAACCAGTACTCCTCGCCCGGCTCACTGATCATCACTTGCCGGTCGAAACGCAACTTCGGCAAAATCTTGCCCCAGCGTTCGGCGATCGGTTGCTCGACAATCGTCAGATGAAAAATTCCGCCCTGAACCATCTCCAGCACGTCTTCGACGGCCAGTGTCGGATCAACCCATTCAATCTTGATCGGCGCCAGTTTGTGCAACGCCAGTTTCTGATTGAGCTGACTGACCGCCTCCCCCGCCGCACTGCCGGTGGGCAACGCCAGGGTTTTGCCGGAGAGCTGCTCGACTTTGGTGTAGCGCCGCTCGCCTTTGATGCCGACCAGCACCAGCGGCACGTTGCTGGAGATCGGCTCGCTACTGGCGACCGCATAGCCTGGCTGCAAATCGAGCAATTCACCCGGCGCGACCAGATCACCTTCACCACGCTGCAACGCGCCGAGCAGTTGATCCTTGGCTTTGGGAATGATCTTGAGGGTGATTTCCTGGCCATCACGGGCGTGGCCATTGAGGTATTGCTCGAAGGCGCGCAGGCGATGGTATTCGACGCCGATGGCCTGGCCCTGGACTTCGCCGGAACTGTTGCGGCTCTGGTTGACCAATACGCGCAACACTCGACTGCTGCGAATCTCGGACAAGTCGCGCACTTTGGCGGCCGGCACGGCTTGCAGCGGCCCGGGCAGGCGCGCGACCGCCGTGATCGGCAGTAGCAACGAGGCACACAACAGCAGCAAAACCGAGGGACGAACCATCCACTCTCCGGAAAGAATACGGGGCAATTTCACCGCTGAACGGTCGAAATCACCGACGGAAACAGAGCGCCTTGAGCGCTGGCAAAGTGCAAGAGACTGGCACAGTGATGGCATCTTTGCCAAACCGGGCTGCCTCGCGGCCTCAAGAGACAGCTATAACTCGTTGTAGTTCTTGGCTTTTCTTATGAATCTACAGCTCTGGTATGCTTTCCGGCCTTCGGCCCGAGGTAGCAACCATGCAACTCATCGATATCGGCGTCAACCTGACCAACCCAAGTTTCGCCGACAAACACCAGGCCGTGCTCGACCGCGCCTATGCCGCCGGGGTCTGCCAACTGGTGCTGACCGGCACCAGCGTCGAGGGCAGCGAGCAGGCACTGGAACTGTGCCAGCAACTCGATGAGGGTGGCCAGCGACTGTTCGCTACCGCCGGTATTCATCCACATTCGGCCAGTGACTGGAACGCAGACAGCGCGCGACGTCTGCGCAGTTTGTTGTCGGAAACCAACGTCGTCGCCGTGGGTGAATGCGGGCTGGATTTCAACCGCGATTTCTCCCCGCGCCCGCAGCAGGAGAAAGTCCTCGAAGAACACTTGGCCATGGCCGTTGAATTGCAGTTGCCGGTGTTCCTGCACGAACGCGATGCCAGCCAGCGTTTGCTGGAAATCCTCAAAGACTTCCGCGATCAACTGCCCGCCGCTGTCGTGCACTGCTTCACCGGCGAGCAAAAAGCTTTGTTCAGCTATCTCGATCTGGACCTGCACATCGGCATTACCGGCTGGATCTGCGACGAGCGCCGTGGCACGCATCTGCATCCGCTGGTGAAAGAGATCAAACGCGGACGCTTGATGCTGGAAAGTGACGCGCCGTACTTGCTGCCACGCACCTTGCGACCGAAACCGAAGAACGGCCGCAATGAGCCGGCGTATCTGACTGAAGTCCTGCGCGAAGTGGCGTTGCATCGTGGCGAAACCGAGGAAGATCTGGCGGCACACACCACCGCGTGTGCCCGTGCGTTCTACAACCTCCCCACCCTCTCCTGACACACCCCAATTCCCTCTGTAGGAGTGAGCCTGCTCGCGATGGCGGCAGCTCATTCAACATTGAGGTGACTGACACACCGTCATCGCGAGCAGGCTCACTCCTACAAGGGCGGGACCGTGCGGTCTGTTGACTCATATCAAGATCCGCAGATCTGCATAGCGGCACAATAATGGCACCTTGCCAAAACTGTTTCCGCTATCAGAGAAGACCTCCATGGGTGCCTGGCTTAGCAATATCTCGCTGAAATACAAATTCTGGGCGGTCAATGCAGTCGCCTTCGTCACCACCCTGCTGCTGGTGTTGTACGCCGTGCAACTCGAACAACAGGCGCGCAGTCACGCGTCACGTGCCTCGGCACAAGCCCAGGCGCAATTGCTCAAGGCCTGGCCAGCCAGCCTGGCCCTGCCCAAAGCTGATCAGGTGCTGACCTTCAAACGTGGGGAAGCGCCGCGCCTCAATGATCAACCGCTGCTGGAGATCACTGACAACAACGGCTGGATCGACATCAATCACATGCCGCTGTTTGGCGATAACCTGCTGATGGGTGCCGAAGTGTTCAGCCGCACCGATGGCCAACAGGTCGCAGTAATTGCTCATGGCCCGAGCCTGAGCCAAGTGTTCAGCGAGCGTTTCGCCAACTACGCGGTGGCGGTGTTCATCCTGATGCTGGCGATGCTCGGCGCTTCACAACTGCTGATCCGTTTCCTGCTCAGCCAGCTCAACACCTTGAAAGACGTCATGCTCCACGTCGAAAAAAGCGGCGATCTTTCAGCCCGAGTGCCGCTGGCCGGTAAAGACGAAGTCGGACAGATGGCCAATGCGTTCAACGCGATGCAGGCTGGTTACCAGCGCGTCGTCACCACAGTGGCCAACACCGCACGGCAACTGGATGTCGGCGCGGCACGGTTGGCGTCGAGCATGAACGAGGTGCGCCACGGCATGCTCGGCCAGCAGAGCGAAACCGATCAGGCCGCCACTGCGATCAACGAAATGACCGCCACGGTTTATCACATCGCCCAGCACGCCGGCGCCACCCGTGATCTTTCGCAGACTGCTGATGGCCTCGCCGGCAGCGGTCAGCAAGTGGTGGCCCGGGTGCAGCATTCGATTGCCGGTTTGTCCAACGGCGTACAACAGACAGCCGAAATGATCCAGCGCCTGGCCGAAGACAGTCAGAAGATCAACGGCGTGGTCAGCGTGATTCACAGTATCGCCGAGCAGACCAACCTGCTGGCGTTGAACGCCGCCATCGAAGCAGCCCGCGCCGGTGAGATGGGTCGAGGTTTTGCGGTAGTGGCCGATGAGGTGCGTAACCTCGCCAAACGCGTGCAAACCTCCACCGACGAGATCACCACCATGGTGTCGGCTTTGCAGGCGGGCACTCGCGATGCGGTGGATTTCATGCAGGAAAGTTCTTACAAGGCCGACGACTGCGTGCAGCAGGCGCAGGAGGCTGGCGAGGCGCTGGCAGAGATCACCGGGGCGGTGGCGCAGATGCGTGAAAGCAATACGCAGATTGCCGTCGCGGCGGAGCAGCAAAGTCAGGTTGCCGAAGAGATGAACCGGGCGGTGGTGAGTATTCGTGATGTGACCGAGAACACCGTGCAGCAGACCGTGGATTCGGCGACGACCAGTAATGAGTTGGCGACGTTGGCTGGGGAACTGAGCAAGGCCATAGGTCAATTGAAACTTTGAAGATCAAAAGATCGTAGCCTTCGGCAGCTCCTGCAGGTGTACGCATTTCAATGTAGGAGCTGCCGAAGGCTGCGATCTTTTTTGTCCATCATTACTATGATGCCAATAGCCAACCTTGATTCGCCGCCCTCCGCGCCCGGGCCTATTCTTCAACCATGAGTTCAACATGGATCGAGGAGTAGAAAACATGGGCAAACGTCACCCCAACCTTCCCGCGTGGCAATGGCGCGCGTACCCGGGTAACCATCAACACCCGACTAATCTGGTGTTGCACCTGATTGCCGTACCGCTGTTCATCGTCGCGTTTCTGCTGATTGTGTCCGGGGTTTTCAGCCTGAGCCTGGCCAGTGTGGCCATCGGCGTAATCGGCATCGTCGCGGCGCTGGGTTTGCAGCGTCACGGCCACAGCCTGGAGGCGCAAGCCTCCGAGCCGTTCAGTGATCGAAAAGATGCGGTGTCGCGGTTACTGGTCGAGCAGTTTCTGACTTTTCCGCGCTTCTTTCTCAGTGGCGGCTGGTGGCGCGCCTGGCGTGAGCGCCACCGTCGGCATTGAGTCAGGCGAAGATCGTGACGGTCTGGCGACTCATCGCAATCAACTCGCCTTCTGAGCTCCACAGCTTGGCGGCCACATGGCCGTAGCCGTCAGCGGCGTACTCGATGTCGGCTAGATATTGGCACCAGTCCAGTGTGCTCAAGTCACGTAGCGGCTGAACGAATTCGATGGTCCAGGTCAGCGTGCTGCCCGGTGCAGGCTTCTTCAGATACGGCAACAACGCGGGTGGCCACGCATCCACCAAGGCCAGCAGATGCGCCTCTTTGACCGGCTCTTCTTTGACATCCCCACGCAAGCGCACCCAGCCTCCCATCAAACGCGATTGATTGCCGGTGAACGGCATGCCGCCGACGCTCCAACGCATCGCCAGATGACGCATGAATTCCGGGGTCACGCCTTTGATGTAAGGCAGCTCCTGGCATTCGTCCCAGTGTTTCATTGACGGCGCCGGATACGCTTCGACGGCAACCTCCGATGGCCGCGAAGCGCCAAAACTGCCTTGGACGATGGTCACCACCTGGCCATTCTGCATCGCCCGGCCCATGACCTGGCTGACCGCTTTGCCTTCGCGCAGCACGTCCACTTCGAAACGCACCGGGACTTCGGGTTCGACAGGGCCGACAAAGGTGATCGCCAGCGAACGCACCGGGCGATCCGCCGGCACTTGCGCACGCATGGCTTCGTATTGCAGCGCCGCTACCAGGCCACCGAAACTGGCGCGACCTTGGCCCCATTCGGCAGGAATGGTCAGTTCCGGTTGACGGCGGACCGCATCGAGCAGATCGCTAAAGCGCATGGCAACCTCAGAAAACGAGAAAGGAATGCAGGGATCTTAACCAGAGCTGCACCGCGCCGCAGCGTCTATTCCGGTCAAATGGGCTGACAGAAAGGCCTTCATTAAATATCAGCCACATTGGAGATCCCCTGTAGGAGTGAGCCTGCTCGCGATAGCGGCCTGACATTTGTTGAGTGTCAGGCCGCTATCGCGAGCAGGCTCACTCCTACAGGGGATTGTGGTGATTTCAGGATTTGAAACAGGCTGAACTGAGTTTTTCGAGCACACGATCAGCCTTGATTTCGGCCTGGATCATGGTCGCCTGCCAGGTTGCAACGCAGGGCTGAAGGTCTGCTTCCAGCTCGGCTTTCGCCAGCCATTGCCAGCAATCGTGCCAGTCGCCCAACGCGCCTTGGGCCGACTTCAATCGCGCCAGCGCCGCCTCGGGCAGACGATCCAGTTCGGGATAAGCTTCGATGCCGTAGCGCACTCGTTTGATCAACAGACGCAGACGATGACGGTCGTGAGCGGGATCATGCAACGCCTCGTCAAGTTTCTGCCATTGCTTGCCCAAGCGTTTTTCGATGCGTTTGCCCAAGCCCTTGAGCAAACCCTGACGCTGAGAGGCGCGCAGGAATCGCGGGAAAGCGTCGAGAATCATCAGCAGCGAAGCCACCTCGGCACTCGCCGCCAGCGCCGGATAGGCCTCCGCCATCTGCGCCATGCGCCGTTGCGCAGCTTGCGGCTGATCATGCTTGAGCAGATACGCCGCCAACACCTCGCGATCACGCCAGGGTGTGGTCAACTGGCCAACAGCAGAAGCCGCGTCTTCGAGTTGCTCGACACCCGGCAAACCGCGCAATGGCCGCAGCAGACTGCGCAAACGCCGCACCGTAGTGCGCAGATCATGCAGCGCCTCGGGATCGGTGCGCGCGCTCAACCGCGCCTGACAAGCCAGCAAGCGCACCTCAAGGCTCAGGACATGAGCCACCAAGCGGTCAACCAACGCAGACATCTCTTGCTCCCGTTTCAAATGGCCTCGGGGATGAGTCTGGCGCTTTGCCAACCCTGCATCCTTGCTTCACGTCAGCAGCTTAGCGCCCGGCGCGGGATTCGCGAATGTAGAAGCGCGCCTTCTCGGCTTTCTTGCTGCAACCTTCAAAGCCCTCGAATTGCTGCTGGGTCTTGGCCGCGGTCAGCAGCGACAGCGCTTTGGAATAACTGACGGTGCCGGCAAAACCTTCGGCCTTGGCCAGATCCAATTCATGCCAAGCGGCGTCGAGCTGGCTGCCACAGCTGTCGCGGTAAGCGGTTTTACCGGCGCAACCGGCCAATGCCAGAGCCATCAACGGCACACAGATCCAGGCTTTCATCACTCACACCTCAAAATAGGTCAACAGTCGTGCAGGTAAGACGGTAAGGCTGCGAAAAAGTGCCTTGCCGGCGGGTGAAACCGCGCAACTGAGAAGGATAGCGCTGAAGGGTCATGCAATATCGAAAAAACGACGTCACCGGCGCACTCAACGACCATGGCGATTGAGCCCGCCCAGCGATGGGTGCATTGTGGAACCTTGTCGGGGAGGAAGCTGGATGAAAAAGCGTGTCGCATTGGTGCTGGGCTCCGGTGGCGCCCGGGGCTACGCCCATATCGGGGTCATTGAAGAGATTGAACGACGCGGTTATGACATCGCCTGCATTGCCGGATGTTCGATGGGCGCGGTGGTCGGCGGGATCTACGCCGCCGGCAAACTCGATGTATACAAGAACTGGATCGAAAGTCTCGACTATCTGGATGTGCTGCGGCTGGTCGACGTGAGTTTTCGTCTCGGCGCGATTCGTGGCGAGAAGGTCTTCGGGCAGATCCGCAAGATCGTCGGCGAGATCAACATCGAAGACTTGCGCATCCCCTACACCGCCGTCGCCGCCGACCTCACCAATCAACAGGAAATCTGGTTTCAGGAAGGTTGTCTGCATCAGGCAATGCGCGCCTCGGCAGCGATTCCAAGCCTGTTCACGCCAGTCATGCAAGGCAATCGCATGCTGGTCGACGGCGGCATTCTCAATCCATTGCCGATCGTGCCAGTGGTCTCCAGTCACTGTGATCTGATCATTGCGGTCAATCTCAATTCGACCAACCAGCGCCATTACAAATTGCCGGTGATCCAGCGCCCGCCGGCGTTCCGCTCGCGATTCGACAGCCTGATCAATTCGTTGGGGTCGAAGATGCCGTTCCGCCGCAAACAGGCTGAGCAGTTGTTGAAGCTGGAACAGGAAGCACTGCGCGCCGAGGCGGCAGATATCAACCCATGGCTCGAAGGCGCCGAGCCGGAGAGCCAGCAACCGGCCGCCGCGCCCGAACGTGAAGGTGCACCGAAATCCGCGACCGGTTCGTTCATCATCGATAACGTCGGGCCGGCGTCGCTGCTGGACTTGATCAACCAGAGTTTCGAGGTGATGCAGACCTCGCTGGCGCAGTACAAGATTGCCGGTTATCCGCCGGATATCCTGATCAACGTGCCGAAGCGGGTGTGCCGGTTTTTCGAGTTTTACAAGGCACCGGAGTTGATCGCGTTGGGGCGAGAGATTGCGCGGGATACGCTGGATCGGTATGAGAGTGAGCAGCAGCAATAAAGATCAAAAGATCGCAGCCTTCGGCAGCTCCTACAGGGGAACGCATTCCAATGTAGGAGCTGCCGAAGGCTGCGATCTTTTAGCTATCCCGCAGATTCCAACAACCGATAACCAACCCCGGCTTCAGTGACAATAAACCGCGGCCGCGTCGGGTCATCCGCCAGTTTCTGGCGCAAATGCCCCACCACTATCCGCAGGTAATGGCTGTCCTCGGTGTGCGTCGGTCCCCAGATATCCTTGAGCAGTTGTTGCTGGGTAATCACCCGCCCCGGATGCCGCGCCAGTTGCGCCAGCACTGCGTATTCCTTGCGGGTCAGCGCCACTTCGACGCCGTCGAGCAACACCCGCCGGTACGCCAGATCGACAGTCAGCGGGCCGAAATTCAGCGCCGCTTGCTGCGCCTCGCCTGCCGGGGCCTGGCGCAACAATGCCCGCACCCGCGCCAGAAACTCCTGAATCCCGAACGGCTTGGTCACGTAGTCATTGGCGCCGCCATCCAGCGCCTGGACTTTCTGCCCTTCACTTGCGCGCACCGACAGCACCAACACTGGCGCCGTAGCCCATTCGCGAAACTCGCGCAGCACTTGCTGGCCGTCCATGTCCGGCAGGCCGAGATCGAGCACCAGCAGGTCCGGTTTGTTCAGCGCCGCTTGCGCGAGACCTTCGGCACCGGTGCCGGCCTCAAGCACTTTGTAGCCCTGTGAGGCGAGGCTGATGCGCAGGAACTTGCGGATCTGCGGTTCGTCGTCGATGACCAGAATGGTCGCGGTCTGGCTCATGGATTCACATCAACAGAAAAGAGTGGCAAGAGAGTAGCGCAAGCGAAGTCAGGCTTCATCATCCATCCCCGGCTGGGTCTGCAAGGGCAGGTGCAAGGTGATGCAGGTGCCGCGCCCTTCGATGCCATCGGCAACGCTGATCCGCCCGCCGTGCGCGCCGACCATGCCCTGACAGATCGCGAGGCCAAGACCGGTGCCCTGGCCGCCGCGATCACCGCGCGCGGCGGTGTAGAACATGTCGAAAATCTTCGCCCGCTCGTCTTCCGGAATCCCTGGTCCTTCGTCGCTGACCGAGAAGAAAATCTCTTGGTCAGCGGCGCCGGCACGCAATTCCAGACGACCGTTGGCCGGCGAGAACCGTGCAGCGTTTTCCAGCACATTGACCAGCGCCTGTTCGATCAGCGCGGCATGTACGAACAGCAACGGCAACTCGCCAGGCACACCGGTACTGACCTGCAACGGCGCCAGCACCGCGCGCAGCCGATTGAGCGAACTGCCGACGATGTCCGCCGGCGACACCCAGTCCCGCGCGAGCTTCAAGGCGCCATGCCCGAGGCGGGTCATGTCGAGCAGGTTCTGAATGTAGCGATCGAGGCGTTCGGCTTCATCACGAGTGCCTTCGAGCAGTTCGCGGCGATCCTCCAGCGGAATCGCTTCGCCCAGCGCCAGCAGGCTGTCGATGCTGCCGCGCATGGCGGTCAGTGGCGTGCGCAAGTCGTGGGACACCGAGGCCAGCAACGCGCTGCGCAATTGCTCGGTTTCGCCATGCAGGCGTGCGGCTTCGAGATCATCCGCCAGTTGCGCACGGGCCAGCGCTTGCGCCAGTGGCTGACTCAATGCGGTGAGCAAGCGCCGACGCTGACCGCTCAAGGTCTGGCCCTCTTTGGCGCAGACACCGAGCAACGCCAGCGGCCCATCTTCAACGGAAAGCGGCCACCACCACCAGCGCCCGAGCGGTAGCGTGCCGGTGCCCATGCCTGCCGGTTGATCGTGTTGCCAGGCCCAGTCAGCGGCGGCGCGTTCGGACTCGGTAAATTGCAGCGGGCCACCGGTCTCGACTTTCCAGCCGTTCTGGCCATCGCGATTGAGCAGGCACAGTTGCAGATCGCTCCAGCCATTGAGGTGTTGCGCGGCAGCACTGACCACGGCCTGACGGTCGGTGGCGGCAGTGAGTTTGCGCGACAGGTCGAGCAGTTCGGTGGTCTCTTCCTGCGTGTCGCGCAATGCCTGCAATTGCCGCCGCTGGCGCGCCGCAAGGTTGCCGGTGAGCGCCGCCATCAGCAGGAAAAACAGCAGGGTCAGCACGTCTTCTTCGCGCTGGATGCTGAAGGAAAAATTCGGTGGAATGAACAGAAAATCGTAGGTCAGAAACGACAACGCCGCGCACGCCAACGCCGGACCGAGGCTGCTGCGCACCGCCACCAGCAACACCGCAGCAAGGAACACCAACGAGATGTTCGGCAACGGCAGCACACTCGACACCGCCCATGCCAAGGCGCTGGCCAAAACCGTGGCGACCAGCGCCAGCGCATAGTCGAACCACACCAGCGTCAGTGGGTTGCGCGGGCGTGGTTGATGCTGTTGTTGATCGCTGTCGAGGACGTTGATTTCCAGACCGTGCGCCTGCCGCAGTAATCGCGCAGCGAGACCGCCACCGAACAGGCGCCGACGCAAACGTGGTCGCGACTGGCCGACCAGCACCAGGCTCGCACGGCGTTCAGCGGCATGCTGGATCAGGGTTTTAGCCACTTCGCCGGCACGCAGTAAAACCACTTCACCGCCGAGGCGTTCGGCCAACTGCTGGGCACTTTGCAAGCGCAGCCGCGACTGCTCGTCACGCACGCTGCCGTTGTCGACATGCACCAGACTCCACGGCAAATGCCGACGCTGAGCGACGCGACTGGCATGCCGCACCAGACGTTCGGCCTGAGCATCGCCATCGACCCCCACCAGCAAGCGCCCACGCACCGCCGGCGCCGCCTGACCGAGTTGACGATAGCCTTGGGCGAGATCGTTATCGACCTGCGCGGCAGCGGTTTGCATCGCCAGTTCGCGCAATGCCGTGAGGTTGGTCTGGGTGAAAAACGCATCAATGGCCGCCCTCGCCTGCTCCGGCACGTAGACCTTGCCTTCGCGCAGACGCTCGAGCAATTCGCGCGGCGGCAGGTCGATCAGCAACAGTTCGTAGGCTTCTTGCAGGACCCAGTCCGGCAGGGTTTCGCGAACCTGCACACCCGTGATGCCGCGCACCTGATCGTTGAGACTTTCCAGGTGCTGGACGTTGACCGTGGTGAACACGTCGATGCCGGCGGCGAGCAGTTCCTGAATGTCTTGCCAGCGTTTCGCGTGACGGCTGCCGGGGGCGTTGCTGTGGGCCAGCTCATCGACCAGCACCAGTTTCGGCCTGGCGGCGAGGATGCCGTCGAGGTCCATTTCTTCGAGCATCACGCCACGGTATTCCGAGCGCACCAACGGTTGCTGCGGCAGGCCGCCAAGCAGCGCTTCGGTTTCGGCGCGGCCGTGGGTTTCGACCACGCCGGCGAGGACTTTCACGCCTTGGCGAAGCTGCGTGTGGGCGGCCTGGAGCATGGCGTAGGTTTTGCCGACACCAGGGGCGGCGCCGAGGAAAACCTTCAGGCGGCCACGGCCGTCACGGGGCAGATCTGCTAACAGTGCATCGGCGCGGCCGGAGTCGCTCATGCTGGGAGTGCCTTGTTCAGTTTGAAATTGATGTGAAGCTTTAAAAGATCGCAGCCTGCGGCAGCTCCTACATGGGGCTGTCGATCCGGGACATGATCGCCGCGCGGGCGCCGGTCCGGTGCCACATGAACGGCGGATGTACGCCGATCCAGTGTAGGAGCTGCCGCAGGCTGCGATCTTTTGATCTACAGCTTTTCCAGCGCCATGTTCAGCTCAAGCACATTCACCACCGGCGGCCCCACCAACGGCTGTTCGATGTGCGCATCGAGCAGTTGCTGCAAGGTCGATACCGGCAGGTCTCGCGCGGCCGCGACTCGCGCCAGTTGATAGGCAATCGCTGCCGGAGGCAAGTGCGGATCGAGACCACTGCCGGAGGTGGTCAGCAAGGCCAATGGCACCGGCCCCTGGCCGGGAACCTGCAACTTGTTGGCGTCATCGATCACCCGCGTGGCGAGTGCCGGATTGCTCGGTGCCAGGTTGCTGGCGCTGCTGGAAACGGTAGCAAACGCACCGGCGGAGGGACGTGGGTGAAACCACGCATCGCCGACGAAATCCTGGGCGATCAGCGACGAGCCACGGACTTTGCCATCGGCGTCATGCACCAGGCTGCCGTTGGCTTGAGCGGGGAATGCGACTTGCGCGACACCGGTTACCACCAGTGGATAGGCGACGCCGGTAACCAGGGTCATCAGCACCAGCAGGCTGAGGGCGGGACGTATCATTGTGGACATTGCAAGATCCTCGAATTCGTTGGGCAAACTTTGGTGGGGTGTCAGGGAGCTCTTTTCCCCCTCACCCCAGCCCTCTCCCCCAAGGGGGCGAGGGGGAAAGGGAGCCGATTTATGTGCTTTTCAAAATCTGAGTTCGGCTCGGTATCTCAAGTCGGTGAAACTCTGAAAAACCACTCGGTCAGTCCCCTCTCCCCTCATGTCGCTGAGGAGAAATGGAGCCGATCCTTGTGCTTTTCAAAACCTGAGTTCGGCTCGGTAATTCAGGTCGATGTACCTCTGTTTAACCACTCGGTCAGTCCCCTCTCCCTCTGGGAGAGGGTTAGGGTGAGGGGCTCTTCAAAACTCAAACCAGATGCATCGCCGTGAGCAGCATGTCGATCGCCTTGATCCCCACGAACGGCACCACAATTCCGCCCAGCCCATAGATCAGCAGATTGCGTCGCAACAACGCCGCCGCACTCGCTGCCTGCACGCGCACACCGCGCAACGCCAGCGGGATCAGCACGACGATGATCAACGCGTTGAAAACAATCGCCGAAAGAATCGCGCTCTGCGGACTGGTCAACTGCATGATGTTCAACACGCCAAGCTGCGGGTAAATCGAGGCGAACAGCGCCGGCAGGATCGCGAAGTATTTGGCGACGTCGTTGGCGATGGAAAAAGTCGTCAAGGCACCGCGCGTCACCAGCAATTCCTTGCCGATCTGCACCACGTCGAGCAGCTTGGTCGGGTCGCTGTCGAGATCGACCATGTTCGCTGCTTCGCGGGCAGCCTGGGTGCCGTCGTTCATCGCCATGCCGACGTCAGCCTGGGCCAGCGCCGGGGCATCGTTGGCACCGTCGCCGCACATCGCCACCAAACGCCCGTCGTTCTGCTCGTGACGAATGCGCGCGAGTTTCTTCTCCGGGGTGGCTTCGGCGAGGACGTCATCGACGCCCGCTTCAGCGGCGATCGCAGCAGCGGTCAACGGGTTGTCGCCGGTGACCATTACCGTGCGAATCCCCAGTTTGCGCAGTTCGGCAAAGCGCTCGCGAATGCCCGGTTTGACCACGTCTTTGAGATGGATTGCGCCGAGCAGTTTGCCGTCGGCGCAGACCAGCAACGGCGTGCCACCACTCTGGGCAATCTTGTCGATTTCCCGCGACAGGGCCGGAGCCAGATCGGAGCGTTTCTGGCCGAGGAAACTCAGTAGCGAATCCACCGCGCCTTTGCGGTAGACGCGACTTTGATAGTCGACGCCGGACAACCGGGTTTCTGCGCTGAATGGCACAGCGGTCAGGGTTTCCGGCGCCGGCTCAGGTTGCGGGTGCAGGCCACGCAGGTACTCGACGATGGATTTACCTTCAGCGGTTTCGTCGGCCAGCGAGGCGAACAGCGCACCTTCGGCCAGCTCGCGACCTGTCACACCGGGCGCGGCATACACCGCACTGCAGCGACGGTTACCGAAGGTGATGGTGCCGGTCTTGTCGAGCAACAGCACATGCACGTCACCCGCCGCTTCCACCGCACGGCCGGACTTGGCGATCACGTTGAGGCGCACCAGACGATCCATCCCGGCAATACCAATCGCCGAAAGCAGACCGCCAATGGTGGTCGGAATCAGCGTGACCAGCAGTGCCACCAGAAACACCAGCGGCAGGCTGCCGTTGGCGAAATGGGCGAACGGTTGCAGGGTCACGACCACCAACAGGAAGATCAACGTCAGGCCGATCAACAGAATATCCAGCGCGACTTCGTTCGGCGTCTTCTGGCGTTTGGCGCCTTCGACCAGCGCGATCATGCGGTCGAGCGTCGACTCGCCGGGATTGACGGTGATTTTCACCAGCAACCAGTCGGACACCAGTCGGGTATTACCGGTGACGGCCGAGCGGTCACCGCCGGACTCGCGGATCACCGGCGCCGATTCACCGGTGATCGCCGCTTCGTTGACCGCCGCGATGCCTTCGATGACTTCGCCGTCACCGGGGATCATCTCCCCGGCTTCGACGCGCACCACATCGCCTTTGCGCAAACTCGCCGCGGGCACCACCTGAAAGCTGCCATTGGCTTGTTTGCGCCGGGCGCTGAGGCCTTCGCTGCCAGCCTTGAGGCTGTCGGCGCGGGCCTTGCCACGGCCTTCGGCCAAGGCTTCGGCGAAGTTGGCGAACAGCACGGTGAACCACAGCCACAATGCAATTTGCGCGGCGACGAAGGTCGGCACATCGGCATCGGGAATGAAGCACAGCACAGTGGTGAAAATTGCCGTCAGTTCGACCACCAGCATCACCGGCGAACGCTTCAGTTGCCGAGGGTCGAGCTTGACGAACGCTTGCACCAGCGCCGGCCGCCACAGGGCCGAGATCGCGGTTTTCGCTTGTTCCGGCGCCTTGACGGCGGCGGGTTTGATTGCGGGCATATTCATCGATAAGTCCTCAGAAGCCCATGCTCAGATGTTCAGCGATTGGGCCCAAAGCCAGAGTCGGCAGGAAGGTCAGGCCGCCCACCAGCAGAATGGTCACGGTCAGTAGGGTCACGAACAGCGGGCCATGGGTCGGGAAGCTGTTCTGGCCGATCGGTGCGGTTTTCTTCATCGCCAGGCTGCCGGCCAAAGCCAGAACCGGGAGGATGTAACCGAAACGACCAATCAACATGCCCAGGCCCAGCATCAGGTTGTGGAACGGCGTATTCGCGCTGAGGCCACCGAATGCCGAACCATTGTTGGCGCTCGCTGAGGTGTAGGCATAAAGCAACTGGCTGAAACCGTGCGGGCCGGGGTTGCTGATGGTCGCCGCAGCACTGGGAACCGCAGCGGCAATCGCACCGAGCACCAGCACGCCCACCGGCATCACCAGCAAGGTCACCACCAGCAATTGCACCTCACGCGCCTGGAGTTTCTTGCCGAGGTATTCCGGGGTTCGCCCGATCATCAGACCGGCGAGGAACACTGCGATCAGCACGTTGAGCAACATGCCGTAGAGCCCGGCACCGACGCCGCCGAAGATCACTTCGCCAACCATCATGTTGACCAGCGCGACCATGCCGCTGAGCGGGTTGAGGCTGTCGTGCATGCCGTTGACCGAGCCGTTCGAAGCCGCCGTCGTCGTCACCGACCACAGCACGGTAGCGGTTGTGCCGAAACGTGCTTCCTTGCCTTCCAGCGGCGCGGTCTGTTCGACGGCGGCGTTGTTCAGAGTCGGATTCGGCTGATACTCGGCCCACAGCGACGTTGCACCGCCGATCAGAAACAGCGCCAGCATGCAGGCGATGATCGCGCGGCTCTGACGCAGGTCTTTGACGTAATGGCCGAAAGTGAAGACCAGCGCCACCGGGATCAGAATGATCGAGGCGACTTCGAACAGGTTGCTCCACGCAGTCGGGTTCTCGAACGGATGCGCCGAGTTGACGCCGAAGAAGCCACCACCGTTGGTGCCCAGTTGCTTGATCGCAATCTGGCTGGCCGCAGGACCCAGCGGAATCACTTGATCAACACCTTGCATCGTCACCGCGTTGACATACTGCGCGAAGGTTTGCGGCACGCCCTGCCAGACCAGATACAGCGCCAGCAGCAGGCACAGCGGCAACAGGCCGTAGAGGGTGGCGCGGGTCATGTCGACCCAGAAGTTGCCGAGGGTTTGCGTCGACTTGCGACCGATACCACGGCACAACGCAACCAGCACGGCGAGGCCGGTGGCGGCGCTGACGAAGTTCTGCACGGTGAGGCCGACCATCTGGCTGAGGTAGCTGAGGGTCGCTTCACCGCTGTAGGACTGCCAGTTGGTGTTGGTCATGAAACTGACCGCGGTGTTGAACGCCTGCGTCCATTCCTGGCCCGGCAGGTTCTGCGGGTTCAGTGGCAAGTGATCCTGAAACAACAGGATCGCGAACAGCAGCAGGAAACCGGCGAGGTTGAAGGCGAGCAGCGCCAGCGTGTACTTCTGCCAGCTCTGCTCAGCTTCGGGATCAACACCCGCAATGCGATAGCAACCGCGCTCGACCGGGCCGAGAACCGGCGTCAGCCAGGTGCGCTGACCTTCCATCACCTTGTAGTAAAAGCGCCCGAGCAGCGGCGCCGGCAGCAAGACCAGCGCAAAAAACGCGAGGATCAGCCAATAGTCATAACTGTGCATAGCCGCTCCTAGTTCCGATCCGCGCGCAACAGCGCAACCAACAGATAAATGAACAGCCCCACTGCCAATAGCAGTGACACCCCGTCCAGAACGCTCATGGAAGATCTCCGTGTTACGGCGTATTGCCGCGTGTGCAGTGATTGTCGGAAAGGAGGCTGTAAAGGAACGAGAGCGAGGGTGTTGGCTGTGCATAAAGAAAGCGTAAAGAGTGGGTTTATGCGGGCGTTACGGGGAGGTTTTCTGGCGTTTGTGCAGGCCTGCTCGCGATAGCGTCAAAACAGGCACCACTGCACCCAACTGGCGCATAAATACGGGCCATCCATCTGCGAACATCCCCGATACGACAGCTTTCAACTCATTACGACTTGTTTCAGCGCACTGGCACGCCCACTGCACACGCCCTCCCCCGAGCTTTCCAAACCGTTCAGGGAGCAAATGCATGAACACACAACTCAAACCCACGCTGGGCACGTTGCACCTGTGGGGCATTGCCGTCGGGCTGGTGATTTCCGGGGAGTATTTCGGCTGGAGCTACGGCTGGGGCGTTGCCGGAACACTGGGATTTCTGGTGACTTCGTTCATGGTCGCGACCATGTACACCTGCTTCATTTTCAGCTTCACCGAACTCACTACCGCGATTCCCCATGCGGGTGGGCCGTTTGCCTACAGCCGTCGCGCCTTCGGTGAAAAAGGTGGATTGATTGCAGGCCTTGCCACGCTGATCGAATTTGTCTTCGCCCCACCGGCAATCGCCCTGGCCATCGGCGCCTACCTGAATGTGCAGTTTCCGGCGCTCGATCCGAAACACGCGGCGGTCGGCGCGTACATCGTGTTCATGGGGTTGAACATTCTCGGCGTGAAGCTGGCGGCGACTTTTGAACTGATCGTCTGCGTGCTGGCAGTGGCTGAACTGCTGGTGTTCATGGGCGTGGTCGCGCCGGCGTTCAGCTTCAGCAATTTCGCGCTCAATGGTTGGGCGGGTTCGGACGTGTTTGGCGCACCGGCGATTGCCGGGATGTTCGCTGCCATTCCATTTGCAATCTGGTTTTTCCTCGCCATCGAAGGTGCGGCGATGGCCGCCGAAGAAGCCAAGGATCCGAAGCGCACGATTCCCAAAGCCTACATCAGCGGCATCCTGACGCTGGTGTTGCTGGCGATGGGGGTGATGTTCTTCGCGGGCGGTGTCGGCGACTGGCGTACCCTGGCCAACATCAACGATCCACTGCCGCAAGCGATGAAAACCGTGGTCGGTGACAACTCCGGATGGCTGCACATGCTGGTGTGGATCGGCCTGTTCGGGCTGGTGGCGAGTTTCCACGGGATCATTCTTGGCTATTCGCGACAATTCTTCGCCCTTGCCCGCGCCGGTTACCTGCCCGCTTCATTGGCGAAACTGTCGCGTTTCCAAACGCCGCACCGCGCGATCATCGCCGGCGGCATCATTGGCATCGCGGCAATCTACAGCGACGGTCTGATCAACCTCGGCGGTATGACCCTCACCGCCGCGATGATCACCATGGCGGTGTTCGGCGCGATCGTGATGTACATCATGAGCATGCTCAGCCTGTTCAAACTGCGTAAGTCGGAGCCGAACCTGGAGCGCACTTTCCGCGCGCCGTGCTATCCGTTGATTCCGATGATTGCCTTGGTGCTGGCGGTGGTTTGTCTGGTGGCAATGGCGTGGTTCAACACGTTGATCGGGCTGATCTTCCTCGGCTTCATGGCCGTAGGCTTCGGCTACTTCCTGCTCACCGGCCAGTTGCGTGCCAATGCACCGGCCGACGCCATGCTCACGGGCCAGTAGACCCTTCATGTAGGAGCTGCCGAAGGCTGCGATCTGTTGACTTTGTTTTTTTAGAAACAAGATCAAAAGATCGCAGCCTGCGGCAGCTCCTACAGGGAATTAAGGTGCAGCAGGGATAACCGGCCTAGAATGGAACCACTGCGAAGTAACTTCGCTCAAAAGTGGTATGCAGTGTTGCACGGCGAAATTCTCGTCCGTCACGCTGACATTAAGGAGAGCCGTTATGCCCTGGTATGCCTGGTTGATTCTGGTCGTTGCAATCGGCTCGATCGTCGGCGGTTTGATGATGTTGCGTGACACCGCCAACAAGGTCGAACTGACCGATGAAGAACGCAAACGTGTCGCGGCCCGCAATGCCGAAGCGGACGCCAAAGAGGCGCAAGACCGCTGACAAAAAACCCCGCCTGACTGGCGGGGTTTGTTTTTCAAAGACCTGTCGGACTTATCTGCATGCTTTTTAGAAGTAGAAGTACAGTCACCATTTAATTTTCCTTGGTTAATATGGGGGCATTGTTGCGGAGAGCTCCACATGCGTTACTCGCAGGACCATAAAGCCCAGACCCATCAGCGCATCATCAAGGAAGCCTCGGCGCGATTCCGCAAGGACGGCATCGGCGCGACAGGCCTGCAGCCGTTGATGAAAGCACTGGGGCTGACCCATGGCGGCTTCTATTCACACTTCAAGTCCAAGGACGAGTTGGTAGAGAAGGCCTTGCAGGAGGCTGGCGATCAGGTCGATGGTCTATGCGCTGAATTGTTTTCTCAGGAACACCCTCGCCAGGCATTCATCGAAACCTACCTGTCTGAATGGCATCTGACTTCGCCCCATGAAGGATGCCCGCTGCTGACCATTTCTTCCGAACTTGGCTTGCGTGGCCAGGCAAGCCCGACCAGCGACAAGATTCTCAATGCGCGACTGGAGCAGATAGAGGAAACCCTGACTGGCGAAAACAGCGCTGACCGGGCCATTGTCATCATGTCGACACTGGTCGGGGCGCTGCTGCTGTCACGCAGTGTCGCGGACGCCGAGTTTGCGCAACGCATTCTCGATGTTGCCCGCGACCACCTCAAACAGTCCGAAGATTAAGCCTGCCAACGCTTGAACAACACACTGGCATTGACCCCGCCAAAACCGAAGCCGTTGGACAACGCATATTCGATCGGCATCGGCCGCGCTTGCCCATGGACGATGTCCACACCTTCGCTCGCGGGATCAGGATTGTCGAAGTTGAGCGTCGGTGGCGCCACCTGATCGCGGATCGCCAACAACGTGAAGATCGCCTCGAGACCACCCGCCGCCCCCAGCAAGTGGCCTGTGGACGACTTGGTGGAGGTCACGGCGATTTTCCTCTCTGTGCCAAAGAGCGACTTGATCGCTGCCAACTCACCAAGATCGCCCACCGGTGTGGACGTGGCATGAGCATTAAGATGCTGTATCTGATCCGGGGCTACCCCGGCCTGTGCCAGCGCCAACGCCATCGCCCTGCGCGCCCCGCTTCCGTCTTCCGGCCCGGCGGTCAGATGATAAGCATCGGCACTGGTGCCATAGCCAACCAGCTCGGCCAGAGGCTGAGCGCCCCGAGCCAATGCGTGTTCCAGCGACTCGATCACCAGCAGGCCGGCGCCCTCGCCCATTACGAAGCCGTCACGACCGCTATCGAAGGGGCGTGATGCGCGCTCGGGAGTGTCGTTGTAGCCGCTCGATAGCGCCCGTGCCGCCGCGAAACCGGCAAGACTGACGCGGTCGATACAGGCTTCCGCGCCGCCACACACCGCGATGTCCGCTTCACCGGAGCGTATCAAGCGCGCAGCATCGCCAATCGCCTGAACCCCGGCGGCACAGGCAGTCACCGGTGCGCCGAGCGGGCCCTTCAGACCATGCTGAATGGAAACGTGACCTGCGGCGAGATTGACCAGAAACGACGGAATGGTGAATGGCGACAAACGTCGCGGGCCTCGGCTATCGGTTGTGCGCACGGCGTCGGCAATCGCGCCGAAGCCGCCGACACCGGAGCCGATGATGGTTGCCGTTCGCGCCTGATCGTTTGCGTCAGTGGGGTGCCACCCCGCCTGCTGCAATGCCTGTCGGGCCGCTTCCATGGCAAACAGAATGAAGCGGTCCATTTTCTTCTGTTCTTTCGGTGGGGTAGCGCGGTCCGGGTCAAAACCGGCCTCGGCATCCTCCTCCAGTGTCGGCACCCGTCCGCCGACACTTGTCGGCAGATCCGCGACCACCGCTTCCGGCAGATTGCGTATACCGGAGCGACCGGCCAGCAAGCGCTGCCAAACCGCTTCGACACCGCTGCCCAACGGTGAAACCAGGCCCATACCCGTGACCACTACTCGACGCTGATCCATACCGTGGTTACCTCTGATCAATTCAATTGCCTGACTTGTAGCGTTGGGCTGCCGAGCTACGCGAAAGGTTCGGTGCCATGACGTGCCGCGCGGCTACGAAGGCCTTCCACTCGCCCGCATCGGGCAACGACGGAATGGTGATCAACTCGCCCTGATCCAGTCCTGCCAACGCCGCATCGACCATTTCACCGGCTTCCATGACCATCTCGGCAGGAATGCCACTGGCATCGATCCCGGAACGCTCCCAGATTTCAGTGCGGGTTACACCCGGCAACACGGCCTGGACTTGCACGCCAGTACCTTCAAGCTCCGCGTTCAGCGACTGGGTCAGGCTCAGCACATAGGCTTTGCTAGCGCTGTAGGCCGCATTGAAACGCTCGGGAAACAGCGCCACTACCGAGGCGATATTGATGATCGTGCCCCGTCCGGCCTTGGCAAAACCCGCTGCGGCCGCCGATGCCAGACGCGTCACTGCGGTGATGTTCAACTGGATCAAGCGCTCCAACTGATCGAGGTCTGCATTGGCCAGCAGACCGTCAGCGGCAACCCCGGCATTGTTGACCAGCAGGCTGATGCTCGAATCGCCGCGCAAGCGCTGCTCAAGTTTGAGCACATCATCCTTTTGCGTCAGATCCGCTTTGAGCACCTCAACCTGAACGCCATGCGCATCGCGCAATTTATCTGCGGCGATCTCCAGACGTTCCTGATCACGGGCAACCAACAGCAGATCAAAACCGCGTGCGGCCAGTCGCTCGGCGTAAATCGCACCGATGCCGGAAGAAGCGCCAGTGACGAGAGCCACACCTGGGTTTTTTGCGGAATTCATGCCGGTACTCCTGAAAATGCTCGAAATGGAAAGGCCGCTGGAGGAACAGGCAGTCAGCGGCGGCAATTTATTATAGGCATAATCCAAAGCTCATATGATAGCCGTAATTTTTCATTGTCCGACTAAACGTGTTTATAACCTTGCGGTCCGTCTGTGTAGTGACAAAAGAAAAAAGGCCGGTCAATGACCGGCCTCATGGCTTGGAAAATTTAGTTTAGTTCACTTCCAGCTTTTCACGATTGCGATCCAGAATCGCCTTGCCGATACCTTTCACTTCCAGCAACTCATCCACTGACGCAAATGGCCCGTTTGTTTCTCGATATGCAACAATTGCCTTGGCCTTGGCTTCACCTACGCCGGACAGCTCCTTCTGCAAGGTCGGCGCGTCTGCGTTGTTGAGATCGATTTTCGCACTCTGGGCAGGTGCTGTTGCGTCCACGGCCATTTGCGATTGCGGAATGTCTAATATTGCCACAGGCGCCGCAAATACGGCGACCGAGGCGCTAGTGAGCAGGGCGAAAATCAGAGAGTTGAAGCAACCGGTACGCATGAGTGACACTCCTTTACATCGATTTGAGGAAACAGCTTTTCCTAAGCTGCACCTGAAATCTAGGTGACCCTTGGCGGATGTCAAAACCGAGCTTGTTACCAAACATTGAATAATCCACATGAGGGATTATCCAATGCTCGCATCGCCAGCAGATTCCCAGTGCCCCCCCGCACACCATCACGTCAGACAGCTGTCATTGATGAAGCGCCCATTGCAATGCCTTGGAAAACGCGTCAGTCGAAATCACATAACTACGATGATAGCGATGCACTGAGGCTTGATCCGGACATGATACCCCGCGCACAAACATGATTTCGGCACCACCTGACTCGATAAAACTCGCGTAACCGCGAAAGTTGAAATCCAGGCAATCGTTTATCATTGCAACGATGCGCGCCCCTGCATTACAGAAAATTGCATTAGTAAGCGCCGAACTACACGATCCAACCACAATCTCGGCGGATTGAAATGCATCTACTTGCTCGGAGAAACTCATGGTTTCTGGGTATATCGTCGTGAACCCAAAGTCCTGAAGCACTTTCTCCAACTCGAGTTCATTCACCAACTGACGACTGCTAAACCCACGTCTGGAGAGAAACAAGCGTGTCGGTTTTTCCGAGAATACAAATTTTTCCCTTTCCAGCCCTTGAATGATTTGGGATTTGAGTTGGGAAAAAATATCACGTGGCCACACTGTGTCATAAGCCACTCCGTCTTCCACATCCAAAGGAAAAAAGGCGGGAACCGGAGCAACAGCAAGCCTGGAAAAGTTGACGGCTGTATTAGCCGGCAAGACGACAATGGGTCTGTTTTTTGAATTCAGCAGGGAGAGCGAATCCAGATGTGACTGGGGCATGCTCGCGTCGACCACAATTGAAAATCCGTCATCGCAGAAATCAGTGTCAAACGCTAGCATTCTAGGAAGAAACTCTAGAAACCAATGCCCATAATTCCCACTTTGGACACCAAACATTTTTAATCCATGATCGATCACCATGGGTTGCGTATTTGGCCATTGCACCAAAGCGTGTTCTCCCCTTCGTGAGAGAACAATATTTTCTTTATCGTATATATCACCCAATCCCGAACGTTGAAAAACGGGATGGTTAATACCATCCAATACGAGCTGATGATTACTGATGACGACATTGCATCGTGTGATAGCAGCGATATTCTCCATGATTGCTATATAGAATGGAGGAGCTAAAAGATCTCCAGCTTCAGAAGTAAGCTGTGGAGCTTCCTCAAGAAAACTCAATGACGAGAAAACAATCGGGCGTGCAGGCAAAATCTCGTCATACGAAAAACCAAACTCGTTGCAATGGGTTTTGATTGAACGCATGCTCAGGACGTTTGTGCCAAAATCTCCTTTCTTGAAATTACTTTCACCAATTAAACGTAACGCTTCAGCAGTCTTGCCTTGATTGAAATATTCCCGAGCCAATCTTATTAAGGCACGCCCAGCCGATTCATATCCACGCCGATTGGCCAAGAAAAAATTTCTATAAGCCAGATCGTTGTCACCTCGCCCTTCCGCAATTTCCCCTGCCTTTGTCAACACATATGAATACAGGTTTTCAGAGTCCAAAATTCCAGGATTTTGCGATAACCCTTTGAAGATGCGTTCAGCATAGAAAAAACGCCCGGCCAAACAAAAACACATACCGGCAACTTTTAAATAAAGCGCCGCGGGGATATAACGTTTGGCAAATCGCAAGTGCTTTATGGTTTGATGAAAATCTTTTAGCGAAGCGCTATGTAAGGCCTGATAGGCCATAGCGTATTCGTTTTCAACCGTGTCAGACAAGCCATCGTAGAAATAAGGACCTGACACCAGCTTTGCAATCGCCAGCGGCTCACGGCCTTCATGAATACCAGAGTGTATATAGTGCAACAGAGGGTTTATATTCGCCGCTTCGATATCGGGGTAAGAATCATAATAATAACGTGTCGAAAAGAACGGCGAAGGATCAAGGCCCGCCGCGGCACCTTCCAGAACATAATGTTCCAAAAGAGTAATATCAAGCCATTGCACACCCGGCAACTGTGCCAGGTAATAACCATTGTCGAACAATGGATGAGGGCTACCGTCTATGCTAAATCCGCTCTTGACAAAATCAACCACCGGTTCACTTGAGCCAACGGTGCCTTGTTGATGGTTGCGCAACCAGTAATCCATATCAAAATACGGCCGAACAAGCGCCAGGCGAGCATCCAGATTATCAGTAACTTCTTTTGTTTCAGCAGCCAAACGTTTTGCAAGTACACGACGTAGCAGCGGGATTCTTATTAAAAGACGTTTAACGAATGAAAACTTCATCGCCAGCAACCTCAACAAGTAGTGGAAAGACATTTGTTGAGCAGTTCAATCCTGGGGCGCATCTGCACCTCATAACCAAACTCTCTCAAAATCGCACGTCTTCCGTTTTGCCCGAGTTCCATCAATGCTTGTCGATCTGACAGATAACCGTCAATCACTTGACTGATCAAATCAGGATTTCGGTCAATGATTTTCATCTCATTGTCTTTGAAAATGCGACTGCCATCGAGATGAAAGTTCATTTTTTTGAAATCGCTAAGAAAAACAGCGACCCCTTTCAAACCCGCCTCCACAACAGCGGTTGTCGGAAACCCATCAAATGAATCCGATTGAGAAGGGTCCAAAGCACTGGCATGAATATTCGGAGACAGAATCAAATCCATTTGTGTGTAAAACCCGTCGAAGAAACTCGCAGGTTGCGTCCCATGGAATGTGATATTACCAACATCACCCAAATCTATGGTTTTCTCATCGAATCCACCCACCACGTGAAAACGGATATCCGCTGAATTTGCAAACTTTCTGACCACATCGACAAATACGTCATATCCCTTTTCCGCACCGGTCGCTGAATATTTTTGAGCGACAAAACATACATCGAGAGGTTTATCCAGATTCTTCACCACCGGAACTTTATCGTCCAGTGTGTAAATATTAGGAATAATACCACCATATATATGCAGGATTCGGTCCGGGTCACAAAAACCGCCTTCAACCAGATATCTATAGGAGACGTTTTGCGTTGTAATAATCTTTGTCAGCTTCGGATTGTCGCATAGCTTACGAAGTTTCTTGTCCGAAACCTCGTCATTCAAATTGAACCCACCACCCGGATACAGGGTAAACAAGAGGTGTTCTGCACTCGGCAGGCCTATCTGACTATAAAAATAATCTGCCAGGTTCAAGAAAACGCAATACGCAACTTTTGGACTGCCAATGAAGTCCGCATCGAAATACCGAATCCGATCTGCTGGCAGCCCACTTATCTTTCTAAATTGCTCTACCTGAGTGTGAAATGGCAATGGCTCGCCATACTTGGACAAATCATCCGGTCGCACCTGTATTGAGCATTCGTCAATTTCTGCGAGATAACTTTTAAACTCACCATACCGGAAAGAAGATACTTTGGACGGAAACGACGAGTCCAACAAAAGGATCCGCGAATCGCTAGGCAACTCTGTATTGACTATTTTTGCTTCAGCGATAGTCTTGGTCGCTTCCAAAACCAAGCCTTCAAATGCCGAAGGTATCTCGGCCAGTTCTGCGAGGGCTTTACCCGCAGCCTCTAGCCGACCAAGCCTGAACACGCACAACGCGAGTGCCACTTTGATCTTGCCTGATTCCGGGAGCAAGTCCTGAAAATCAATTAAAATGCAGTGCAACTCGGAAAATCTATTCGAATAAAGATATTGATTGATGAACAGCGTGACAGCTGAATCTTCAATTAACTGACGATGCAACTCAATCAACTCAGGTGTTGCCACCCCTCCCTTAAACCACTCCAGACCACGCCTGACGGTTTCAGGGTCTGACGCCCCAAGACTCAACATCAGGTTCAACTTTACAGCCATGCTGTTCAAGGGGTCGAATTCAAGAGCCTTTTGAATTCTGCGACCGGCATCAGAATTATCAATTGAAAGCGGCCACCGCCCTTCTGCGAAACCACATTCGATGTAATGTAAAAGTGGGTCGGCATTCGCTTCAGCAATATCTGGATACCTCTCCAGATAGAACTCTTTGTCAAGTAGCTCTGTGCATGCCATTTTGACTGCATCTAACTTTTCAGGTTGTTTTTTGATAATCTTAAAAACACAATCGCGAGCGACAGACTTGAAATGTTCGACCATATTATTTATTAGTTTTTGCATTCTAACCCCCAAATTTACATCACACCTGGCGCCTAAAATTTTTAGACCGCTCACTGGCATGACTGCACGGGGCCAGCGCCGCTCTTTTAACTCAGACTCACACAAACTAAAAGCCCACCATAAGAAATGGTGAGCTTTTTCAACAGCAATACTTAAACAGCTTGGTTATAAATAATCAAATACCAAAATAAGCGCTCGCGACGACACTTGGATCTCCGTCCATTTTTATTTTTCCGTGTTCAAGCCAGATAACCCTGTTACAGGTTTTCAAGATGAGATCACGTGAATGAGTCGCCACGACCAATATCTTCGTAGAGTTGAGAATATCGGTCATGCGCGCTTCGGCTTTATGCTGGAAGTTAGCATCGCCCACAGATAACCACTCATCCATCAAAAGAATTTCTGGAGAGATAATGGTAGAAACAGAAAATGCCAAACGCAGATGCATGCCGGAAGAGTACGTACGCGTTGGCATGTCGATGAAATCACCCAGTTCGGAGAATTCAACGATTTCGTCAAATCTGCTTTCGATCTCGGACTTGCTGACGCCCAGAAGAGCGGCGCGATAGTAGATATTTTCTCGCCCGGTTGCCTCATGATCGATACCAAGTGAGATATCAATTAATGAACCAATATCACCTTTGATACTGGCAACACCAGAGGTAGGTACGAACACCCCGGACAACAGACGTAGCAACGTGCTTTTACCCGCGCCGTTATGCCCTAGCAAGCCGACCCTGTCGCCATCCTTGAAGGAAAAATTGATATCGTCCAAAGCGCGAACAACGACATGTCCTCGTTCGTCTGCAGACAGCTTGCCTCCCGTAGCAACCTGAATAAGACGTTTCTTCAAAGAGCGTCCATTAGCGTTGTAGATTGGAAATTCGGCAGTGACGTTATTAAAATCAATAGAAGCCATACAATGTTCCATTAAAGCCAGTAAGGGATACGGCGCATATACCGATTATATATAACAATTGCGAACAACCAGCCGAACACCGCCATGGCGATTGCAAAAATCCAGCTTTCCGGTGAAGGTGTGGTGCCTAATACCGGCCCACGGGTAATTTCCAGAAGATGGTAAACCGGGTTTGCATTAAGCAGGTAGGCCGCATGCCGAGACGGAAGTAACGACGGCGCCCACATAATCGGTGTCAGGTAAAACACAACCTGGGTAGCGTTTACGATGATCTGAGTGATGTCACGGAATCTGGTGCTCAATACGCCAAGGACCAAGGAAATCCAGAGCAGATTTATAGAGACCAGAATGATACCCGGCACAAATAGCAGCATCGTCAGGGTAAGTGGCTTTCCGACAATCAGGAATACAATCGGAATAATGACGATGTTATGCCCTAACACAATAAAGTTGCGCCAGAAGCATCGAAGCACATGCACAAAAAGCGGAATATTCAGTTGCTTGATAATTGCTTCAGCAGAAGTAAAAGCAACGCAACCTTCCGTCACGTTAGACGAGATGAAGCCCCAAAGGACGATCCCCAACGCGAGAAATGGCAAGTATTCCTGCATAGGGGTATTAAAAATCTGCCCGAATACCAGACCAATAGAAGCAATCATCACCCCCATGCTGACTGTTAGCCAAAACGCTCCTAACGCAGAGCGTCTGTACCGCTGCTTGATGTCAGCCCATCCCAGCATGCCGACAAGTTGATAGCGTTTTGCTGACGAAACAATGTCGACCACTGCGTTGAATATTGAGTTACTTGTCATTAATTACGCCATACTTAGTTAAAATCAACCCTGCTCGAGCACGCCCGAGCGAGGTATTTAATCAATCGACGAGTCTTTAGCAAACGTCAAACATACATCCTCGCTCGGTTAAGAACGAGAGAGCCTGCTTAAAACCCGCTGCAAGACTCTGAGCGCTCTTGATTTTTGTTGACTCATCACCGCAACGACTTTCGGACGAAGCACATCGATCTCGCCCAGTTCCTTCTGGAACCAACGATCATTCAGGCCATAATCATCAACAAGGATTTTGTGATGTTCAGGACTGTTCAACAGCTTGTTCAGTTTTAACATACCAATCATCTGGTAGGGTTTCCCCAACCACTGATTATAAATCCAGTACAAAAATGCTTTTTCTATATCAAGATGAATATCCGACGAGATCGTCTTGATCTTCAACAGATCAGAAAAGCCTTCTTCCAATTGTTTCGCAGTAACCTCATCAAAAAACTCATCTGCTATCAGATAGTGCTCATTGATAGTGCGAATCGAATTGGAAACTGTTTGACTGCTGGCATTCTCACCTGGCATCAATCTAAAGGTAATCAATTCTCTGTCAGATATATGGATCGGATAATGTTTGACCAACCGAATCCACATCTCCAGATCGGGCAGCTGGCGCAGCCTGTTGCTGTACATGCCCAGATGTTCGTAGCAACTCTTGCGAATTAACATCGTTGGATGACAGATGCAGTTTCCCAATTCAAAGAACCGCCTCAGCCAAGCACCTTGGGAACGGTTCTCCTGATCGAAGATATCCGACGCCTTCCCCATTGAGGTGCCGTCTTTATCAACAAAGCGAGCCCTGCCGAAACAAGCACCAAGCTCAGGGTTTTCACGCATGGTATTAACTTGGTAAGCAAGCTTATCAACATCGCACCAATAATCATCTGAATTGATGAGCGCGATAAATTCACCCGAAGAACGTTCGATTAGCTCGTTTGTAACAACACCAGCACCTCGGTTCACTTCGTTCGGGAAAAACTTGATCCGATCATCCTTGATAGCGGCAACCACATCTCGGGTAGAGTCTGCGGAGCCGTCATCAGAGATCAAAAACTCGAAATCCACACCGACCTGTCCGAGCACGCTGTTAATTGCCTGTTCGACAAAACTGGCGTGGTTATAAGTCGCCATGATGACGGACACTGTTGGGTTTTTCATACCGAACGACTCCGCTTTACGACTCTGGCAAGCAGATTCATCGCAGCAACAGGAACAAGCAATTTGATAACCATAATAAAAACGGGGGGCATTAAACTCACAAGTGTCGGAATAATACGAAATACCGGCTTCCCAACCGACTCGGCAACATGCCCTAACTGGGACACATTAATCACATGGCGCAAATGGCTGGAGAGCCGCTCGAAGTCGTCGTGAAACACATTGTCGGTCAACGCATCGTATGCCGGCAGAATGGCTAACTGGGTTTTCAGCTTATCGACATGTGGAGTTTGTGTCCAAACGCCACCACCATGAAGACGGTACACCGACATTGGCTCTTGCAAAAAACCGATCAAGCTGGTTCTGGCTAAAACAATGTTGGTAATCCAGTCATATGATTTTATTTCAAACAAGCCGTCGGGGAGCCGGCTCAAGGCACTGCGTCTATACATGCAAGTTGAGAAGTTGCCAACAATATTATCGGCTATCAACTCTCTGGCCGATATAAACCGATGCCCCGTAGCAGCCGGAACTCTCGGCGAAAGCTGTGCACGGTCCTCTTCATAGACATAATAATTGACAGAGCAAACATCAGATTCCCAATGCGCTGTCAAAAAGTCCACTTGGCGTTGCAACTTCAAGGGACTGACCCAATAGTCGTCCCCTTCAAGCACAGCGACAAATTCCGAGGTACACGCTTCAAAACCGCGCTTATAGTTTTTCGTGATACCTAGATTTTCGCTGTAGTCCAGATATTTGAATGTAAAACGTGAATCAGTACCTTCGTATTCTTTAACAATGGAAAGCGTGCTATCGGAAGACTTATCATCCGCTACAACCAACTCAATCGGCCCATCAAATACCTGCCGAAACAGGGCATTCAACGCCTGGCGAATATGTTTTTCGTGGTTGTATGCAACCAATAGAACCGATATGCCGACCGCCTCTTTAAGCACTGGCCACCCCGTCTTCTATTTTTGGTTTCTTAGGGATAAAAATTTCCGCTTCCCCATCAATCACCAACTGGCCTTTGACAGTGCAATAAGTTCTGAACGTCACTACTCGTTTACGCGTGCTCACTGCCTTTACACAAACAGTAGCTTCGACCGTGTCCTGAAGATAAACGGGCGCTTTAAAAACGAGGTTTTGCGAAATATAAACACACCCCGGACCTGGCAGCCGTGTTCCAAACATCGCAGAAAAGAAACCCGCCGAAAACAGACCGTGTGCAATACGCGCCTTGAATCTCGAGTTTTGCGCGTACTCATCACTCATATGAACAGGGTTATTATCTCCCGATAGTCCCGCATACGCTTTAACATCAGCGTCGGTTACTGTATGAGAATAGGACACTTGCATACCGACTTCAATTTGCTCAATCGTCAACTCGGTCGGAAACAGATTAATCGCTGTCATTTACGCAATGCCTCTCGAGTAAGAGGGCGGGCCGGATTACCTACGACTGTCACGCCTGGAGGAACACTCTTGGTCACGACAGCGCCCATACCGACGATCGCACCTCGGCCAATAGTCAGCGGCCGGGACGGTTTACCCTGAATAATTGAAGCACCGGTACCGATATAGGCGTGATCTTCAATAACAACATTCCCATTACATTTGACACCTGGTGCAAACGTAACAAAATCACCGATTACACAGTCATGGGCAACATAAGAGTAAATATTCGCGTGGAAGTGCTTACCAATTTTCGCATTTGACGTTACCGTCACAAATGGCGAAAGCACCGCGCCTTCAGCAATATCATTATTATCAAGGATTACCGCATTACCAGCGATAACCGAGAATGCTCGCGCGCCCTGACTTTCACAGGCAGCGGATATCCGCTCCCGAGCGTCGGATGCGCCGATTGCAATATTGAACAGTCTCTCGCCCGGCAAGGCTAGAAAATCATCTAGTGAAATGACTGGATAACCGTTAATGGTTTCGTCCCCAACATCTCCTTCGACAACAAAGTACAACTCTGCAGCGTCGCTGGCAGGGAGCTTGTCTACCATTGCCTTGGCGAGTGGGATGACTTCACGACCATAACCACCTGCGCCGATTATCCCAAAATACTTTTTCATACCGCCTCCTGAAAACCAATACTCTTCAATATCTGATCGAACGCTTAATGATCCGGCATATCATGTCGATTTCCTCACGCGACAGCGTATGGTAAAGCGGCAGGCAAATAATGCGCTTGGAAACATCTTCAGAGATCGGGCTACTTTGGTCGTGAACGTAAGGCAACTCGGAAAGCGACGGATAAAAATAACGACGAGGATAAATATTATTCAAATTCAGCTCTGCCATAACATGCAGAAGCGTACTCTCATTTTCGAAGATGACGGGGAAATAAGAGTTATTGTATTCAGTGTCTTCAGTAATTTTCTGAAACCGAATCGGGAGATCCGTAAGTTCAGATTTATAGTGCTCGCAGAGCTCTTTTCTAACTTTTAGAATCTCGTCAACATACTTGAGATTCGTCAAACCCATCGCAGCATGCACTTCGGAGTTCTTGCCATTCACGCCCACGCCACCGAAATCGGTGAGCGACGAATGACCAAAATTTCGCATCATTGCCATATTTTTCAGGATATCAGGATTGGACGTAGTTACAGCCCCCCCTTCAATGGTATGAAAAAGTTTAGTGGCATGAAAGCTACAGGTTGAAACATCACCATAGCTCAATAACGAGCGATTTTTATATTGAGTACCGAACGCATGAGCGGCATCGTAAATAACGCGCAACTGATGTTTTTCGGCAATTTTTTCAATGGCCTCAACATCACATGGATTACCGAAAACGTGCGTTGCCAAAATGGCGGAAGTTCGCGACGTAATCGCCTGCTCGATTTTTTCCGGGTCAATATTAAGAGTATCCGGGCAGATATCAACCATAACAGGATCACAACGTTCCCAGACAATACTGGAAGTAGTCGCCACATAACTGAACGGAGTAGTGATGATTTCGCCCTGCAAATCGAGCGCTCGAATTGCAATTTGAAGCGCGATAGTACCATTACTGAGAAACAGCAAATGGTCGACGTCAAGCTTTTCCTTGAGCTTTAATTCAAGCTCGTTCACCAACGGCCCATTGTTGGTAAACCATTCACGTTCCCAAACCCCTTGCAGGTAAGTCTGAAACTCACCAAAGGGAGGGACAAACGGCTTCGTAACTGTAATATTCATGAACGCCCCGACAAGCAAAACGACTACTTAGTTCTGTTAAAAATGATTGCATTTCAATACTACGAAGAGCTGAACATCTCTCGAACGAACAAATTGCGAGCCCTGACAACTGGAAATTCGACTCTCTTTCCGAGGCTAACAGGGCACCTCAAACGCCGAACGAGGATACCGTAAAATGCCACTGAATCATACCGCCCCCCCTTGCCAAGCGCGGGCGGGAGCCTCAGGGATCGAGACTGCGCTGCTGATAAATCCAGTCCACAATTTCGCCATCAGGCGAGTAGCCACTAACCGTTTCCCGCAGGAGCTGACGAACGCGTGAGTAGTCGTCCTGCTCAACAGCGACCAGCAATTCTCCCAACCTGGCCTTTAGCACATCCCACGGCACATGATCTTCATCCGCACTCATGATCATGGGATGAGGAGTCGCTGAAACATTGTCGCCTATCAGTAGTTCCTCATAGAGCTTCTCGCCCGGACGAAGACCGGTGAACTCGATAGCGATGTCCCCTTGAGGAGTTTTTTCCGATCGGACGCTCAATCCTGACAGATGGATCATTTTCTCTGCCAGCTCGACAATCTTGACCGGCTCACCCATATCAAGAACGAAAACGTCCCCACCCTGCCCCATTGATCCCGCCTGGATTACCAATTGGGCGGCCTCGGGTATTGTCATGAAGTATCGGGTGATCTTCGGATGAGTGACCGTCAAGGGCCCCCCCGACTTGATCTGGCTGTGAAAGAGCGGAATCACAGAGCCTGACGAGCCGAGCACGTTGCCAAAGCGCACCATCGTAAAGCGGGTTTTGTTCACTCGCGAGATGTTGCCCTTGTCACCAAACAGCACCGGAGCCATTTCACGACTCAGCGCCTGCAAAATCAGTTCCGCGAGCCGCTTTGTACTTCCCATGACATTCGTTGGACGGACCGCTTTGTCTGTAGAAATCAGAACAAAGTTCGACACCCCCGTTTGCAACGCCGCCTGTGCAGTGTTCAAGGTGCCAATGACGTTATTGAGTACGCCTTCGGCGATGTTATGTTCCACCATTGGCACATGTTTATAAGCAGCCGCGTGATAAACCGTGTCGACCTTCCAGGTCTTCATCACATCCTGAAGTTTGTGCGGATGACGGATAGAGCCCAGGATCGGAAGCAGGCGAATCGAGATCGATTCACGGTCTTTTCGACGCTCAAGCTCAGATAGAATGCTGTAAAGGTTGAATTCGCCATGATCAAATAACAAAAGCGCAGTAGGCCCCAATAAAAAAATCTGTCGGCAAAGCTCTGCGCCGATAGAACCGCCGGCACCCGTAACCATCACGACCTTGCCTTTTATACAATGAGCCAGCAAATCCGCTCGTGCCGGTACGGAATCACGCCCCAGAAGATCAGCAATATCCACCTCTTGAATATCATCGACTTTCACTCGACCACTGGCCAGGTCAGTGAAGTTGGGAACACTTCTGATATGCAGCGGAAAGCCTTCGAGGAAGTTAAGAATTTCGCGCCGGCGCGCCCGCGTTGAAGAAGGCAATGCCAGGAGAATCTCCTGAGCTCCCGTCACATCAATCATTTGTTGTATATGCTTTGGCTTATAAACTTGAAGTCCGGAAATCGACCGATCGGCGATACTCGAATCATCATCAATAAAAGCAACAGGCCGCATTACCCGGCCCATACGCAATGCCGCAACAAGTTGGTTGCCAGCAACCCCGGCACCATAAACAGCAACCTTTGTCAAACCATCATCGCGATTTGTGAATGGCACATGCTGGGCAGCCGAAAACCAATCTCCCATGAAATACTGGCGCATGCACAAACGCAATCCACCAATAATCACGAGACTTAACCACCAGTAATTGAAAATGATGGAACGCGGCACTACGCTCGCGTGATTGCTATACCAATAGACGACCACCGCGAGTATCAGCGACGAAAGACTGACAGCCTTGACAATGGCAATAAGCGCGTCATTACCAAAATACCGCATCACCGCACGGTACATCCCGATACGTATGAACAGCGGGATGGCGACAATGGGCGCGCTCACGAAGAGCCATGCATGCACCCTGATCGGGTTGTACATGTCATCAATGCCCAAGCGGACGATGAACGCTAACCAGAGTGCCAGCCAGACCAGCACAACGTCGCTGGCGACCTGTAGCAGGCGCTTCTGCCGACGTGGCAACCCCAGTAGAAATGAACGTAATTTATCCATTGATTCGCTCGATCACCGCTCTGCTCCTTGAACCTTATTAACGGCGGTATTGTATCCCTTTTTTCCGCCGAAATACGACCACTGAACGGAAGACATCGAGCCTGAAATCGAACAGTACCAAGCCCCCTCCTCGCCCTGCCGCTCGCCACCAAGCCGCCTATGCTGTTAAACTCGCGCAAAGTCCACCTACATTCAATACTGCAACTTACCTGACAGGCTATTTGCAGAACGTACGCGCCTCTTAAATAACAGAGCACATGCGCTACACCACCGAGGCGCGAGAGATTTCAAACATGGCCGAACAACCGAAGGATAACTTCCAATTGGACCCTGCCCCATCAGTGATAACTGAACGCTCAACAAATCGCAAAAAAGTCGCCATACTTGTTTGCACTTACAACGGTCAGCGCTTTCTCAGGGAACAACTGGACTCCTTCATTAACCAAACCCATGAAGACTGGACGATCCATGCATCGGATGATGGTTCGACCGACGCGACACTGGAAATTCTTGAAGAATACAAGAAACAGCTGGGCGCAGATAAAATCGCCATCTGGCATGGCCCTCGTCAAGGCTTTGCAAAAAACTTTCTGTCACTAATTAAAAATCGAGAAATTGTCGCTGATTACTTCGCATTCAGTGACCAGGACGATATCTGGCTTGCAGACAAACTGACTCGAAGTATCGCTCAGATACCTCAAACTCCCACCAACAAACCCCACATGTACTGCTCCAGAACAAAGCTGGTCAACACCAACCTTGCACCCTTGGGGTTTTCTCCGCTATTCAACAAGCGCCCGTGCTTTGAAAACGCATTGGTGCAAAGCCTCGCCGGTGCCAATACGATGCTGATCAACAATGCAGCTCGTAATCTGATGTGCCGGATCGTCGATGACGCCCCGGTCGTAGCACATGACTGGCTTGCGTATCTGTTGGTAACCGGGTGCGGTGGCCAGGTGGTCTTTGATCAGCAGCCTACGCTGCTCTATCGTCAGCACGAGGACAACCTGATTGGAGCGAATGCAACCTTCAGAAATCAGATCATTCGAATCCTGAAAATGCTAAGTGGGCGTTTCAGCGAGTGGAGCACGCAAAACCTGATCACTCTGAACTCCATTAGAACGGAGCTCACAGAGGACAATAAATGCACCCTTGAACGATTCGAAGCTGCACGCAAAAGCGGCTTGCTCTCAAGACTTTGCCTGATGAAGAAAAGTGGAGTTCATCGGCAGACGCTCAAAGGAAACATCAGCCTGGTGGCCGCCGCGATACTTAATAAAATATAAAGGCGACGGCAACACAACAAACCGACCATCAGAAATAATCTTCGGAGTAGTTCAGCGATCCTCGATCAGCTTGCTACTCCCGCTTCAAACTTCCACGCAAGCACTGCCAGCGGAACAAACGCTATCAGACACCCCAGTTCGCCACTCAACCAACCTGCCCCCACAAGCAAAGCAATCGGCAATAGCCAAGCAAGGTTAATCAGCACCACAATCGAAGAGACCAGCAAATGGCTCTGGTATCGGCGCGATGCGTGTTGATAGGCGTGACTCCTATGAGCCTGATAAACCTTCTCACCACGAAGAAGCCTCCTGATCAGTGTCAAGGTCGCGTCAACGATAAAAACACCAAGCAGTATTATCCAGCACCAAAAGTACTCAGGCCGAACCCAGGCAGACTCCAATGCGAATGCCCCCAGAATAAACCCCAGGAACCCACTGCCTGCGTCCCCCATGAAAATTCGCGCAGGAGGAAAGTTCCAGCAAAAGAAACCTGCTACAGCCCCCATCAGAATCAGCGGCTCCCAGATCAGGTCTATCGTGCCAAAGCACCAGTAAATCAGACACATCCCCAAACAGGCGCTGATCGCTTCCGCGCTCGCCAACCCATCGATTCCATCCATAAAGTTGTAGAGATTGAGCATCCAGACCAGATAGAAAGCGGCCAATACACCACCTAACACCGAAAGGTTGACGTTTTCACCAAACAACTGGAGTGGTGCAAGACCGTTAAGCCAGTACAGCGTCCAGCCTGCAGCTATGAAATGCCCGAGGAGCCGCCACTTGGCGTCTATATGGCCGTGATCGTCAGCAAAACCAATGATTGCAATCAGCAACCCACCACCCAACACACCCAGCAACGACGCCCCTTCCAGGTACCCCATCCCCCCCAAGACAGGGAGTGCCAGCGCATAGGCGACAACTATTGCAACTCCCCCGCCCCTCGGGGTCGGCACAGAATGAGAACTGCGCTCATTCGGGATATCCATCAAGCTTTTGGCCAATGCGTAACGACGCAACAACAAGGTCAACCCGCAGGCGACGATAAAAACCACACCCAACAACCACCAGACAGTCATCTGTTTTTTAAGTCCTGGTAATAATCCGCAGTTTGACGGAGCGCCTTCTCAACGGAGACAGGTGGAACCCAGCCGAGTACATCCCTGGTTTTTTTGATATCGACTTGCAAGGAACTACACAGACGCTGGGCAACACCTTGCTTTCCCAAACATGAGGCCACCGACTTCAGGACCCATACTGGCAAGGGTATCAACCGCGCCTTTTTACCAAGAGCACGCGCCATGTTTTCCAGCAATTGAGTAGTGGACATATCAGCATCATCGCTGACAAGAAAGGTTTGTCCGGCCGCCGCGGGATGGTCAATGCAAGTTACCAGCAGATCCACAAGGTTACCGATGGCCACCAGACTTCGCCGATTCCCGATTGCTCCCAAAGGCAGAACCACTCCCCTGTCGAGCCAGCGCATCATACTGAGGAAATTCGCCTTGACGCCTGGGCCGTATACAAGGGGCGGGCGAATAATCACCACTTCAATCCCCGTCTCTCTTGCGACCACCCTTAACGCTATTTCCGCCTCCATCTTGGAAATACCGTAAGGATCCATCGGCTGCGGTTCAATATCCGCTTGAAACGGTTCGCCCGGCTCGGTCGACTCGCCATTGACTTTGATCGAGCTGATAAAAATGAAACGCTTTACACCGGCCGCCGCGGCACTCCGGGCAAGACTGACAGTACCGTCGACATTAATGCGTCGAAACTCCGCAAGCGCATCAACCGCCTTGTCATCCATTACATGAACGCGAGCGGCGGCATGGATTACCACGTCAATTCCCATCATTGGAGTCGTAGTAGCTGCGCCACCCAACTCGAAGGGCACGACCTGACAGAGGCCATCCAATCGCGTCCTGCCACGCGAAGCCGCTATTGGCGTGTATCGCCGATCAAGAAGCAGCTTGTAGACAACGGCCTCCCCGACGAACCCACTCGCCCCTGTCACCAGAACTCGCGAGACACTCATTTGGTTTTACTTCCAATAACCGCGGTCGCCAAACATATAAAAAAGAAAAATATCTTGTCGCGAAACCTGCGCCGACACTTACACGCACTTAAAGACAATGCGAGCAATTCTTTTCGACCCAGCTTGAACCAGCGACTGACAAACGGCGACTTTGATGCACCCACAAGATTCGCTATCAACTTTACCTGCGAGAACCACCAGCCATCATGAATGGTTTTATAACGAGCAATTAACGGATTAATGCCTGTATTCGCCCCGACCTGATTCCGCTCGTGCTGACGGTACTGCATTGAAGAATAAGTATCGATGATCCATTCATAGCCATGGCTGCGCGAGAAAGCATAGCAATACCAATCATGCAGACTGACGTCCTGAACATCCCGCCAATTTTCAACGATCGATGTCTTTAACACCTCAGCCAAATCCTGACTAAAGACATACGTACAGCCAGGCCCGGCGGCTTCAAACAAATAGTCCCACTCAACTTGAACTTGAGCCTTATCAAGAAGGTGGGTTTTTCCATTCGGCCAGAATGCCGTCACATTACTGGAGTAGGCATCAGCTCCCTGCCCACGCAACATGTCGGTTGCTCGGCTCAGCTTATCCGAATGCCACACATCATCCTGGTCAGCGAAGGCGACGAAGTCGTACGCCCCGAAGTTTACGTCGCGCATCAAGCGAAAGAAATTTCGCGAGGCGCCACCAAAACGTCCGATTGATGGCAGCACACTTACATTAGGGTGCAAGGCCGCGAAAGACTCACACCACGCCTCTGTGCCATCATCGGAAGTGTCGATGCTGATATGGATACTGACGTCCACCGCAGACTGGCAAAGGATCGAAGCCAGTTGCTCTTCGATCCACTGCATACCATTGTACGCAGCCAGTAAAACTGCAACCTTGGGTTGTGTTGATGGCATGCCATTCCTGCTTGCAACAAATAATCACAGAAGGGAGTATCTCCCCCGAATCAGCGTGAAGGCGAATCCAGCAATTTCTGCAGGTACTGGCCGTAGCCAGTCTTTTTCAACGCTTCAGCCTGACTCGCAAGCTGCTCGGCCGTGATCCAGCCATTGTTGAATGCAATTTCTTCCAGGCAGGCAACTTTCAAGCCCTGTCGCTGCTCGATGGTATGCACAAAGTGGCTGGCTTCCAGCAAAGAATCATGGGTACCGGTATCCAGCCAGGCGAAACCACGACCCAGCATTTCCACATTCAGCGACTTCTGCTCGAGGTACGCACGATTGACGTCAGTGATCTCCAGCTCCCCTCGCTCAGAAGGCTTGATGTTCTTGGCAATCTGAACAACCTGATTGTCATAGAAATACAAACCGGTCACGGCGTAGCTGGATTTTGGCTTGAGCGGCTTTTCTTCGATGCTCAGCGCGCGGCCGGAGGCATCGAACTCGACAACACCAAAACGCTCCGGATCGGAAACGTGATAACCGAATACCGTTGCGCCATGCTGCTGACTAGTCGCCGAACGCAGGTTGTCGGAGAAGTGCTGACCGTAAAAGATGTTATCGCCCAGGATCAGGCAGCACGGATCATTACCGATGAATTCTTCGCCAATGATAAAAGCTTGTGCAAGGCCATCAGGACTTGGTTGCTCGGCATAAGTCAGTTTGATGCCATACAGGCTGCCATCGCCCAGCAGCTTGCGGAAACAAGGCAAGTCTTCAGGGGTGGAGATAATCAGAATCTCGCGCATACCGGCAAGCATCAGCACCGACAGCGGATAAAAGATCATCGGCTTGTCGTAGATAGGCAGCATCTGTTTCGACACGCCTAGAGTCAACGGATGCAGGCGCGTGCCCGAGCCACCGGCGAGAATGATGCCTTTACGATTTATCGTGTTCATTTGTTCAGAACTTCCCTAAGCATTCGGGTTACACCACTTTGCCAATCCGGCAAGTGTAGAGAAAAATTGTCGCGTAGCTTCTGAGTATTCAAGCGTGAATTCAGAGGTCGTCGCGCGGGTGTCGGATAAGCAGTCGTGTCGATCGGATTGATTGCTGTCACAGCCAATTGCTCGCCATTGGCTTGAGCGAACGCGATCACGTGACTCGCATACCCGTGCCAGGACACTTCACCACTCGCCGCCAAATGATACAAACCCGACAGCTGTGGCTGTTGCAGCACTTGGCGAATTGCCAGCGCCGTGACGTCAGCAATCAGATCTGCACCCGTCGGGGCTCCGACCTGATCAGCGATAACGCTCAGCGTGTCGCGATCTTTGGCCAGACGCAGCATGGTCTTGGCGAAGTTGTTGCCGCGAGCACCGTAGACCCAACTGGTGCGAAAAATCAGATGCTTGCAGCCAGACGCAACAATTGCCTGCTCGCCAGCAAGCTTGCTCGCACCGTATTGATTCACCGGTGCGACGGCATCAGTTTCCTGCCAGGGCGTCGAGCCTTCACCACTAAAGACGTAATCGGTCGAGTAATGAATGAGCCAGGCCCCCAGGAGCGCAGACTCCTCGGCCATCAGCCGACTGGCATCACCATTCACTCGACGGGCCAACTCGGCTTCGGACTCTGCCTTGTCGACCGCCGTGTAGGCAGCCGCGTTGACGATAACATCGGGCTTGACCTGCCTGATAGTCGTGCGCAAGGCATCCAGATCGACCAAATCACCGCTCAAACCATCGATTGCATGACGATCAAGCGCGACCAGCTCGCCAAGGGGAGCAAGAGCGCGTTGCAATTCCCAGCCTACCTGGCCGTTCTTACCCAGCAGGAGAATCTTCATGCTTTATTCGAGCGATCTGCGTAGTTCTGGTCAATCCATTGCTGGTAGCTGCCGCTCTTCACGTGCTCTACCCACTCGGTGTTGCTCAGGTACCATTCAACAGTCTTGCGAATACCGGTTTCGAAGGTTTCTTCCGGCGTCCAGCCAAGCTCTCGCTGGATCTTGCTGGCGTCGATTGCATAACGCACGTCGTGACCAGGACGATCCTGAACATAGGTAATCAGGCTGGCATGCGGGCGATGTGCCGAGTCCGGACGCAACTCATCAAGCAGCGCACAAAGAGTGTGCACGACTTCAATATTCTGCTTCTCGTTGTGGCCGCCGATGTTGTAGGTCTCACCAATAACGCCTTCGGTAACGACTTTGTACAGTGCACGGGCGTGGTCTTCGACATACAGCCAGTCGCGAACCTGGTTGCCTTTGCCATAAACCGGCAACGGCTTGCCTTCCAGCGCGTTGAGAATGATCAGCGGGATCAATTTCTCAGGGAAGTGGCAAGGGCCGTAGTTGTTCGAGCAGTTGGTGACCAACGTTGGCAGGCCATAAGTACGAGCCCAGGCGCGAACGAGGTGATCAGAGCTGGCCTTGCTGGCCGAATAAGGCGAGCTTGGCTGATAAGGCGTGGTTTCGGTGAAGAGGTCTTCCGGACCTTCGAGGTCTCCGTAAACTTCGTCGGTCGAAATATGATGGAAGCGGAAGTTGGCCTTACGCGCGTCATCCAGTGCCGCCCAATAATGGCGGGCAGCTTCCAACAAAGTGTAAGTGCCGATGATGTTGGTCTGGATGAACTCTGACGGGCCAGAGATAGAGCGGTCGACGTGAGATTCCGCAGCCAGATGCATGATGGCATCGGGTTGGTGCTCACGCAGGACGCGGTCGACCTGATCACGGTCGCAGATATCGACACGCTCAAACACGTAGCGCGAATCACCGCTAACTTCAGCCAGCGACTCAAGGTTACCGGCATACGTCAGCTTATCGACGTTAACGACAGAATCGCTAGTGTTGGAAATGATGTGACGGATGACTGCCGAGCCGATGAACCCGGCGCCGCCGGTAACTAGAATTTTCACGCGAAACCATACCCTTGAGCTGCGGACAGTGACACCAACGAGCACTGTCTAATCCATGAATGCAGAAGCCATCAAAACTGAAGCTTCTGTCAGAGTCAGTCTGAATCGATGTGGGAATAGGCCACTATCGAACAAGGGACGCATTTTACAGCTTAATGAATCTTTTACTAATGGATATAGACAGGCAGAGGCGCAATTTCGACAGACGCCATGCACTTGTCGTTTTCAGACAAGGCGCTTGCGCGCAGCTCTGGACGAGCGTCCCAGGAACAGGCCGAGTATAGGGCCGATAAACATGCCTGCCAGCAATGCCAGCACCACGACCAGAGACACCGGAAGTTCAGGACCTGCCCAGCCCAAAAACAACAACGAAACCGATTGCTGGTTCTCAAGCACAAACGCAAGAATCGCCAACACCAGCAAAAGAACAAAAACGCCAAGAAGTATGCGCTTGAGATTACGCATGAGCATCTCCCTGATAATGAGCAGCGAGGATCAAACGCCCTCCTCCTCTTCCTCGTTCACACGATCACGCAGCTCTTTGCCCGGCTTGAAGTGCGGAACGAATTTCCCGTCAAGGCTGACGGACTGCCCGGTCTTCGGATTACGTCCGACACGCGGGGCGCGATAGTGCAGTGAGAAACTGCCAAACCCACGGATCTCGATACGATCACCGGTGGCCAGACATTGAGACATTTGTTCGAGCATGGTCTTGATGGCCAGCTCCACATCCTTGGATGAGAGCAGCCCTTGATGGGTGACAATTCGTTCGATCAACTCCGACTTCGTCATATTTTTCCCTTCTTTTTCAAGCAGCTAGATCAGCGCTTGAAAGGTTTTAGCACGCCCGGAAGATTTTGAACAGCCCAGGGATTGACATATCTTCCACAGCATCGCAACGCCCATTTTCAGGGCATCCCGCCAAGCCGGGAGACCGCAGATCTAGCGGCACATCACCAGCATGGTGCGAGTCACGAACCCCGCAGGATTAAAGCCAAAAGGATAATCGTCTTCGTCCCTGGCATCGTCAGATCGCGTGATCACCTTGTAGCCAGAGCCCTTGCACTCCTTTGCCGCGCGCTTCTGACATTTTTCCCAGCCAGACCCCAACCCCGAACAGTCGATCTCGATTCCACTGACGCCACGTATGGCATGAGTCTTCGCACTGGTAGTACAGCCCACCAGCATCAGCACTGCAACGAGGACAATAAACTTGTTCATCCACTTCCTTATGCCAGGCCAAGCCCGGCGACTACGTACCTGAAATCAAGCTTAGTCGCGAATAGGCGATTGATCCGATTAAAGAAACAGACATCCCGGGAAATGGATTGGTTTCACTTCCCCCTCCCGTTTCAGTAAAACGGAAGGGCCGATCAACAAATCGCAGGCACAAAAAAGGGCGACCGAAGTCGCCCTTTTTAATGATCAAGCAGAACTCAGTTCTGTTTGGCCATTGCTTGACGCAGCAGTGCCGCCATAGTGGTGTCGGCTGCTTCGCCTTCCGGAGCTGCTTTCAGGCTCTGGATAGCTTCTTTCTCTTCAGCATCGTCTTTCGATTTGATCGACAGCTGAATGACGCGGCTCTTACGATCAACGCTGATGATCTTGGCTTCTACTTCCTGGCCTTCTTTCAGAACGTTGCGCGCGTCTTCAACGCGGTCACGGCTGATTTCGGAGGCTTTCAGAGTCGCTTCGATATCGTCGGCCAGAACGATGATGGCGCCTTTGGCGTCAACTTCTTTCACGGTGCCAGTAACGATTGCGCCTTTGTCGTTAACCGAGACGTACTCGGAGAACGGATCGCTTTCCAGTTGCTTGATACCCAGGGAGATACGCTCGCGCTCTGGGTCAACCGACAGGATAACGGTGTCCAGCTCGTCGCCCTTCTTGAAACGACGAACAGCTTCTTCGCCAACTTCGTTCCAGGAGATGTCGGACAGGTGAACCAGACCGTCGATGCCGCCGTCCAGACCAATGAAGATACCGAAATCGGTGATCGACTTGATGGTGCCGGAGATTTTATCGCCCTTGTTGAACTGGCCAGAGAAATCTTCCCACGGGTTAGATTTGCACTGCTTGATGCCCAGGGAGATACGACGACGCTCTTCGTCGATGTCCAGAACCATGACTTCCACTTCGTCGCCGACTTGTACGACTTTCGAAGGGTGGATGTTCTTGTTGGTCCAGTCCATTTCCGAAACGTGTACCAGACCTTCAACGCCTTCTTCCAGCTCAGCGAAGCAGCCGTAGTCGGTCAGGTTGGTTACACGAGCGGTAACGCGAGTGCTTTCTGGGTAACGGGCTTTGATAGCAACCCATGGATCTTCGCCCAGTTGCTTCAGGCCCAGGGAAACACGGTTGCGTTCGCGATCGTATTTCAGAACCTTGACGTCGATTTCGTCACCAACGTTGACGATCTCGGAAGGATGCTTGATGCGCTTCCAGGCCATGTCGGTGATGTGCAGCAGGCCGTCCACGCCACCCAGATCGACGAATGCGCCGTAATCGGTGAGGTTTTTGACGATACCTTTGACTTGCTGGCCTTCCTGCAAGGATTCCAGCAGAGCTTCACGCTCGGCGGAGTTCTCGGCTTCCAGGACGCTGCGACGGGAAACGACAACGTTGTTGCGCTTCTGGTCCAGCTTGATGACCTTGAATTCCAGCTCTTTGCCTTCCAGGTGCGTGGTGTCGCGCACTGGACGGACGTCAACCAGGGAACCTGGCAGGAACGCACGGATGCCGTTAACGTCGACAGTGAAGCCGCCTTTAACCTTACCGTTGATAACGCCCTTGACCACTTCCTCAGCTGCGAAGGCTGCTTCCAGAACGATCCAGCACTCGGCGCGCTTGGCTTTCTCACGGGACAGCTTGGTTTCACCGAAACCGTCTTCAACCGAGTCCAGAGCAACGTGAACTTCGTCACCGACATTGATAGTCAGATCGCCAGCGTCGTTGTAGAACTGCTCAAGCGGGATGAGTGCTTCAGACTTCAGGCCAGCGTGAACGGTTACCCAGCGAGCCTGGTAATCGATATCAACGATAACACCGGTGATGATGGAGCCTGCCTGAAGGTTCAGGGTTTTTAGGCTTTCTTCAAAGAGTTCCGCAAAGCTTTCGCTCATTTTAATTCCTGTAAATGAGGGCGAAGGATACGCCCATCTCCACACCCCAGACGGTGTGGGTTAGTTTCATTAAAAAGAAGCGCTGCAGGACTATGACTGGTCCCCTGCGGCCTTCTTGGTCACCCGGCGATATCGCGAATGGCGATCTCGCTCATGATGCGTTCAAGCACCTGATCGATGGACAACTCCGTGGAATCCAGCTGTATGGCGTCAGCCGCCGGCTTAAGCGGGGCTACCGCTCGCTGGGTGTCACGCTCATCGCGTGCACGGATCTCATCTAGCAGACTCGACAGACTAACACCCTCGACTTTGCCCTTCAACTGCAAATATCGACGGCGCGCCCGCTCCTCGGCACTGGCGGTCAGGAAAATCTTCAGCGGAGCATCGGGAAACACCACCGTCCCCATGTCGCGACCATCGGCGACAAGGCCCGGCGCTTCCTGGAAAGCACGCTGGCGTTGCAGCAGCGCCTCGCGCACGGCGGGCAATGCAGCCACTTGCGAAGCGCCGGAGCCGACGCTTTCAGTGCGAATGACATCACTGACTTCGTCGCCTTCCAGAATGATCCGCTGCAGCTGCCCCTCGGTCGCTGCGATGAACTGAACATCCAGATGAGCGGCCAGTTTCTTCAGCAGCTCTTCATTGGTCAGGTCAACGCCATGATTGTGCGCAGCAAACGCCAGCAAACGGTAAAGCGCACCGGAATCCAGCAGGTTCCAGCCCAGACGCTTGGCCAGAATCCCGGCCACGGTGCCTTTGCCCGAGCCACTTGGCCCATCAATGGTGATGACCGGTGCAATGTTCTTCACGACTGAGCCTCTTGTGCCACACGAATGCCGACCTGCCCGCACAATGCGAGGAAGTTGGGGAACGACGTCGCGACGTTGGCGCAATCATGGATACGGATCGGTGCAGTGGCGCGCAACGAAGCGACGCTGAACGCCATCGCGATACGGTGATCACCGTGACCGTGCACTTCGCCGCCGCCGATCTGGCCGCCATCGATGATGATGCCGTCCGGGGTCGGCTGGCATTTGACGCCCAGTGCCAGCAAGCCGTCAGCCATCACCTGAATGCGATCCGATTCCTTGACCCGCAGCTCTTCGGCGCCGGTCAGTACGGTGCGCCCTTCAGCACAAGCAGCGGCGACGAACAGCACAGGGAATTCGTCGATGGCCAGCGGAACCAGCTCTTCGGGAATCTCGATACCTTTGAGTTTAGCTGCCTTCACGCGCAGGTCGGCCACCGGCTCGCCGCCGACTTCACGCTGATTCTCCAGAGTGATGTCCGCGCCCATCAGACGCAGGATGTCGATCACGCCAGTGCGGGTCGGGTTGATGCCGACGTGCTCAAGCACCAGCTCCGACCCTTCGGCGATAGACGCTGCCACGAGGAAGAACGCCGAGGACGAGATATCGCCTGGCACTTCGATATGAGTCGCGGTCAGTTTGCCGCCGGACTCAACCGAGGCCGTAGCACCTTCAACGCTCACAGGATGGCCAAAGCCACGCAGCATGCGCTCGGTATGATCGCGAGTCGGCGCCGGCTCGGTCACGGTGGTTTTGCCTTCAGCGTACAGACCGGCAAGCAGCAGGCAGGACTTCACCTGAGCACTGGCCATAGGCATGGTGTAGGTCAGACCTTTGAGCGTGTGACCGCCACGAATGGTCATCGGTGGACGACCTTCAGCGGCGGTCTCGATCACGGCGCCCATTTCACGCAGTGGATTGGCCACGCGATTCATCGGACGCTTGGACAGCGACGCATCGCCCGTCAAGACGCTGTCGAAGTTCTGCGCCGCCAGGAGGCCGGACAGCAGGCGCATCGAAGTGCCGGAGTTGCCCAGATAAATCGGGCCCGGCGCCGGCTTCAGGCCATGCAGGCCGACACCGTGGATGGTCACGCGGCCGTGGTGCGGGCCTTCGATGACCACGCCCATGTCGCGGAACGCCTGCAAGGTCGCCAAGGCGTCTTCGCCCTCGAGGAAGCCTTCGACTTCGGTAACGCCTTCAGCCAGCGAGCCGAGCATGATCGAGCGGTGGGAAATGGATTTGTCACCCGGTACGCGAATCCGACCGGACAGGCGGCCACCAGGTTGAGCCAGGAAGATCAGATCGTTGGAATTCATAGCGTCCACATAGGCCCTGCGGGCCAGGATTTTACTGAAATGCTCGCGGGCAACCCGGGCGCGAGTGAAAACGCCCAACAATTGGTGCCCATCCCCTGCATCGACCGCGTCGCGCAAGGCGTCGAGGTCGCTGCGAAATGTATCGAGTGTGCGCAGGACAGCCTCGCGGTTGGCAAGGAAGATGTCGTGCCACATCACCGGGTCGCTTCCGGCGATTCTTGTGAAATCGCGAAAACCACCCGCAGCGTAACGGAAGATCTCAAGGTTTTCATTGCGCTTGGCCAATGAGTCGACCAGACCAAAGGCCAACAGGTGCGGCAGATGACTGGTCGCGGCCAGCACTTCATCGTGACGCTCGACCTGCATGTGCTCGACGTCGGCACCCAATTCGCGCCACAGACGATCAACCACCGCCAGTGCAGCCGGATCGGTTTGATCGAGCGGCGTAAGAATCACCTTGTGACGACGGAACAGTTCGGCATTGGAGGCTTCCACCCCGCTCTGCTCGGAACCGGCGATCGGATGGCCCGGCACGAAACGCGCCGGCATACCGCCAAACGCCTCGGTCGCCGCACGCACTACATTGCCTTTGGCACTGCCGACATCAGTCAGAATCGCCTGCCCCAGATCCATGCTCGCCAGACGCGCGAGCACTTTTTCCATGGCCAGGATCGGCACCGCCAGTTGAATCACGTCAGCGCCCTGGCATGCCGCAGCCAGGTCATCCTCACAGCGATCAACCACACCCAACTCGACCGCCAGTTTGCGCGATTGCGGATCGAGATCGACCCCGACCACTTCGCGGCACACGCCACTTTCACGCAAGCCTTTGGCAAACGAACCACCGATCAACCCCAGACCGACCACCACAAGGCGACCGATCATAGGTGCAGCAGATTGCAGTGCAGTGACATCACCCACGAGCCAGAACCTTGCGCAGCGCTTCGAGGAAGCGGCTGTTTTCCGCCGGCAGACCGATGGTCACCCGCAGGTGGTTCGGCATGCCGTAGTTGGCCACCGGACGCACGATCACGCCTTCACGCAGCAAGCCCTGGAATACCGGGGCCGCAACCTGAGCGAGATCGACGCAGATAAAGTTGCCTTTGGATTCGATCCAGTTCAGGCCCAGCTCACGGAAACCGGCTTGCAGCTGCTGCATGCCCGATTCGTTGAGTTGGCGGCTTTGCGCCAGATACTCTTCGTCTTTCAACGCCGCACACGCCGCCGCCAACGCGAGGCTGTTGACGTTGAATGGCTGGCGAACGCGGTTCAGCACGTCCGCAACAACCGGGGTCGACAGGCCATAGCCGACGCGCAACGCCGCCAGACCATAGGCCTTGGAGAAGGTGCGCGACACCAGCAGATTCGGATACGCGGCGAGGAAATCCAGACCGTCCGGCAGATCGCCGCCTTCGGCGTATTCGATGTAAGCCTCGTCGAGCACTACCAGCACGTGCTCCGGAACATCCTGCAGGAACTCGTCCAGCGCTTCAGCGCCGAACCAGGTGCCGGTCGGGTTGTTCGGGTTGGCGATGAACACCACACGGGTGTTGGCATCGATAGCCGCGAGCATTGCTGGCAGGTCGTGCCCCCAATCCTTGGCCGGCACCACTTTGGCCTGCGCGCCGACCGCCTGAGTGGCGATCGGATACACAGCGAACGCGTGCTCACTGAACACCGCATTCAGGCCCGGCGCCAGATAGGCGCGTGCGACCAGCTCAAGAATATCGTTGGAGCCGTTGCCCAGGGTGACCTGACTCAGCTCGACGCGGCATTGCTCGGCCAACAGTGATTTCAGCGCGAAACCGTTGCCATCCGGATAACGGGTCAGCTCGGCCAGCTCTTCGCGGATCGCCGCCAAGGCTTTCGGACTGGCACCCAGCGGGTTTTCATTGCTCGCCAGCTTGACGATTTTTGCCGGATCCAGATCCAGCTCGCGCGCCAGTTCGTCCACAGGCTTGCCCGGAACGTACGGCGAAAGTTGTTGCACGCCCGGCTGTGCCAGAGCGAGGAAATTGCCACTCATTTGCTACCGCCCCTTAGAGAACTGCTTTCGGGTAAGAACCCAGCACTTTGAGTGCTACCGCTTCCTGACTGATCTTTTCCAATACACCCTTGATCAACGGATCACGGTGGTGGCCGACGAAGTCGATGAAGAACACATACGTCCATTTGCCGCTGCGCGATGGACGGGTTTCGATACGGGTCAGGTCGATCCCGTTGTCATGGAACGGCACCAGCAGCTCGTGGAGCGCGCCGGGCTTGTTGCTCATGGACACAATGATCGAGGTCTTGTCGTCGCCAGTCGGCGGCACTTCCTGGTTACCGATCATCAGGAAGCGCGTCGAGTTGTCCGGACGGTCTTCGATCTTCTCGGCCAGACGGGTCAGGCCATACAGCCCTGCCGCCATGTCACCGGCAATCGCCGCCGAGTTCCACTCACCTTTAACCCGCTTGGCCGCTTCGGCGTTGCTCGACACCGCGACACGCTCGACATTCGGGTAGTGCGCGTCCAGCCACTTGCGGCACTGGGCCAGCGACTGCGCGTGAGAGTAGATACGGCTGATGCTATCGGTCTTGGTGTTTTCACCGACCAGCAGGTGATGGTGAATGCGCAACTCGACTTCGCCGCAGATCACCATGTCGTGCTCGAGGAAGCTGTCCAGCGTGTGGTTGACCGCGCCTTCGGTGGAGTTTTCCACCGGGACCACGCCAAAATTCACCGCACCAGCCGCCACTTCACGGAACACTTCATCGATCGCCGCCATGGGCTTGCTGATCACCGCGTGACCGAAGTGCTTCATGGCCGCGGCTTGGGTGAAGGTGCCTTCAGGGCCCAGATAGGCCACTTTCAGCGGCTGCTCCAGCGCCAGGCACGACGACATGATTTCGCGGAACAACCGCGCCATCTCTTCGTTGCCCAGCGGCCCCTGATTGCGCTCCATCACGCGCTTGAGCACCTGAGCTTCGCGCTCAGGACGATAGAACACCGGCACTTCGCCTTCGGCCAGCGAGGCCATCTTTACTCGCGCGACTTCCTGGGCGCAACGCGCACGCTCACTGATCAGCTCCATGACTTTGGTGTCCAGAGCGTCAATGCGAACGCGCAGTGCCTTGAGTTCTTGCTCGGACATCAGCCGTGTTCCTTCTCGAATTCTGCCATGTACGCCACCAGCGCATTAACCGCGGTGATGTCGACGGCGTTGTAGATGGAGGCGCGCATGCCGCCCACGGAGCGGTGGCCCTTGAGGTTGAGCAGACCGCGCGCTTCGGCGCCGACCAGGAACGGCTTGTCCAGACGATCGTCAGCCAGACGGAACGGCACGTTCATCCACGAGCGGTCCGACTTGTTGATCGGGTTGCTGTAGAGGCCGCTGGCGTCGATGAAGTCGTACAGCGTGCGCTGTTTGACGTCGTTGAGCTGGGCGATCGCTTCAACGCCACCCTGTTCTTTCAGCCACTGGAACACCAGACCGGACAGGTACCAGGCCAGGGTCGGCGGGGTGTTGTACATCGAACCGTTATCGGCTGCGACTTTGTAGTCGAGCATGGTCGGGCACAGCGAGCGCGCCTTGCCGAGCAGGTCTTCGCGGATGATGTTGACGACGATGCCGCTCGGGCCGATGTTCTTCTGCGCGCCGGCGTAGATCATGCCGAAACGCGAGATGTCGACTGGACGCGACAGAATGTCCGAGGACATGTCGGCTACCAGCGGCACGTCACCGGTTTGCGGAATCCACTGGAATTCCAGACCACCGATGGTTTCATTCGGCGCGTAATGAACGTAAGCGGCGTCTTTCGACAGGTTCCACTCGTTCTGGCCGGGGATGGCGAAATAGTCGTAAGGCTTGGCGGTGGCGGCGACATTGACGTGACCGTAGCGCGAAGCTTCTTCAATGGCTTTCTGCGACCAGATACCGGTGTCGATATAGTCGGCCGAGCCGCCTTCAGGCAGCAGGTTCAGTGGGATCTGCGCGAATTGCTGGCTGGCGCCACCTTGCAGAAACAGCACTTTGTAGTTCGACGGGATATTCAGCAGGTCACGCAGATCCTGCTCGGCCTGGGTGGCGATGGACACGAACTCATCGCTGCGATGGCTCATTTCCATGACCGACAGACCCTTGCCGTGCCAATCAAGGAGTTCACCCTGGGCGCGCTGCAGGACAGCTTCAGGAAGCGCCGCAGGACCGGCGCAGAAGTTATAGGCTCGCTTGCTCACATCCAATCTCGCTCTGATTTGGTGGTATCACGCAATAAATCACACTACCGATCAACACGGCCCTGTGGGAGCGAGCCTGCTCGCGAATGCATCACCGCGGTGCGTCAGAGTTACCGCAGCGCCTGCATTCGCGAGCAGGCTCGCTCCCACAGGGGATCTCCATGATGTCGAAATTTCATACCGGACAAATAACAAGGGGGCGAATTCTCATCCGCCCCCTCGTTTGCCCGCTTATTCTTGCGGTTCTTCGTCTGCTGCGGCGTCGAGTTGCTGGTCTTCACCGGCATCGTCGTTTACGACAGTACCTTCGAATTCCTCGCCCTCTTCCCCTTCAAGCTCTTCACCTTCAACTTCCGAAGGCTCCTGAACCCGCTCCAGCCCGACCAGGGTTTCATCCTTGGCCAGCTTGATCAGCGTCACACCTTGAGTGTTACGGCCCAGGCTCGACACTTCGTCGACACGGGTACGCACCAGGGTGCCCTGATCAGAGATCAGCATGATCTCTTCACCGTCCTGCACCTGAACCGCGCCGACCAGACGGCCGTTACGCTCGTTGCTGACCATGGCGATTACGCCCTGACCGCCACGCTTGTATTCAGGGAACTCGGTGATCGCCGTGCGCTTGCCGTAGCCGCGCTCGGAAGCGGTGAGAATCTCGCTGCCTTCTTCCGGAATCAGCATGGAGATCAGCTTCTGCCCTTCCGGCAGACGCATGCCACGCACACCGCGGGCGGTACGGCCCATGGCGCGAACTTCGGATTCCTTGAAGCGAGTCACTTTGCCGCCGTCGGAGAACAGCATGATTTCCTGCTCGCCATCGGTGATGGCAGCGGAGATCAGGATGTCGCCTTCGTCCAGCTCCAGCGCGATCAGACCGACGCTGCGCTGACGGCTGAAGGCCACCAGCGGAGTCTTCTTCACGGTACCGTTGGCGGTCGACATGAAGATGAACGGCGCTTTCTTGCGATCGGCAGCCTTGATACGGGCACGACGCTCTTCGTCGGTCTCGTTGCTGTTTTCGATTTCTTCTACATCAGCCTCGGCGCCTTCGGCTTCTTCTTCATCAGCCTGACGCTTCATGGCTTCGAGATCGACCGGCAGCATGGTGGTGATGTATTCACCCTCGCTCAACGGCAACAGGTTGACCAGCGGACGACCACGGGCGGCGCGGGACGCTTCCGGAATCTCGTAGGTCTTGAGCCAGTACACCTTGCCCTTGCTGGAGAACAGCAGGAGCGTGGTGTGGCTGTTGGCAACCAGCAGGTGAGCGATGTAGTCCTCATCCTTGACGCCGGTCGCCGATTTGCCTTTACCGCCACGACGCTGAGCCTGGTACGCAGCCAATGGCTGGGTCTTGGCGTAGCCACCGTGGGAGATGGTCACGACGCGCTCTTCTTCCGGGATCATGTCACCCAGGGTCAGGTCGAGACGGGCATCAAGGATTTCGGTGCGACGCTGGTCGCCGTATTCGGCACGAATCACTTCCAGCTCTTCGCGGATCACTTCCATCAGGCGCACAGCGCTGTTGAGGATGCGGATCAGCTCGCCGATCTGGTTGAGAATCTCTTGATACTCGGCCAGCAGTTTTTCGTGTTCCAGACCGGTCAGACGGTGCAGACGCAGCTCCAGAATGGCTTGCGCCTGTTCTGGCGAGAGGAAGTACTTGCCTTCGCGCAGACCGTATTGCGGATCGAGGTTTTCCGGACGGCACGAATCAGCACCGGCACGTTCAACCATCGCCACTACGGCCGAAGATTCCCACGGCGTGCTGACCAGCGCTTCTTTAGCTTCCGACGGCGTCGGCGAGGCCTTGATCAGGGCGATAACCGGGTCGATGTTCGACAGGGCAACGGCCTGGCCTTCGAGGATGTGGCCACGCTCGCGCGCCTTGCGCAGTTCGAACACGGTACGGCGGGTGACGACTTCGCGACGGTGACGAACGAAGGCTTCCAGCAGATCCTTGAGGTTCAGGATGCGTGGACGGCCGTCGATCAGCGCAACGATGTTGATGCCGAAAACCGATTGCAGCTGGGTCTGGGCGTAGAGGTTGTTGAGGATGACCTCAGGCACTTCGCCGCGACGCAGTTCGATCACGACGCGCATACCGTCCTTGTCGGACTCGTCGCGCAGTTCGGTAATGCCTTCCAGCTTCTTCTCTTTGACCAGCTCGGCGATCTTCTCGATCAGACGCGCCTTGTTCAGCTGGTAAGGGAGTTCGGTGATGACGATCTGCTGACGGCCACCGACCTTGTCGATGTCTTCAATGATCGAACGCGCACGCATGTAAATGCGCCCGCGACCGGTGCGGTAGGCTTCGATGATGCCGGCGCGACCGTTGATGATCGCCGCGGTCGGGAAGTCCGGACCCGGGATGTATTGCATCAGTTCATCGACGGTCAGCTCAGGGTTGTCGATGAGCGCCAGACAACCGTCGATGACTTCACCGAGGTTGTGCGGCGGAATGTTGGTCGCCATGCCCACGGCGATACCGCTGGAGCCGTTGACCAGCAGGTTCGGGATACGGGTCGGCATGACCGCCGGGATCATTTCGGTGCCGTCGTAGTTCGGCACCCAGTCCACGGTTTCTTTGTGCAGGTCAGCCAGCAGCTCGTGCGCCAGTTTGGTCATGCGCACTTCGGTGTATCGCATGGCCGCAGCGTTGTCGCCGTCGACCGAACCGAAGTTGCCCTGACCGTCTACCAGCAGGTAGCGCAGGGAGAAAGGCTGAGCCATACGAACGATGGTGTCGTACACGGCGGTGTCACCGTGCGGGTGATACTTACCGATCACGTCGCCGACAACACGGGCAGATTTCTTGTACGGCTTGTTGAAGTCGTTGCCCAGCTCGCTCATCGCGAACAGTACGCGACGGTGCACGGGCTTGAGGCCATCGCGCGCATCCGGCAGTGCACGGCCGACGATTACGCTCATCGCGTAGTCGAGGTAGGACTGTTTCAGCTCGTCTTCGATATTGACCGGGAGGATTTCTTTGGCCAGTTCGCCCATGAGAAGCCTGATTCCTTTTTCTGGTGAAACTTCGTCATATCCATGTGGGAGCAACGAAGCTCGTCGGGGCCGGCCGAGTGCCATGCGCCGACTTACGACAAATCAACATTGGATCGCGGATTTGCGCAGTAAAGACAGCTTCGTGAAGCTGCCTCGGAAAACGCCGGATGTTATCACAAAGGCCGCCACGCACCTATCCCCCAGATGCGCATGGAGCATAGTTAGTTGACCGGTGACAGGCTTAACGGGGACGAGAGAGGCTCAGAGCTTGTTTGAATGCAGAATTCAGGCTTGGTTTGGGGATGTTTATTGACATTTAGGGGTACAAACACCTGTAGGAGCTGCCGAAGGCTGCGATCTTTTGATTCTGCCCTCTAAAAAGCAAGATCAAAAGATCGCAGCCTTCGGCATCTCCTACATTGAGTATCACCGCATTAGTGCAGGCGTTTGCGGCACATCAACTGGGCCATTTTGGCGGTATCCGGGCGCTCGACGATGCCTTTCTCTGTGACGATCGCGTCGATAAGGTCGGCCGGCGTCACGTCAAAAACCGGGTTGAACGCTTCAACGTCGGCACCGACGCGCTTGCCGCCGACTTCCAGCAGCTCGGCGCCATCACGTTCTTCGATCGGGATGTCGTCGCCGCTGGCCAGGTTCATGTCGATGGTCGAACTCGGTGCCACCACCATGAAGCGCACGCCGTGGTGCATGGCGTTGACCGCCAGTTGATAGGTGCCGATCTTGTTCGCCACATCACCGTTGGCGGTGATGCGGTCAGCGCCGACGATCACCCAGGTCACGCCTTTGGTTTTCATGATGTGCGCGGCGGCGGAGTCGGCATTGAGCGTTACCGGGATACCTTCGTTGGCCAGCTCCCACGCGGTCAGGCGCGAGCCTTGCAGCCACGGACGGGTTTCATCGGCGTAAACGCGCTCGACCATGCCTTCTATAAAGGCTGCGCGAATAACGCCCAGTGCCGTACCGAAACCACCGGTGGCCAACGCGCCAGTATTGCAGTGGGTCAGAATCGCCTGAGCATTGCCCTGATGTTTGCGGATCAGGTCTACGCCGAGCTGCGCCATGGTCAGGTTGGCTTCACGGTCGCTTTCGTGGATGGCGACGGCTTCGGCTTCCAGCGCCGCCAGCGGATCGGCGTTTTCTTTCAGGCGATCGAGGCGATCATGCATACGGCCGAGCGCCCAGAACAGGTTGACTGCGGTCGGGCGAGAATCGGCCAGCAGGGCGAAATCCTCTTCCAGCGCCGCGTACCAGTCGCCACCTTCGGCAATCCGCGCACGTGCTGCCAGCACGATGCCGTAGGCTGCACTGATGCCAATGGCCGGCGCACCGCGCACTACCATCGAGCGAATGGCCTCGGCCACGCCAGCGGCGCTGGTGTAGGCGATCCAGGTTTCCTCGAACGGCAAAATACGCTGATCCAGCAGGTGCAGCGCGCCGTCACGCCAATCGATGGCCTTCACTTTTTCCGCAGCCAACAGTCGATCGCGCATCCCACACCCCGCACTCATGAACAAAAGCCGCCGATTATAGCGATCCCCCCGCGAAGACGCTCGGGTATACTTCGCCATCCTTTACAAAAGCACTGGAACCGACCCTCGATGCCGAAACCTGCCATTGCGCTCGACTTATTATTGCTGCCGACCTGGCTGGTACCCGTCGAACCCGCAGGCGTTGTGCTCAAGGAGCATGGCCTGGGCATCCGCGACGGTCGCATCGTGTTTATCGGCCCGCGTGCCGAAGCATTGAAGTGTAACGCCACCGAAGTCCGCGAACTGCCGGATGTGCTACTCGCCCCCGGCCTGATCAACGCCCACGGCCACGCGGCGATGACGCTGTTCCGTGGCCTGGCCGACGATCTGCCGCTGATGACCTGGCTGGAAAACCACATCTGGCCGGCCGAAGCGAAATGGGTCAGCGAAGATTTTGTCCGTGATGGCACCGATCTGGCCATCGCCGAGCAGATCAAGGGTGGCATCACCTGTTTTTCGGACATGTATTTCTTCCCGAAAGTCGCCAGCGAGCGCGTGCACAACAGCGGCATTCGTGCACAGATCGCCATTCCGATCCTCGACTTTCCGATTCCCGGCGCCGCCAGCGCCGATGAAGCCATTCGTCAGGGCGTCGAGCTGTTCGGCGACCTGAAGCATCACGACCGCATCAAGATCACCTTCGGCCCTCATGCACCGTACACCGTCGGCGACGAGAATCTCGAGAAAATCCGCGTAATTGCCGAGGAGCTGGACGCAGCGATCCACATGCATGTCCACGAAACGGCGTTCGAAGTCCAGCAAGCACTGGAGCAACACGGCGAACGTCCGCTCGCTCGCCTTGGTCGCCTCGGCCTGCTTGGCCCGCGTTTCCAGGCCGTGCACATGACCCAGATCAGCGATGACGACCTGGCGTTGCTGGTAGAAAGCAACACCAGCGTGATCCATTGCCCGGAATCCAACCTCAAACTGGCCAGCGGCTTCTGCCCGGTCGAGCGTTTGTGGCAGGCTGGCGTGAATGTCGCCGTCGGTACCGATGGCGCTGCCAGCAACAATGATCTGGATCTGCTTGGCGAAACCCGCACCGCCGCGCTGCTGGCCAAAGCCGTCGCCGGTTCAGCCACCGCGCTGGACGCCCATCGTGCGCTACGCATGGCGACATTGAATGGCGCACGGGCACTGGGCATCGAAGCACAGGTCGGCTCGCTGGAAATTGGCAAAGCCGCCGACATCGTCGCCTTCGACCTGTCCGGGCTGGCTCAGCAACCGGTCTATGACCCGGTTTCGCAGCTTATTTATGCCACCGGACGCGACTGCGTGAAACACCTGTGGGTCGCTGGCAAGCAACTGCTCGACGACCGGCGCCTGACGCGCATGGACGAAGAGCAATTGGGCGCCACTGCCCGGGCCTGGGGCCAGCGCATCAGCGGCCACACCGAATCGTAAACACTCCGGAGCGCAAAACCGGGGCTACAGCCTTTTTCAAGTTTCAGAGGATTTAACATGAGCAACGTCGACCACGCCGAAATCGCCAAATTCGAAGCCCTGGCCCATCGCTGGTGGGACCGCGAAAGCGAGTTCAAACCGCTGCACGACATCAACCCGTTGCGGGTCAACTGGATTGATGAACGGGTCAATCTGGCCGGCAAGAAAGTCCTCGACGTCGGTTGCGGCGGCGGCATTCTCAGCGAAGCCATGGCCCAGCGTGGCGCCACCGTGATGGGCATCGACATGGGCGAAGCGCCGCTGGCGGTCGCGCAACTGCATCAGCTGGAATCCGGCGTCAGCGTCGAATACCGCCAGATCACCGCCGAAGCCCTGGCCGAAGAAATGCCCGAGCAGTTCGACGTGGTGACCTGCCTCGAGATGCTCGAGCACGTGCCCGATCCATCGTCGGTCATCCGCGCCTGCTTCCGCATGGTCAAGCCCGGCGGCCAGGTGTTCTTCTCGACCATCAACCGCAACCCGAAGGCGTACCTGTTCGCCATCATCGGCGCTGAATACATCATGAAGCTGCTGCCGCGCGGCACCCATGACTTCAAGAAATTCATCCGCCCGTCCGAACTCGGTGCCTGGAGCCGCATGGCCGGCCTGACCGTCAAGGACATCATCGGCCTGACCTACAACCCGCTGACCAAGCACTACAAGCTGGCCAACGACGTTGACGTCAACTACATGATCCAGACCCTGCGCGAGGAGTAAGCCGATGGCCATCAGAGCAGTTCTCTTCGACATGGACGGCACCCTGCTCGACACGGCGCCGGACTTCATCGCCATCTGCCAGGCAATGCGCGCTGATCGTGGCTTGCCGCCGATCAACGACAAGCACATTCGCGACGAGATTTCCGGCGGCGCCAAAGCCATGGTCGCGGTGACGTTTTCGATGGATCCGGAATCGCCGGGTTTCGAAGAACTGCGCCTGGAGTTCCTCGAGCGCTATCTGGTCGGCTGCGCCGTGCACAGTAAATTGTTCGACGGCATGGGCGAACTGCTCGCCGACATCGAGAAGGCCAACCTGATCTGGGGCGTGGTGACCAACAAGCCGCTGCGCTTTGCCGAACCGATCATGCAGCAGTTGGGGCTGGCCGAGCGTTCGGCACTGCTGATCTGCCCGGATCATGTGAAGAACAGCAAGCCGGATCCTGAGCCGTTGATCCTTGCCTGCAAAATGCTTGATCTGGATCCGTCGACAGTTCTGTTTGTGGGCGATGATCTGCGCGATATCGAATCGGGGCGCGATGCCGGTACGAAAACCGCTGCGGTGACGTTTGGCTACATTCACCCGGACGACAACCCACGCCATTGGGGCGCGGACGTGGTGGTGGATCATCCGTCGGAGTTGCGCAAGGTGCTCGATAGCGTGCTTTGCAGCTGCTGAAACCTGACGCAGAGCGTCATTGGCTGCATTCCCACGCGGAGCGTGGGAACGATCTGACTCTTAATGAGGTTTTTATGTTTGATTACTCCGCTCGTCCCGAATTGCTCAAGGATCGGGTCATTCTGGTCACCGGTGCCGGTCGTGGCATCGGCGCGGCCGCCGCAAAAACCTACGCCGCTCATGGCGCCACCGTTTTGCTGCTGGGCAAGACAGAAGCCAATCTGACCCAGATCTATGACGAGATCGAAGCCGCCGGGCATCCGCAACCGGCAGTCATCCCGTTCAACCTCGAAACCGCCCTGCCTCATCAATACGATGAACTGGCGGCAATGATCGAGACCGAGTTCGGCCATCTCGACGGCCTGCTGCACAACGCCTCGATCATCGGCCCGCGCACACCGATCGAGCAGTTGTCCGGCGAAAACTTCATGCGCGTCATGCAGGTCAACGTCAACGCCATGTTCATGCTGACCAGCACCCTGCTGCCGCTGCTCAAGCTGTCGCAGGATGCATCGGTGGTGTTCACCTCCAGCAGCGTCGGGCGCAAGGGCCGCGCTTATTGGGGCGCTTATGGCGTGTCGAAGTTTGCCACCGAAGGCTTGATGCAAACCCTGGCCGATGAAGTCGATGGTGTGGCGCCAGTGCGCTCGAACAGCATCAACCCGGGTGGTACGCGCACCAGCATGCGTGCCCAGGCCTATCCGGGAGAAAACCCGCTGAACAATCCGACGCCGGAAGAAATCATGCCGGTATACCTGTACCTGATGGGCCCGGACAGCACCGGCATCAATGGTCAGGCATTCAACGCGCAATAACTGCCATACGTCGCATTTGTTGCCGCGGCAGATTCCTGTCGCGGCAGGCATTTGCCGCTTGAGAGCGTCACAATCCAGTCAATTTTCCAGCACCCACCGCCCACCCTCTAAGCCAAACCATTGATTTAACAAGGTTTAAATAAAAACGAACCGAATGGCACGACTTTCGCTCTAATTTTCTTCAAAGCAAGCCGCGTGAAGGCAATGGGGCGAGGCCGATTTCGATAGCTTACTAATCGTCATCAGGCAGACTAAACTTACGCCAAACGTCCTACGGGACTGATGGATCAGTATGACGCGCAGCCCATAGCCGCTCTCACCCAGCCTGTAAGACAGACTTACCGCTAAGGGTTCACGCCATATGAAATCACCCTCCCAGACCAATGCAATTGACTTTGACAGTGCCAAATTGCAACGCCTGGGCTTTGGTCAACTGCCTCCCCTCCTGGAGCGACCGGCCAGTCTTGCGCAATTGCGCCAGCAAATGAGCCTGCAACTGCAAACCAGTCTTGAGCCGCAACGCATCCTCGGTCTGTTTTTCCGCGAAGTTCAGCGCCTTGTCCCGCTCGATGCCCTGAGCTATGTGCACCAGGGCAGCGACCTGCGCCTGGAGTTCGGCACTCGCGGTCACCATTCGATCAGCTATAGCCTCAGCCACGAAGGCGAGCACATGGGCGAACTGATATTCCGCCGCAACCAGCGCTTCAACGAACTGGATCAGGGCAACCTTGAATCGCTGTTGTCGTCGCTGCTGTACCCGATGCGCAATGCCCTGCTCTACCGCGCCGCCACGCAGAGCGCCCTGCGTGATCCGTTGACCGGCGCCGGTAACCGCATCGCCATGGAGCAGACCTTGCAGCGCGAGATCGATATGTCGCGTCGGCATGTGCAGCCGCTCTCGGTGCTGATGCTCGACATCGATCACTTCAAACGGGTCAACGACAGCCATGGTCACAGCGCCGGCGATGACGTACTTAAGGCCATCGCCGCGACAATCAAGGCGCAGTTGCGCAACGTCGACATGGTGTTTCGTTACGGTGGCGAAGAGTTTCTGGTGCTGCTGTCCAATACCAGCCGGGATGCGGCCGCAATGGTCGGCGAACGGTTGCGTTATGCGACGCAGGCAGCGGAATACTATGCGGATGGGCAGTTGATCGAATTGACTGTGAGCCTGGGATGTTCGACGTTGTTGCCGGGCGAATCGGCCGACAGCTTGCTGCGCCGCGCCGACAGCGCGCTGTATGTGGCCAAGCGTGAAGGTCGCAACCGGTTGGCCATGGCGGGCTGACTTTCCAGACACCCCAAAACTACTGTAGGAGTGAGCCTGCTCGCGATGACGATCTGACATTCAACACTGATGTTGACCGACAGTCCGCTATCGCGAGCAGGCTCACTCCTACATTTTTACGCGGTGTATCAGCTCTCGACTACCGCCCTGCGCTCTCGGTTGACCAACAAGCGCTCCGACGTTTCCAGTTGCATGCAACGCTCCAGAAAAAGATACATGTAGTCGTAGCTCTTGCACACCGCCTGACGCAGCTCGCTCTGCAAAGCCTTGCTCGGGTTCATACCGGCCAGCGTGCAAATGATTTCCAGCGCTTCCCATGGATGGGCATCGTCGTATTGTGCATGCATCTTCAGCCATTTCATCGCCCGCTTGCGCTCCTCCTCGGGAAACGCTGCAGCATACACTCCAGTGGAACAGACCAGCGCCGACCACTCCCCGGTCGCGCCTTCGATTGCATAGTTGGTGGCAGCGATCGCGACGATCAAAGAGTCAGCTGAACTGGTGTGCCAGCACCAATGACTCAAGGCATGCAGCTCGGGCGGCACGTGCTGGGCCTGAAGGTCTTCCAGGCTGACGCCATGTGCGCGACTCCAATGCACCCAGTAATCGGCATGGTTGAGCTCAACGCGGATATTGCGCATCAGCCAGCGGCGCGCCATGTCCTCACCGGGGTGACGGGCAAACCTGGTTTTGGTCAGGTTCTGCGCCATGTACAAGGCGAACTGTTCGACGACCGGCCAGCCGCCGATCAAGTACTGACGCATGGTTTTGGCACTGAGCTTGTTATCACGCATGCGCATGTACAACTCATGTTCGACAACCCGGCGTTTGCTCTCGCTGCAATCCTGGATCAACTGTTGTGCCCAGGCGGGATAACTTGCAGCTTCCATGAGTGGTCCGGTTCGGTTGAATGTGTCGATCACTGTTCGGCTCCTTTTGATTTGTGATTGTAAGGATCGGCAAGAGACTTCAACGGAACGTGCCAGGCGCCTTGAACAACAGCGGCTGCGGTCTGGCGGGCCGACTTTGCAAACTGTCACAGGTAAACAACTGTGGGCGTTCTATAACATACCCTTGAGCGTAATCCACACCAATTTCAAGCAATGCCTGCTCGATCTGGGTTGTTTCAACAAACTCGGCAATTGTCTGCTTACCCATGACATGCCCGATGTGATTGATCACTTCGACCATTGCGCGGTTAATCGGGTCGTCCAGCATATCCTTTACGAAACTCCCGTCGATCTTCAGGAAGTCTACAGGCAAATGTTTCAGATAAGCGAATGAAGACATTCCGGCGCAAAAATCATCTAACGAAAAGTAGCAACCTAAGCCTTTGAGTTCATTAATAAATCTAATTGCACTCCCAAGATTTGCAATTGCACTGGTTTCTGTAATTTCAAAACAAATCATTTCAGGCGGTATTGCGTAGTTAACAAACTGCTCGCGCAGAAAGTGCAAAAACGCGTCATCTCCTATAGTAATGCCTGACAGATTAATCGCACACATTGCTAAAGGACCTTCATGTTCTTGCGCAATACATTGAGCAATAACCTTGAATACGTTCTGAACTACCCAACGGTCCAGCTGACTCATCAACCCATAACGTTCAGCAGCAGGAATGAAACTGTCAGGCAGAATCATTCGCCCGGCTTCGTCGTGCAGACGCAAGAGAATTTCGATGTGCCCGCCCTTGCTGTCACTCGGCTTGAGTGGCGCGATTTCCTGGGCGTACAGACAAAAGCGGTCTTCTTCCAGCGCCATGTGCAGACGCTGCACCCAAGCCATTTCACCAAAGCGCAGCGACAGCTCGGAATCGTCGGCGTGGTAAACCTGCACGCGGTTACGGCCCTTTTCCTTGGCCATGTAGCAGGCCATGTCGGCAGCGCGCAGTGAGGCCTCAAGGGTCGTCGGGGTCTGCGCAACATGTACCAGACCAATACTCACCGTGGTCAGGAATGGCCGCCCTTTCCAGACAAAATGCAGATTCTGCACAGTCTGGCGCAGCGCTTCGGCGATTTTCTCCGCCGCCTCCGGTGCGCAGTTCTCCAGCAGAATGCCGAACTCATCACCGCCAAGCCGCGCCAGCGTATCGCCCTCGCGCAGTCCTGATTGCAGCAGCGTGCAGATGTGCCGCAACAGTTCATCGCCCGCAGCGTGACCACAGGTGTCGTTGACCAGTTTGAATTGATCGAGGTCGAGGAACATCAACGCATGTCGTCCGGCATGGCGCGTGAGATTGTGCAACGCCTGCTCCAGGCGATATTCGAACTCGCGACGGTTGGCCAGCCCGGTCAACGCGTCATGGGTGGCCTGCCACGACAGATTGGCGATGTATTGCCGTTCCTGAGTCATGTCATGCAGCACCAGCACCGTGCCGCTGACCTTGCCGGCGTTGCGGATCGGCGCACCGACCAGCGTCACCGACAACGTCGTGCCATCCAGACGCTGGATCAGTTTCGAATGTTCGCTGCCACCACTGAGTTTGCCGCTGAGAATGTGTTCGATCAGCGTCAGCCCCTCAGCCTGGGCATTATCGTCGAGCAAATTGAACAGCGCGGCCAGCGGCAGGCCGGCGGCTTGTTCAGCCTTCCAGTGGGTCATGGCTTCAGCGGCAGGGTTCATGTAATCAATCGCGCCGCTGACATCGGTGGTGATGACGCCGTCGCCAATCGAATGCAACGTGACGTGTGCCCGATCCTTTTCCAGTTGCAGTGCCTGGGCAAAGGCATGGCGCTGCTTGAGCAATTTATGCGTACGCAGCAACGCCAACACAATCAGGCCCAGCGCCGTGGCCAGATTGGTGAACAACAGCAAGCGCAGGATCATCCGCGAGCCTTCACCCAACGCGTCGCTAAAGGCCATGGCTGCCGGCGTGACGCCGTCATTGATGGCGAAAATCCGTGCCTTCCAGCGCTGGATGTCGGCCGGTGTCGCGCTGTTCTCTCTGATGTACTGGTGCATTTCGCGGGCGACATTGTCCAGTTCGACCAGATACGCATCGCCCAGCGTCCAGCGGTCGATGGCGGTTTCCAGATAGCTGAAATGACGAAAGTTGAGGTACAGCCAGATCAGGCTCGAAACGTCATCCGGGTGATTGCCGCCCTTGAGGATGCCATCGCGCGCGGCCTGCAAATCCGGTGGCTGGTGATCCAGCGCCAGACGCAATTGATGCCCGCCCTGCGGCACGGCAATCGCAGTCTGATACTTGAGGTATATCGCTTCGTCGCGGCTGTCGGCATACAGGTTGAGGTAATAGATCGCGTCTTTCTGGCCCTTGGACCACAGACTTTCGCCAGCGACATAACCGCGAACGGCCGACAGAACGTAAAGACTCACGCCCCCCAACAATGCCTGAAACAGCACGACGGCAATAAATGGCCAGACGATGCCCAACAACCGTGGCGTTCCGAGAGTCCTTTTTTGCTTCATGAGGTCCTTTGCGCACGCACTGCCATCATCAAAGAGGAGATCGCTAACCTAGCCTAGGGGGCGATCCCCCTTCCGGCAAGCAGGACACTTCAACTCGCGATACATATGTACCGCACCGAGAGCACAGAATACTTCGACACTGACGGCCATCGAACACTTCTGAGCCGCTCCCCATGAACTTACCGGTAACCCCGCAGCAACGCCACACCGCTCAACAGGCCGAATACCGCGCAATGATCGCGGCGATGCGTGCTGTGCACAGCGCAGCCACCTCGCTGGAGAGCTTTTACCTGTCGCCGCAAGCCCATTCTCGCCTCGGCCTGGCACACGATCATGCGCAACGCCTGTTTCTTGCGCTGATCGAGGACGCCGGCGACCCACTGCTGACCCGGCAGCTGCAAGCATCGAAGGGACTCACCTACGTCAGCGCTGCGGCCAATCATTGCCGCTTCACCACTTCCAGGGGTGATGACGGTGATGAGGTTTACACCATCAAGGACGTGACCCAGACGACTGGCAAGATTCGTCAGTTCCAGCGCGCGTTGCTGAGTATAGGTGGACACCTGCGTTCCAACAGGCTGCTGCCATTGGCGCAGCTTGTGAGTTTTTCCGGCTTTACGCTACCCGCCGAAAAGGATGCCTCTGGCTTGGCCCGGCTGATCGACGAGGTCGAGGAACAACGCGCCAGCCATCGATTGAACCTGCCAAACAGCCCGCAGTTGGCGGCATTGATGAGCGGCGACGACATCGCGGTTATTCACGATGTGATCGGGGCGTTTGTCAGCGGTAAAGAGCTATCGCTGATCAACTACCTGGCCAGAGAAGTCACGCCTGCCTACACGCTCAAGCAACTGCAAACCCTGCCTGCAACCTGTCTGGAACGCCTGCTCGACACACCATCGGCCCAACGCCTTGGCCAGCGTCTGCTGCAAACACTGGGTTGGTACGGCGCCCTCCCCGATGAACAGACGATTCCCGACATCGCTGCGCATCTGTTTCTGGAAGCATTGCGCCTGTGGTACGACGTCCCCCGACAGGGCCATTCGATGCAGGTTGCCGGGTATTCGCTGGAACCACGCCATCACTATGGGAAAAGCTACGCAGACATTCGCGAGGAATTTTTCCAGCATCTGGAAGAATCGCAACAAGCCTCGACACAGGCTGAAAAGGCTTTATTGGGATGGGTGTGCCTGGCGCAGTTTCCCTTCGATTTTCAGGTTCGCGGTATCCCTGATGATCTGCCGTACGGGGCTTCGGCGGTCTGGGTCAATTTCGTGCACGGCGTGCAACTCGCGCATGCCCTCGACCCCGAATCGTTGCAACAAATGACCTTTCAACAGTTGATCGACTTGCCGATGAAAAAAAGCGCAAACGCCAACGCCGAGCTGATGACCGTGATTACCTTGACCCGAGTTGCGGCCGCACAGACTTGGGCCATGGCAACCGGCGCACGGCCAGCGGCCGAAACTGACGACGATCAACCTTTCGGGCACGACGCCCTGCAGGCGCTGGAGGATCATAAAGCGCAACTGAACGAAGCGATTCTGTGTCTGGATATCGAGCCGCCACAACGGCTGGCACTGGCCAAACAGCAATTGCATCGAGCGCTTGCCAACGACCTGTACGACCACACCAGGATTCACCTCAAGCGCCATCACCATCAACCGCCAAACCGTGCCCGGCGCAGCATCTTTGACACTCCCGACGTGACGTTGCCAATCTGGCCATTGCTGGAGGTCTATGCATCCGGCGGGCTGGAACCCGACACTCGGTGGTATGTCAGCGATAACGGCAAGACCACCAGTGAATGGATCAGCCTGTCGGCAGACCGAACGCTGAGGAGCGGCTTTATCAACGCCAAAGGCCCTGGTCAGCCGCTATCGCGCTTCCCGCACATGAGGACCTTGCCCGATATCAAATCGTTGTTCGACAAGCAGTTCAAGGGTTACCTGCGCAAGCTCAAGAATGCCTATGAGTACCTGATAAAAACTCAATTGGTCACCCTGCCATGGGCAGACCGCCAGGCGCTGGAGCACGGCGAAGTGAGGGCTTACTGTCTCAGGGATCAGGCCCACAACATCGCTGGTCGTTCGGAATCGCCCGAAAGCATGCAACTGCAGCGGGCGCGCATGGGCTTTATTCTGCGCGCGAGCTATCGGGGTTCTGAGCATTTTTACGAATGTCTGCCGCGCGCCGGTGTGATACGCAAACGCGGGGATGTGTCCGTCTCGCATCTCGACGGACTGCTGTCGCGAAGGCCTCCGCCAAAAGACGGAAAAATCCAGGACGAAGGCCTCGCCAGGGTCCACCTGCACCGCCTGCCATTCGATTTGAACGCCCACAAGAAAGGTTCGATCCCCAAGCGCGGTGCTTTTTGCCTCGCCGTTCTCGACCCGCTGGGCGACGCTCTTGCCCCTTCGGCTATTCCCGAGGCACACCACAACACCTGGGCAAACCTGACGTTTACCTCGGCGAGAACCGTGCAGATCAGCGCGCTCGTCGCTACCGATCATTTGTATGTCGATGAGAAGGCGTTGTACAGCGAAGCGTGGGGAGAAACCCGCTTCGAACGCGAAGGCCTCAACAAGCACTGGATACATGCACTGAAGGGATTTATCCCGTTCTGGGGCGGCCTCGAAGACCTGCAATCGAACGATCCCGGCAAACGTGCGCTGGGCATCTTTGGAATACTCCTCGACATCGTGTCGTTCGCGATTCCCTTGGGCAAGTTCGTCGCCGGCAGCATCCGTCTCGCCGTCGTAGCCGGCAAAATGGCCATACGCGTCGCGCTGCCAAGCATGGCGCAGTTGTCTAAAAAGCTATTGCTGTCCAGCCTGAACAACCTCAACCCCCTGGATGCCGCGCCGGCCCTGCTCAGCCTTGGTGGCAAGGGGTTGACCAGCACTGTGCGGGCCGTGATTCATCTGGAAAAAAAGGCATTATCGCGACTCAAACGCCTCGCCGGCACAAGCGCTGAATATGACCTGCTGCACAGTCTTCCCCAAGCACTCGACGTCGGTCGCTGGAAACCCTTGAGCCACTCGGACCAATTGGCCGCGGTCAAAGGCATCGATGACGTTCCGGTGCGCAACGTTGCCATCAGCGACTTCAGTTATCACGTGCTGGACCCGCTGTCGGAGCGTCCATTTGGCCCACGGTTGACGCGCCAGGAGCATGATTTTGCTTTGGGGCGCTCCAGCTACAACGGCGTGGACAAAACGGCCAATCAGATCACCATCAAGCTACCCGAAAAAACCCGTGTGCAGCACTTGCCTGAAGCTGACGGACACCACACCGTGCTGATCGACGACGCGCCGTATCGACTCGACGGCGAAGAGCTGCGGCGGGTCGATCTGATCGATGACAGCCGAAACTGGACGTTACTACCCTGCCGGCCGCGACGCGCACCTGGGCGCCAGGACGACTGCCGCGTCAGCTACACCACGGGCGAACCGGCACCGACTCCAGCTCTTGGCACGGTGGACAAAGACAAAGGCTACGCCCCATGGTTCGGCGACAGGATCTCGGAACCGGCCGCGCTGGCCAGGCAAAACGGTACCTTTCTGGCGGTCGACGCCAAGCTGTACCGAATCCTCGATAACCGCCCGACGCTGTTCAGAGATGATCTCGCCCGCCTTGGATTCAGAAATGGCCGGCTGATACCCAGGCAGCAGATTCAGGCAACATTGCAATTTCGCAAAGGGATTTTCGCCCGCGTAAAGACCGGCGGGAGTTATGACGGGATCAATGACACGCATCAGATCGGAGCGATTCTGGTCCCCGCCATCGACGATTCGGCCTCTTACGTTTTTCTGCGGATCAACAGCCATGAGTACTATCTGGCGAGCATCCGTAAAGGAGAAATCCCGGGCAACCGTTTGACGTTCAATCGCCTGTCGCCTGCCGAACTGGCCAACGACACACTGGGCGCCGAACTACTGACGGTTTACACCGGATCGCTGCACGCCAACAACATCGTGCGCATCCATGGGCTCGAAGCGGTGCAGCGCGCCATGCATACCATGGAGCAGATCGCTATTCCCATCGGCACCAGTGCGCTACCGGCGAACAATATGAAATGGCTGAAAGTCGACACCAGCCCGGGCGAAGCGTTGATGTTCGATCACTCCACTCGAATGATCGTCACCCGATTGCCCGAGGGTGCCGCCACGTGGACACGCAGCAAAGAAGCGCCAGAAGCCTTTCGATTGAAAACCGCGGAAATATTCGACACGCTGTTTCTGTCACCGACCATCAACCCGGCCAATAGCAGCGCGGCATTGCGCATCGACGGCGCGATGCAGAAGTTGCAAAACCTGCTGCCCATGCGCGAACGCCCGGTCAACCCACGCAACATCGCATTCGCCGAAGTCACCACCGCCAGCGGCCAGCGGGAAATTTACGTCAGCGTCTCCGGCGCACAGGGCAGCACCCAGCGCCTGCCGTTGTTTCGGCACATGGGCGGCGAACATGTGCGGATCGGGCAGACTACCTACATCAATATCGACTACAACTCTGCCTTCCCGCGCACATCTCTGGAAGTGACCGAGCAAGGTCAACTGCTGGCGGTGCCGCTGACCATCAAGGAGCTGAAAACCTACCAGCCGACACAGACCAGCCGCCCCACTTCGCTGGACAGTGAAAGCAAGCTGATCAGTGTGATTCGCGAGAAATACCCGGACCCGACGGAAATTCGTGCAATCGACATCGCCACGACCATGCGCCCGTGCGAGTCCTGTTCAGTGGTGATGAAGCAGTTCGGTCATGACGGCGGGGACGCCGCACTGCAAGTGCTCTGGGGTTGATTACAGGCGCTGCAGATGCCCGTAAAGCTTGGCGTACAAGCCACCATCGGCAATCAGTTGCTGATGGTCGCCATCCTCGGCCACTTGGCCGCCATCGAACACCAGCACCCGATCCGCCTGCTTCACCGCCGACAGGCGATGGGCAATGATCAGCGTGGTGCGGCCATTGAGAAAGCGTGCCATGGCCTGATGCAGGTTGTACTCGGTGGCAGCGTCGAGGGCTGAGGTGGCTTCGTCGAGGATTACCACTTTCGGCTCGGCAAGGATCATCCGCGCAATGGCCAGACGCTGACGCTGACCACCGGAAAGGCGCACGCCGGAGCGACCGACGATGCTGTCGAGACCGTCCGGCAAGGCCCGAATGGTCGCTTCCATCTGCGCGACTGCCAATGCCTGCCAGCACGCTTCGTCGCTGCGGGTGCGGCCCATGGTCAGGTTGGCACGTACGGTGTCGTTGAACAGCGCCGGGTGTTGCAACACAACGGCGACGTTCTCCCTGACCAGTTCCAGGCCGATTTCCTGCTGGGTCGAACCACCGAAGCGGATGGTTCCCGCCAGTGGCGTATAAAGCCCCAACAACAATTGCACCAAGGTACTTTTGCCGCCGCCACTGGCACCGACAATCGCCACTTTCTCGCCGGGTGCGATGGACAGGTTCATCTGGTCCAGGACCAGCTCATCGCCGTAGCCAAAACTCAGTCCTTGCACCTCGATCCCCACGGTATCGCGGCCCTTGAACGGATCTACGCCACCAGGATATTGCGGCTCATCGGCACGCGCGAGCAGCTCGTTGATCCGCGTCAGCGCTCCGCCGGCTGCGTAGTAGGCGTACTGCAGATTGAGCAACTGTTCGACCGGGCCGATCATGAACCACAGGTAACTGAACACCGCGAGCATCTGCCCGATCGACAGGTCGGAGAACAGCACGGTGAGCATCGCCGCCGCGCGAAAAATATCGATGCCGAACTGGAACAGCAGACCGCTGGCGCGATTGGAGGCGTCGGTTTTCCATTGGGAGTTGACCGCGTAGTTGCGCACTTCCTGCGCACGCAGACCGAGGCGCCCGAGGAAGTAGCCCTGGCGATTACCGGCGCGCACTTCCTGGATCGCATCGAGGGTTTCGCTCAGCGCCTGAGTGAAGCGCGACGTGCTGTCGTTCTCGAGTTTCTTCAGGTGTTTTACCCGCTTGCCCAACTGCACCGTGGCGTAGATCACCAACGGGTTGAACAGCAGAATCAGCAGCGCCAGCTTCCAGTGCATCCACATCAGGATGCTCGCGGTGCCGACGAGGGTCAGCATCGCCACCAGAAAACGGCTGAGGGTTTCGCCGACGAACTTGTCGAGGGTATCCAGATCAGTGACCAGGTGCGTCGTCACCGTGCCGCTGCCAAGGCTTTCGTATTCACCGAGGGAAATCCGCTTCAGCCGATCAATCAGACGCACGCGGATGCGATAGACAATGTCCTTGGCCAGCCGCGCAAACAGCCGCGCCTGCAACACACCAAAACACAACGCGCTGCAACGCAGAGTCAGCGTGACCACCAGCATCAGGCCGATGTAACCCGCCGCCTGCTGCCACATCGTGGGCAGCACGTGGTTCATCACTTTCAGTGCTGCATCGCCGTGGCCGAGCAGGACTTCGTCGACCAGCAACGGCAACAGCAACGGGATCGGCACGCTGCACAGCGTCGCCAGCACGGCCACGCCGTTGGCGATCCACAGGGATTTTTTGTGATGCAGTGCCAGACGCCGGACTTCTGCCCAGCTCAGCCGGTCGACACGCTTTACGGCTGGCGTGTCATCGGCCAGGTCAGACACAGGCCGCACGTTCCAGCCAGCGACCGAGCAAAGGCGAGAGTTCGCTGAGTGGTTGGTAGCCGTTGGTCAGCAGCGCCAATTGACCATTGCGCTCGGCGAGCAGGGTCGGGAATCCGGCGATCCCCAGATCCTGCACCCAACTGAAATCGGCCTGGGTTGCCTTGTGTTGATCGCCATGATCGAACAGCGCGGCAAATTCGATACGCGGGACGCCGGCCTGCTCTGCCAGCGCCACCAGCACACTGGCCTGGGTGACATCGCGACCTTCAGCGTAAAACGCCTGCTGGATCAGTCCGACCAGGGTCCACGCGCAGTCCGGGGCCAGACTGCGCGCAGTAACGATCGCCCGGCAGGCCGGTTCAGTGTCGTAGACAAAACCGTCGGGCAACGCGCCTTCGAACTTGAACGGCTGGCCAGTGGCCTCGGTGACCGCTTGCCAGTGTTCAAGAATATAGCGACGCGTGGTCGGCTCCAGCGCCGAACCGCTGCCGGTGCGCAAACCGCCAACCACCAGATGCAACTCGACCCCGGCTGCTTGCGCCTGCTCGACCAATGCCTTGGCCACCGGAGCAAAACCCCAGCACCATGAACACATCGGATCCATCACATAGAGCAGACGTGAAGACATGGTTAAGCCTCGGTGGATGCTTGCTTGTAGTTGTAGCCGATCGGGTGCGGCATGTTGCGCGCCTTGGCCAGTTCGATCTGCTTCTGCCGATCAATGGCGCTGCGCCGGGTCTTCTCGCTCAGTTTGTCCCAGCAATGCGGGCAACTGATGCCGGCGACGTAATGCTCGGAGGCGCGATCTTCAACGCTGACCGGTGTGCGGCAGGCATGACATTGATCGTAGTCGCCTTCGCTGAGGTCGTGACGCACGGTCACGCGGTTGTCGAACACGAAGCAGTCGCCCTGCCACTTGGTTTCTTCCTGCGGCACCTCTTCGAGGTACTTCAGAATACCGCCCTTGAGGTGGTAGACCTCTTCGTAGCCTTCGCCGAGCATGTAGCTCGAGGCTTTTTCGCAGCGGATGCCGCCGGTGCAGAACATCGCGACCTTCTTGTGCACGGCCGGGTTGAAATGCTCTTTGATGTAGTCGGGAAATTCGCGAAAGCTGGTGGTTTTCGGATCGATGGCGCCTTCGAAGGTGCCGATCGACACTTCGTAATCGTTGCGCGTGTCGATCAACAGCACTTCCGGGTCGCTGATCAACGCGTTCCAGTCTTGCGGATCAACGTAGGTGCCGACCTTTTTGTTCGGGTCGACGCCTTCGACACCGAGGGTGACGATCTCTTTCTTCAGTTTGACCTTGGTGCGATAGAACGGCTGCTCGTCGCAGTACGACTCTTTGTGATCGATGTCGATCATGCGTGGGTCGTTCTTCAGCCAGGCGAGCAGGCCGTCGATGCCTTCGCGGGTGCCGGACACCGTGCCGTTGATGCCTTCTTCGGCGATCAGCAGAGTGCCTTTGATCTGGTTGTCGACCATCGCTTGCAGCAGGGGCTCGCGCAGGTTGACGTAATCTTCGAGGGTGACGAACTTATACAGTGCCGCCACGACAATCGGTTGTGTCATGGGTATTTCTCCAGGTGGCTACCCTCGCAAAGGGTGAACCGGATTGAAAAAAAAACGCGCCGGGTGAGCGGCGCGTTGCGGATTCTAGCAAAAAACCGAAGCTTAATGCTTGCTGCCGCCGGCACAGGTTGGCGACGCCGGAGCGGCGCCGATCTCTGCCCATTCCTGCGGGGTGTAGGTGTGCAGCGCCAACGCATGGAACTCGCCCATCAGCTCGCCGAGCGTGCCGTAGACTTTCTGGTGGCGCTTGACCCGGTTCAGGCCGTCAAACTGCGCGCTGACCACCACTGCCTTGTAGTGCGTCTGCAACCCGCGACTGTGCATGTGGCTTTCATCCAGCACTTGCAGATGTTCGGGCTGAAGCAGGGCCAGCGTCGATTCGATGCGTTGTTGCATGGTCATCACGAACTCCGCTTACTTCTTCTTGGCCGGTGCAGCTGCAGGAGCCAGCTCTTTGGTCATGTCGTCGAGCAGCTTGTTGACGACCGGTACGGCGCTTTCCAGTTTGGCCTGGGTCATCTGGGCCGATTGCTGCGTCAGCTGCGGCATTTTTTCCAGCACTTTCTTGCCCAGTGGCGACTGGTAGAACGCGACCAGATCCTTCAGCTCCGATTCGCTGAAGTTGGTGGTGTAGAGCTTGACCATGTCCGGCTTCAGCTTGTTCCAGCCAATGGCCTGGTCGAGCGCGGCGTTGGCCTTGGCCTGGTAGGTTTCCAGAACGGCTTTCTTGGCTTCCGGGGCTTTGGTCTGCTCGAAACGCTGAGCGAACATTTGCTGCACTTGCATGTACACCGGAGTGCCCAGCTTGTCAGCGTGCGCCAGGGTCAGAAAAGCTTCAGCACTGGCGTTGTGGCTGGCGGTATCGGCAAGCACCTGGCCGCTGGCGCAAACCAGTGCAACCGCGGTGCAGATGGCACGAAGACGAGTCATCGAGTTTCCTTTTCAGCTAGGCGAGGTCAAACCCCAAGGGCGACCATTCTGCGCCTAAAAAACGCTGCGGCTCAACCCCCGAGCCTTGCCGCGCTTGATTGGCCGGGTTTTACCGGTCAACAATCGGCTCGATGGAACCACCACGGCCGATGCCGGCCTAAACTGCGCAAACAGACCAACAGGAGTGTGCACGATGAGCCGTATCGAAACCGACAGCCTGGGCCAGATCGAAGTCCCGGACGACGCCTACTGGGGTGCTCAGACGCAACGCTCGCTGATCAACTTCGCCATCGGTCAGGAGCGCATGCCGTTGCCGGTGCTGCACGCCCTGGCCCTGATCAAGAAAGCCGCCGCCCGCGTCAATGACCGCAACGGCGACCTGCCCGCCGACATCGCCCGCCTGATCGAACAGGCAGCCGACGAAGTGCTCGACGGTCAGCACGATGAACAGTTCCCGCTCGTCGTCTGGCAGACCGGCAGTGGCACGCAGAGCAACATGAACGTCAACGAGGTGATCGCCGGTCGCGCCAACGAACTGGCCGGCAACCCGCGCGGCGGCAAGACGCCGGTGCACCCCAACGATCACGTCAATCGCTCGCAAAGCTCCAACGACTGCTTCCCCACCGCCATGAGCATCGCCACCGCGCAAGCCGTGCAGGAACAACTGCTGCCGGCGATCGCCGAGCTGTCCGGCGGTTTGGCCGAGCTGGCCGCGCGGCACATGAAACTGGTGAAAACCGGGCGCACGCACATGATGGACGCGACGCCGATTACCTTCGGTCAGGAGCTGTCCGGGTTCATAGCGCAACTCGATTACGCCGAACGCGCTATTCGCGCCGCACTGCCAGCGGTGTGTGAACTGGCTCAGGGCGGTACAGCGGTTGGCACCGGGCTGAACTCTCCGCACGGTTTTGGTGAAGCGATTGCCGCTGAGCTGGCGGCGCTGTCTGGTCTGCCATTCGTTACCGCGCCGAACAAGTTCGCGGCGCTGGCCGGCCACGAACCGCTGACCAGCCTCTCCGGCGCACTGAAAACCCTCGCCGTGGCGCTGATGAAAATCGCCAACGACCTGCGTCTGCTTGGCTCCGGGCCCCGCGCAGGTTTTGCCGAGGTGCGGTTACCGGCCAATGAGCCGGGCAGTTCGATCATGCCGGGCAAGGTCAACCCGACGCAGTGCGAAGCGCTGTCGATGCTCGCCTGTCAGGTGCTGGGCAACGACGTGACCATCGGCATTGCCGCCAGTCAGGGTCACTTGCAGTTGAACGTGTACAAACCGGTGATCATCCACAACCTGCTGCAATCGATTCGCTTGCTTGCCGACGGTTGCAGCAACTTCCAGCAGCACTGCATTGCCGGGCTGGAGCCGGATGCCGAGGTCATGGCGCGACATCTTGAGCGTGGGTTGATGCTGGTGACGGCGCTGAACCCGCACATCGGCTATGACAAGTCGGCGGAGATTGCCAAGAAGGCTTACAGCGAAGGACTGACCTTGCGTGAGGCGGCGTTGGCGTTGGGGTATCTGACCGATGAAGAGTTTGATGCGTGGGTGCGGCCGGAAAACATGATCGAGGCTGGCGCCAAGGGTTAAAAAGCAAAAGATCGCAGCCTTCGGCAGCTCCTACATGCGACCTGTGTAGGAGCTGCCGCAGGCTGCGATCTTTTGATCTTCAGGCCATACGCATCCGCCGCGCCCTGAGCCCGGCAATCAACGACGGCCCCAACGCCACCAGCGCCGAGCCCAACACCACCAGCACCGCCCCGCCATACCCGAGCCCGTTGATCTGCTCGGCATGCACGTATTCCGGCCAGATCCGCGCCGCAATCGCCACCGCGCCAAACGTCACCAGCGGCGTGATCGCCAACGTCGCACTGACCCGCGATGCCTCCCAATGGGCCAGCGCTTCAGCAAATGCACCGTAGGCAATCAACGTGTTCATGCAGCACGCCAGCAGCAGCCAGCCCTGCAGCGGGCTCAGACTCAGTGCTTCGAGCGGATGCACCCACGGCGTCAGCAATAACGCGCAGAACAGGTAGATCACCATCATCACCTGCAGCGAATTCCATACCGTCAGCAGTTGTTTCTGGCCCAGCGCATAGAACGTCCAGACCGTCGACGCCAGTAACACCAGCAAAACACCAGCGGTGTAATCCGACAGCGACGTCAGCAACTCCGCTAGCCGTTGATTGAAGAACAGCACAAACCCGATCAACAGCACCACCAGGCCAATGCCCTGGCCGATGCTGAAACGCTCCTTGAACACAAACAGACTGGCGATCAGCAACATGATCGGGCCCATTTGCACCACCAATTGCGCGGTGCCGGGGCTGAGCAGATTGAGGCCCATCAGGTACAACACATAGTTGCCAACCAGGCCGAGCACTGCCATCAGCACCAGCCAGCCGCCCTTGGGCCCGAGCACTTTGCGACTCGGCAGGCGCTTGACCGAAGCCAAGTAAATGAACAGGCAACCACCGGACACCAGCAGACGAAACCAGGTCACAGTGACCGGGTCCATCACCATCAGGACTTGCTTGAGTTTGATCGGCAGGATGCCCCACAGAAACGCGGTCAGCAGCGCCAGGAACAGACCGTAGACCCAGCGACCGGATGAAATGTGCATGGAAACCCCAAAAGCCTGCTGACAAGTGCGCTCATTCTAGGCGCGCTACCTGGCCCGACACAGGGACAGTTGCGCTCAGGACGCGAATGAAACTGTGCAGGTCGCAGCATTTAATTGACGCGTTGCCGTTGATCGGCTGAGCGCGCGCGCCAAGTGCTTCACGCATAAGCTCATTGGATCCCTTCCAGCACAGCAGCCAAGGAGACCGATCATGTTAGGAATGCGCGCCCGCGACAGCGCCCCCGAAATGCACTTTCGCAGCGACCGGGTGTGCCGGGTCAATGGCGAACTGTTTTTCAGCACTCGGGAGAATACCCTTGAGGGGCCTTTCGACAGTGCCGAGAAGGCTGAGCAGGAAATAAAGGCTTATATCGCGCGGATGCAGCTTCTGGATTCCAATCGGACAACCGGTTGATGCCATCGCGAGCAGGCTCACTCCTACAGGGGAACGCATTCCAACTGTAGGAGTGAGCCTGCTCGCGATAGCAATCGACAGGTCTGCAAAACTCTTTTTGCCCTAGCGAACTGCCTCAAACAACCCCGTCGCCCCCATCCCGCCACCCACACACATCGTCACGATCCCATAACGCAAATTACGCCGCTGCAACTCACGCACCAGATGCCCGACCTGCCGCGATCCGGTCATGCCGAACGGGTGACCAATGGAAATCGAGCCGCCATTGACGTTGTACTTGTCGTTGTCGATCTCCAGCCGATCCCTGCTGTACAGGCACTGCGAAGCAAACGCCTCGTTCAATTCCCACAGATGGATATCCGCCAGCTGCAAGCCCTTGGCCTTGAGCAGTTTCGGTACCGAAAACACCGGACCGATGCCCATCTCGTCCGGCTCGCAACCGGCCACGGTAAAGCCACGGAAAAACGCTTTCGGCTTGAGCCCCAGTTGCAAGGCTTTCTCCAGGCTCATCACCAGTGTCATCGACGCACCGTCGGACAGCTGCGACGAGTTGCCCGCCGTCACCGACCCGTCTTCGGCAAATACCGGTTTCAGCCCGGCGAGGCTTTCATACGTGGTGTCCGGACGGTTGCAGTCGTCGCGATCGACCACGCCGTCGAGGATCTGCACCTCGCCGGTGTTCTTGTCCTCGACGCGATATTTCACCGCCATCGGCACGATTTCATCGTTGAACAACCCGGCGGCCTGCGCCTGAGCGGTACGAATCTGACTTTGCAGGGAATAACGATCCTGCGCCTCACGGCTGACGCCATAGCGCCGCGCGACCACTTCGGCAGTCTGCCCCATCGTGTAATAGATGCCCGGCGCCTGCTGTTTGAGCAGCGGGTTGATCAGGTGATCGGTGTTGACGCTTTTCATCGTCAGGCTGATTGATTCAACGCCGCCGGCGACGATGATGTCGCTGCAGCCCGAAGCAATCTGGTTGGCAGCAATCGCGATCGCCTGCAGGCCCGACGAGCAGAAACGGTTGAGGGTCATGCCGGCGGTGCCGGTGCCCAGACGCGAGAGCACCGCGACGTTGCGGCCGATGTTGTAGCCCTGCGCACCTTCGTTGGAGCCGGCGCCGACGATGCAATCTTCGACGCTGGCCGGGTCGATGTCATTGCGCTCAAGCAGCGCGTTGACACAATGAGCCGCCATGTCATCGGGACGGGTCTGGTTGAACTTGCCGCGAAAGGATTTGGCCAGGCCAGTCCGCACGCTGTCGACGATCACCACTTCACGCATGGCATACCTCATTGTTGTGGTCAGTTGAGAGTGGACCGAGCATAAGTCCACTGCATCAACGACCGCGACAATCATTCACCCCGCGTATGCGCGTCTATCGGCTCAGTCCTTGTGCTTCTTGGCGTGCTTGTCGGATTTCTCGAAGGCTTCTTCCAGCGCACGGTTGATCGTGCGCAGCACCTTGACCCGCGCCCAGCGCTTGTCATTGGCCTCGACCAGCGTCCAGGGCGAGATTTCGCTGCTGGTGCGATCGACCATATCGCCCACGGCGGCGCGGTAATCGTCCCACTTGTCACGGTTGCGCCAGTCGTCTTCGGTGATCTTGAAGCGCTTGAACGGGATTTCCTCACGCTCCTGGAAACGCTCCATCTGCGTGTCTTTATCAATGGCCAGCCAGAACTTGACCACGATCACTCCGGCGTCAGCCAGTTGCTCTTCGAAGTCGTTGATCTCGCCATAGGCGCGCAGCCAGTCGGCGGGTGTACAAAAACCTTCGATACGCTCCACCAGCACTCGGCCGTACCAGGAGCGGTCGAACACGGTGAACTTGCCGCGCGCCGGAATATGTCGCCAGAAACGCCACAAGTACGGCTGCGCGCGCTCCTCTTCGGTCGGCGCAGCAATCGGCACGATGTTGTATTGACGTGGATCGAGCGCCGCCGCAACTCGACGGATCGCTCCGCCCTTGCCGGCCGCGTCATTGCCTTCGAACACCGCGACCAGTGCGTGGCGACGCATGCGTTTGTCGCGCATCAACCCGGACAACCGCGCCTGCTCGGTGATCAATTGTTCCTCGTAGTCCTTCTTGTCCAGACGCTGGGTCAGGTCGAGGCTGTCGAGCAGGTTGAGGTGATCCACCGGTGTACCCAGCGGTGCGGCGCTGACATCATGCGGATGAACGTCCGGGCGCTTCAGCGCACTTTGCAAACCCTCGAGGAGAATCTTGCCAACGGCCAGGCTGCGGTAGTTGGCATCCATGCCTTCGATGACATGCCATGGCGCGTAGTCGCGACTGGTACGGCGCAGCACACGTTCACCATATTTGACAAACTTGTCGTAGGTTTGCGATTGCTGCCAGTCCAGCGGGCTGATGCGCCAGCTGTGCAGAGGGTCGTCGGCCAGTGCTTTGAGCCGCGCTTTCATCTGTTTCTTGGACAAGTGAAACCAGAACTTGAAGATCAGCGCGCCTTCGTCGCAGAGCATCTTTTCCAGGCGTTCGGCACCAGCGATAGCCTGATCCAGGCGCGGATCCTTGAACAGCCCATGCACCCGCCCCTGGAGCATCTGGCTGTACCAATTGCCGAAGAAAATCCCCATCCGCCCCTTCGCCGGAAGCATCCGCCAATAGCGCCACGCCGGTGGCCGCGACAGTTCTTCATCGGTCTGCTGATCGAAGGTGCGCACCTCGATCAGGCGCGGGTCCATCCATTCGTTGAGCAACTTGACCGTCTCGCCCTTGCCCGCTCCTTCGATGCCGTTGATCAGGATGATCACCGGGAAGCGCTTCTGTTGCTGCAATTCGAACTGCGCCTCCAACAGTGCTTCACGCAGCGCGGGGACGGCGGCCTCGTAGGTGTCTTTGTCGATGGCGTGACCGATTTCTGCGGATTCAAACATGGGACGGCTCCTTCCAGGGTTCAGCAAGACTAGCGGATGATGACAACCTCTGAACAGATCGCAATCTGCGGCAGTCCCTGCATTGGAATACGATCCACCCTGCAGGAGTTGCCGCAGGCTGCGATCTTTTGCCATTTTCCACGACACCCCCGAATCAAGCCTTGCCATGGATCAAGCAGCCCTCGTCCGATCAGCTAGAATGGCCGCCTTGTCGTTGCCGAGCCTGCCATGAAACCTGTATTGCCCCACGCCCAACTCGACTGGGATGACCAGGGACGCCCGCGTTCGCGCGTGTTCGATGACGTGTATTTTTCCGACAAGTCAGGTCTGGATGAAACCCGTTATGTGTTCCTCGAACAAAACCGTCTGGCCGAACGGTTTGCCGCCTTGTCGGCAAGCGGTCGCCTGGTCATCGGCGAAACCGGCTTCGGCACCGGGCTGAATTTTCTCTGCGCCTGGCAGTTGTTCGAGCAACACGCGGTGGCCGGTGCGCGGTTGCATTTCGTCAGCGTCGAAAAGTACCCGTTGAGCCCGGCCGATCTGCAACGGGCATTGGCACTGTGGCCAGAGCTCAAGCCACTGGCTGATCAGTTGCTCAAGCATTATGTAGCGATCCATCAGGGTTTCCAGCGCATCACCTTGGCCAACGGTCGCGTCACCCTGACCCTGCTGATCGGCGATGCGCTGGAACAACTGCCGCAACTCGACGCGCAGATCGACGCCTGGTTTCTCGATGGCTTCGCCCCGGCGAAAAACCCGGATATGTGGACGGCTGAACTGTTCGTCGAGCTGGCACGCCTGGCGGCACCCGGCTCGACCATCAGCACGTTTACCAGTACCGGGTGGGTACGGCGCTTGCTCAACGCTGCCGGGTTCAAGATGAAACGCACGCCCGGCATCGGCCACAAGTGGGAAATCCTCCGTGGCGAGTTCCTTGGCTGGCCGCCGGAAGTCGCCCCACCCGTCCCTGAAAAGCCCTGGTTCGCCCGCCCTGCTGCCGTCAACGGTGAACGTCGGGCGCTGGTGATCGGCGCCGGTCTGGCCGGTTGCGCCACGGCATCCAGCCTGGCCGCACGCGGTTGGCAGGTGAGTCTGCTTGAGCGTCACGCTCGCGTGGCGCAAGAAGCCTCGGGCAATCCACAGGGCGTGCTGTATCTGAAGTTGTCTGCGCATGGCACGGCGTTGTCGCAGTTGATCGTCAGCGGTTTCGGCTACACCCGACGTCTGCTGGAAAGCCTGCAACGCGGCACGGACTGGGACGACTGTGGCGTGCTGCAACTGGCGTTCAATGCAAAGGAAGCCGAGCGTCACGCGCAATTGGCGGCGGCATTCCCGGAGGATTTGCTGCAATGGCTGGAGCAACCCGAGGCGCAAAACCGCGCCGGGGTCGGCCTGGCCCACGGTGGTTTGTACTACCCCGAAGGCGGCTGGGTGCATCCGCCCGCGTTGTGTCAGGCGCAAGCGGCGCAGGCGAATATCGAACTGCTCAGCCATCAAGAAGCGCTGGAGCTACGCAAGATCGATGACCAGTGGCAAGCGTTCGACGGCGAGCGCTTGCTCGCCAGCGCTGCGGTGGTGGTGCTGGCCGGCGCTGCCGAGATCAAGCGTTTTGCGCAAAGTGCCGAATTGCCGCTCAAACGCATTCGCGGGCAAATCACCTGCCTCGCCGAAACGCCGCAAAGTCAGGCGCTGACTACGGTGGTTTGCGCCGAAGGCTACGTCGCCCCTGCGCGTTTGGGCGAACATACTCTCGGTGCCAGTTTTGACTTCAACAACGATGATCTGAATCCGACCACCGCTGAACACGTGGGCAATCTGGCGATGCTCGAAGAGATCTCTACCGATCTCGTCACGCGCCTGCACATCAGCGAACAGCTGGTCGAAGATCTTCAGGGCCGCGCAGCCTTTCGTTGCACCAGCCCGGATTATCTGCCGATCGTTGGCCCTCTCGCTGACCGCGAAGCGTTTCTCGAGGTGTACGCGGCACTGAGCAAAGATGCCCGTCTGGTTCCGGACATTGCCTGCCCATGGCTTGATGGTCTGTACGTCAACAGCGGTCACGGCTCGCGCGGCCTGATCACCGCGCCACTGTCGGGTGAATTGCTAGCCGCCTGGCTCGATAACGAACCGTTGCCGCTACCAAGAAGTGTCGCCGAAGCCTGCCATCCGAACCGCTTTGCCTTGCGCCGCCTGATTCGCGGCAAATGACTGGATACCACGGGCGCCGCAACAGTGCCCCGCCGGTCTGACGCCGTCACTTATAACTTATCGTTCTAAAACTCCCACAACCGCACCGGGTCAGTTTCTGAGTAGCGGCCATGTCGGCCGCTGAAGAAACACCCTCCCCAACGGAAAAACCGGTAAGGACTTTATGTGCGGATTAGCTGGCGAGTTACGTTTTGATCAACAACCTGCAGACCTTGCAGCCATCGAGCGAATCACCCATCACCTGGCGCCTCGCGGCCCCGACGCGTGGGGCTTTCATGCCCAAGGGCCGATTGCCCTGGGCCATCGTCGCCTGAAAATCATGGACCTGTCGGACGGCTCGGCGCAGCCGATGATCGACAGCCAACTGGGCCTGTCGCTGGCCTTCAACGGCGCGATCTACAACTTCCCGGAATTGCGCGCTGAGCTCGAAGCGCTGGGCTATGCCTTCTACTCCGGTGGCGACACCGAGGTGCTGCTCAAGGGTTACCACGCCTGGGGCGAAGCGCTGCTGCCGAAACTCAACGGCATGTTCGCGTTTGCCATTTGGGAGCGCGACGCCAAGCGTCTGTTCATTGCCCGCGACCGTCTCGGCGTCAAGCCGCTGTACCTGTCGCGCACCGGTCAGCGCTTGCGTTTTGCTTCGGCCCTGCCGGCGCTGCTCAAGGGTGGCGACATCAACCCGATCCTCGATCCGGTGGCGCTTAACCATTACCTGAATTTCCACGCCGTGGTGCCTGCTCCACGCACTTTGTTGGCGGGCATTGAAAAGTTGCCGCCAGCCACCTGGATGCGCGTTGAAGCCGATGGCACCACCGAACAGAAAACCTGGTGGACCCTGCCCTACGGCCCACACGACGATGAGAAAAATCTGACCCTGGAAGACTGGGTCGATCGCGTCCTCGACAGCACCCGCGAGGCGGTGGCGATTCGTCAACGTGCGGCAGTCGATGTTGGCGTGCTGCTGTCCGGCGGTGTCGATTCGAGCATGCTGGTCGGTCTGTTGCGTGAAGTCGGCGTCGAGAACCTCTCGACCTTTTCCATCGGTTTCCAGGATGCCGGCGGTGAGCGCGGCGACGAGTTCCAGTATTCGGATCTGATCGCCAAACACTACGGCACCCAGCACCATCAATTGCGCATCGACGAAAAAGAAATCATCGAGCAATTGCCCGCCGCGTTCCGCGCGATGAGCGAGCCGATGGTCAGCCATGACTGCATCGCCTTCTATCTGCTGTCCCGTGAAGTGGCCAAGCACTGCAAGGTGGTGCAGAGCGGCCAAGGCGCGGATGAGCTGTTCGCCGGTTATCACTGGTACCCGCAAGTCGACGGCGCGGCCGATCCTTACGCGGCCTATCGCAACGCGTTTTTCGACCGCAGTTACGACGACTACGCCGCCACCGTGCAACCGCAATGGCTGACCGAGAATGATGCTGCCGGCGACTTCGTCAAGGAACATTTCGCCCAGCCCGGCGCCGATGCGGCCGTGGACAAAGCGCTGCGTCTGGACAGCACGGTGATGCTGGTCGACGACCCGGTCAAACGCGTCGACAACATGACCATGGCCTGGGGTTTGGAAGCGCGCACGCCGTTTCTCGATTATCGACTGGTCGAACTGTCGGCGCGTGTACCGGGCCAATTCAAGCTGCCCGATGGTGGCAAGCAAGTCTTGAAAGAAGCTGCACGCCGAGTGATTCCGAGCGAAGTGATCGACCGCAAAAAAGGCTATTTCCCGGTGCCCGGCCTCAAGCACTTGCAGGGCGATACGCTGAACTGGGTGCGCGAACTGCTGCTCGATCCGAGTCAGGATCGCGGCCTGTTCAACCCGGCCATGCTCGACAAATTGCTGACTGATCCGCAAGGCCAACTGACGCCGTTGCGCGGTTCGAAACTGTGGCAACTGGCGGCCCTGAACCTGTGGCTCAGTGAACAAGGAATCTGATCGATGAAACCCCACGCCACGGCCATTAACCAACGGCTGATACGCGGCCAGACGCCGTCCTACGAGCGCTTGCAGGCGCGCCTGGCCGAAGATGGCAGCACCCTCGCTGCCGACCCGATTGCCGTGCATTGCGGCTGGGGCCGGTTGCTGATCGGCCACACCTTTCCCGATCCGGCCTCGCTGGCGCAGGAGTTGCTCAACGAGCAACCGGGCGAGCGTGATATTGCTTTGTACGTCGCTGCGCCGCAGCAGATTCTAGGGCTGGAACCGACGCAACTGTTCCTTGATCCATCCGATACCTTGCGCCTGTGGTTCAGCGATTACCGCCAAGCCACCCGGGTGTTTCGCGGCTTCCGTATTCGCCGCGCGCAGAGCGAGGCGGACTGGCAGGCGATCAATCAGCTGTATTCGGCACGCGGCATGTTGCCGATCGATGCCACGCTGCTGACCCCGCATCATCAGGGCGGCCCGGTGTATTGGCTGGCCGAGGACGAGGACAGCGGCGCGGTGATTGGCAGCGTCATGGGCCTGAATCATCAAAAAGCATTCAACGATCCGGAGAATGGCAGCAGCCTGTGGTGCCTGGCGGTCGATCCGCAGTGCTCGCGTCCGGGCGTCGGTGAAGTGTTGGTGCGGCACTTGGTCGAACACTTCATGAGTCGCGGTTTGAGCTATCTGGATCTGTCGGTACTGCACGACAACCGTCAGGCCAAAAGCCTCTACGCCAAGCTTGGTTTCCGCAACCTGTCGACCTTCGCGATCAAGCGCAAGAACGGCATCAACCAGCCGCTGTTTCTTGGCCCCGGCCCGGAGGCGCAGTTCAATCCGTATGCGCGGATAATCGTTGAAGAAGCCCATCGGCGTGGCATCGATGTGCAGGTCGATGACGCCGATGCCGGGCTGTTCACCCTCAGCCATGGCGGCCGCCGCGTGCGTTGCCGCGAATCGTTGAGCGACCTGACCAGCGCGATCAGCATGAGCCTGTGTCAGGACAAAAGCCTGACGCACAAGGTGCTGAAAGCGGCCGGTCTGAATCTGCCGTCTCAGCAATTGGCGGGCAATGCCGACGACAATCTGGCCTTTCTCGATGAGCATCAACGCGTGGTGGTCAAGCCGCTCGACGGTGAACAGGGCCAAGGCGTGGCGGTGGATTTGCAGAGCATCGAAGAGGTGCAGCAGGCGATCGAAGCGGCGAAGTCATTCGACAGCCGCGTGCTGTTGGAGAGCTTCCACGAAGGCCTTGATCTGCGGATTCTGGTGATCGGTTTTGAAGTGGTCGCGGCAGCGATTCGCAAACCAGCAGAAGTGGTCGGCGATGGTCAGCATTCGATCGGCGCATTGATCGAAGCCCAGAGTCGGCGACGGCAAGCGGCCACCAGCGGTGAGAGCAAGATTCCGCTGGATCACGAAACCCAGCGCACTTTGCATGCCGCCGGGTATGACTACAGCAGTGTTTTGCCGGCGGGCGAGCATCTGTTTGTACGCCGTACGGCGAATCTGCACACCGGCGGCACACTGGAGGATGTCACGGCAATTCTGCATCCGACCCTGGTCGATGCGGCGGTGCGTGCGGCGCGGGCGCTGGACATACCGATGGTCGGTCTCGACTTGATGGTGCCGGCGGCGGATCAACCGGAGTACGTATTCATCGAGGCCAACGAACGCGCCGGGCTGGCCAACCATGAGCCGCAGCCAACGGCGGAGCGGTTTGTCGATTTGTTGTTTCCGCACAGTCAGCCGGCTGTCTGACATTTCCTGATCGTTCCCACGCTCTGCGTGGGAACGCCTCACCGGACGCTCCGCGTCCATTTGGGACGCAGAGCGTCCCGGGCTGCATTCCCACGCAGAGCGTGGGAACGATCAGTGCTCAACCCATCAGGAGTTTCCATGACCACGCAAATCCCCGAACCGGATCTCAACTACCTGCAAAAAGTCCTCCTGGAAATGCTCGCCATTCCCAGCCCTACCGGCTTCACCGACACCATCGTGCGCTACGTTGCCGAACGTCTGGAAGAACTCGGCATCCCGTTCGAAATGACCCGGCGCGGCACCATTCGCGCCACGCTCAAGGGCAAGAAGAACAGCCCTGACCGCGCGGTTTCGGCGCACCTGGATACCATCGGCGCCGCCGTGCGCGCGGTGAAAGACAACGGTCGTCTGACCCTCGCCCCCGTCGGTTGCTGGTCGAGCCGTTTTGCCGAGGGCAGCCGCGTCAGCCTGTTTACCGACAACGGCGTGATTCGCGGCAGTGTGTTGCCACTGATGGCCTCCGGGCATGCCTTCAACACTGCAGTCGATGAAATGCCGATCAGTTGGGATCACGTCGAACTGCGTCTGGACGCCTACTGCGCGACCAAGGCCGATTGTGATTCGCTGGGCATCAGCGTCGGTGACGTGGTGGCCTTCGATCCGCTGCCGGAGTTCACCGAAAGCGGCCATATCAGCGCTCGACACCTCGATGACAAGGCTGGCGTTGCTGCGCTTCTGGCCTCGCTGAAAGCCATCGTCGATAGCGGCCAGGAACTGATGATCGATTGCCATCCGCTGTTCACCATCACTGAAGAAACTGGCAGCGGCGCGGCGGCGGCATTGCCGTGGGATGTCAGTGAATTTGTCGGCATAGACATTGCGCCGGTCGCGCCGGGGCAACACTCCAGCGAACACGCGGTGAGTGTGGCGATGCAGGATTCCGGCGGGCCTTACGACTATCACCTCTCGCGACATTTGCTGCGCCTGGCCAGTGAAAATGAATTGCCGGTGCGCCGCGATTTGTTCCGCTATTACTTCAGCGATGCGCATTCGGCGGTGACCGCGGGCCACGATATCCGCACCGCCCTGCTCGCTTTTGGCTGCGATGCAACCCATGGTTATGAGCGCACGCACATCGACAGTCTGGCAGCGTTGAGCCGGTTGTTGGGCGCTTATATTCTGAGCCCGCCGGTATTCGCCAGCGATGCGGCGCCGGCGAATGCATCGCTGGATCGCTTCAGTCATCAGATCGAACATGACACGCAGATGGAAAGCGATACGCGGGTGCCGTCGGTGGACAGTCTGGTGGGGCAGCGTTCCGACAGTTAAATCTCCATCATCTGGGCAATCGCCTTCGCGAGCAGGTCGAATCGTCGCACCGTCGCTCCCACATTCGGAATGCGTTCCCATGTGGGAGCGACGGTGCGACGATTCGACCTGCTCGCGAATGGGCCGGCCCATCCAACACAAAACTGGCAGGCAAACAGCAATCGCCGTAGCATCCCGACATTGATTTGACCGAGGTGCCCCATGCTCATCCCCTACGACGCTCTTGAAGTCGACACCCTCACCCGCCTCATCGAAGATTTCGTCACCCGCGACGGCACCGACAACGGCGATGACACGCCGCTGGAAACCCGCGTGCTGCGCGTGCGCCAGGCATTGACCAAGGGGCAGGCGTTGATCGTCTTCGATCCGGAAAGCGAACAGTGCCAACTGATGCTCAAGCACGACGTCCCCAAGCATCTGTTCGACTGAAAATCCTCAGCGGGCCTTCTCGGTGGCCTGCTTGCGCTTGATCCGGTCATAGACTTCTGCGCGATGCACATTGACCTTTTGCGGCGCTTCGACGCCAAAGCGCACGCTGGAACCGTTTACCGACAGCACGCGCAGGGAAATGTCGTCACCGATTGAAATCAACTCACCAACGACACGGCTGAGTACAAGCATGAGATTCGTCCTTCAGGGTTAGCGAACCCTGAAGATGCGCGGCTTGCGGCGGCTGTTCAATGCACGCCGGGCAAATCAGTAATGCCCTACACCGGCCTGCGCAACATCCTTCAGACCTTTCCTGCAAATCGTTAAACAACCTTCGACTCAAGCGGCTGAAAACCGTGGACCGAACAGAATCACGCTGGCGCCGATCACGCACAACGCCATGCCGATCCAGTCTGACCCCATAGGCCGAACGCGCTCGACCACCGCCAGCCAGCCAACCGAAGCAACAATGTAGATGCCGCCGTAAGCGGCATAGGCGCGACCGGCATAGCCCGCTTCGACACGCGTCAACAACAGCGCAAACAAGGTCAGACTGAGCAGCGCCGGGATCACCCACAATGCACTTTTGCCCTGGCGCAGCCACATGTAAAAAGCGAAACAACCGGCGATTTCAAACAACGCCGCGAGGAAAAACCACAAGTAATTGAGCATTGACGCGTCTCGACAGGGTGACCATTGCGGCCACCCTAACGACGCCGTCTGCAATGGGCAAGGTCAGCCGTTGTTCTGTTTGGCCTTGGCGCGCATTTTCTCCGCCATCGAAGTCATCTCGTTATAGAGCAGTTGCGGGTTCTTCTGCTTGATCGCCCAGGCCATGCGTCCTTGTTCGTGCGGCAGGATCATGAACTCGCCGGCAGCGACTTGCTGGTAGATGTAGTCAGCGATGTCCGCTGCAGTAATCGGCGAGCTTTCCAGCAACTTGCCGACCGCCGCTTTCATTGCCGGAGTCGGGCCACGGAACGAGTCGAGCAAGTTGGTCTGGAAGAACGACGGGCACACCACATGCACGCCGACTTCCTGTTGCGCCAGTTCGATCAACAGACTTTCCGAAAGCGCCACTACGCCAGCCTTGGCCACGTTGTAGTTGCTCATCGCCGGGCCCTGCATCAGCGCCGCCATCGAGGCAATGTTGATGATCTTGCCTTTGCTTTGTTCCAGCAACGGCAGGAAGGCTTTGCAGCCCTTGACCACGCCCATCAGATTGATCGCGATCTGCCAGTCCCAGTCTTCCAGCGACAGTTCACTGAAGAACCCGCCCGACGCCACACCGGCGTTGTTGACGATGATGTCGATGCCACCGAGTTTCTCTTCGCAGGCCTGAGCGAACGCAGTCAGTTGGCTGTAATCACGCACATCGCAACGCTGGATGAAGCCGTCGCCACCAGCCTCACGAACTGATTTGAGGGTTTCCTGCAGACCGGGCTCGCTGACGTCGGACAGCGCCAGTTGCCAGCCTTCGCGCGCCCAGCGCAGCGCGATTTCGCGACCCAGGCCTGAGCCCGCGCCAGTGATCATCATGCGATTTTGCATAGCAGAGAGCCTTGTTGTTCCGGGGAAGATGCGCGGAGTGTAGCGAAGGTTGTGCGCGCGCCCACGCTCCATCAAGTTGCTGAATGCAAGATCAAAAGATCGCAGCCTTCGGCAGCTCCTACATGGATTCGTGTAGGTGCTGTCGAGTGAAACGAGGCTGCGATCTTTTCGCTACAAAGGAAATAAGCGAGTGATCCAAATACATTAAAAAAACATTGAATTTTCTTTCACTCGCACCAGTCGGAATTTGTAAGCCGTCTGGAATTACTTAGTCTCCAGTCGCCCCTTGAACACCAAGACTTCTCGAACTCTCTCAACAAGGAAATCGACATGGGCACAATTCTAATCATTATCCTGATCCTGTTGCTGATCGGTGGTCTGCCGGTCTTCCCGCACTCCAGAAGTTGGGGTTATGGTCCTTCGGGCATTATCGGCGTGGTATTGGTAGTGCTGCTAGTGCTGCTGTTACTCGGTCGGATATAACGATTCAAGCGCAAAAAAAAGAGGCCCTGTTCAGGGCCTCTTTTTTATTGCGTGGGTTTTACTGTCGCCAGGCGATCAATCCGGCTTGCCGTGGATCACACCAGCGGTGTTATCCATCAGGCTCTTGGTCGCCGTTTGCAGAAACGCTTCAAGCTTGAGTTTCAACTCGGCGGTGCGCGGTGCATTCGGTACCACTTCGGCGTGCGGATTGGCGCCCAACTGGTACTGCCACATCTTCGGCCCCATGTCCTTGTCTCTCGGCAATACCAGAATCTGGTCGGCCGTGACGATGGCGGTGGTCTGCTCGCTGCCCGACGGTTTGATCACACCGAAACCGGTGTCGCCTTCCGGCAGATTGAGCAAATCGCGGCCCCAGCACTGATGACGCACTTCGCCACCCAGGCGGCCCATGATAGTCGGCACGATGTCGATCTGCGTACCGACGGTGTGGTCGCGGGTACCGAACTTCTCCTGGATGCCCGGAGCGATCATCAGCATCGGCACGTTGAAGCGGCCCAGGTCCATTTCGGTGATCTGGCGCTCGTTGCCGAAGCCGTGGTCGCCGACGATGACGAACAGGGTTTCCTTGAAGTACGGCTCTTTGCGTGCCTTCTCGAAGAACTGACCCAGCGCCCAGTCGGAGTAGCGCATGGCGGTCAAGTGTTCGTTGAGGCTGCCACGGTCGGTGACGCGCTCAACCGGCAATGGCGTCGGCAAGGCGTATGGCGTGTGGTTGGACAGGGTTTGCAGCAGCGCGTAGAACGGCTTGCCGTTTTCGCGCGCCTTGAGCTCCTGCAGGCCACGGTCGAACATGTCTTGGTCAGACACGCCCCAGGTCGGATCGGAGAACACCGGGTTGACGAAGTCGTTACGGCCAACAAAGTTGGTCATGCCCTGGTTGCTGAAGAAGCCTGACTGGTTGTCCCAGGCGAAGTCGCCGTTGTAGACGTACACGTCGTCGTAGTCACGGGCGCTGAGCACCTGCGGCAGGCCGGATAGCTTGTGGCTGCCTTCCGGGGTCTGCATCAGGTATTCGAAACCTGGCAGGTTCGGGAAGCAGGCCATGGTCGCGAACATGCCCTGGTGAGTGTGCGTACCGTTGGAGAAGAAGCGGTCGAACAGCAGGCCTTCCTTGGACAGCTTGTCCAGGTATGGCGTGATGTTGCCTGGCGCGCCCAATGCACCGACCGAGTGACCGGCCATGCTTTCCATCAGGATCACCACGACGTTCTTGATCGGCAGGGTCTTGTCGGCCGGCGGCGTGTAATCACGGCGCACGGCGGCAATATCGGCATCCACCAGTTTGTCGTCCGGCATCAGCAACATGTCACGCACGACTTTCTGCGCTTGCTCCTGCGGCAACGTCGCTTTCCAGATATTGTCGCGATCCTCGCCCATGCGCGACTTGGCAGCCTCGATCAGCGACAGCGTAGCGTTGAGGCCGAGCTGGTTGGCGAAGTTGGAATCGGTGGTGTACACGTCACCCCAACGCATCGGCGGGCCTTGACGCAGGGTGCCACGAGCGGCGACCACGCAGATCAGCAGGCAGACCACGAACACCGCCAGACGGGTGTACCACGGCGCAACCTGACGGCTGCTGACGCTGCCGCCGCTGAACGGTCCGCGCGGACGCGTGGCACGGTCAGCGCCTTTGAACGCCAGGGTCAGAATGACAGTGCCGATGACCCACGCCAGCAGGTAACGCACCACCGGAAAACCGTACCAGAGCATGCTCATCACGGTTTTCGGGTCTTCCTTCACGTACTGGAACACCAGACCGTTGAGGCGCTGGTGGAACTCGCGGTAGAAGTCCATCTCCATCAGGCCGAGGAACAGCGCGATGCTCGAGGCGATGGTCAGCCACAGGCGAAAGAAACCGCGCGCGGCCATGGCGCGGGCACTGAACAGCGCCAGCACCAGCGGAATGCACACATAGACCACCAGGCGCAGGTCGAAACGCAGGCCGTTGGCGAAGGCTTCGAGGAAGGTCGAAGCCGGGGTGTCGAGGATCATCTCGCGGTTGTAGACCAGCAGCGCGAGGCGCAGCACGGAAAACATCACCATCATGACCAGCGCACAAAGCAGCGTGTAGGCCAGATGCGATTTGACGGTCGGTTGCAGCAGGCGAGCAGAAGATCGCTGCTGATTCAGGGCGTCCGGGTTTGCCATGTCGTTTTAGGACCCATTGGAAGTTGAAGTTGCAAAATACAGCGGCGCCATGCCCTCTATTGGTCATTCCAGACCCCGGGGCTTGCGCGGTGCGCAAATGTTGCACGATCACCCGCGCCATTGCCATTGATTACTGCCGCGCTGCCAGACACTTTCATTTAAAGCGATGACAGCCGGAAAACAGCGCGGGCGAATTGTCTTGAACGCTTTGTGAAAATTTCGTTCAACGCATATCTGGAAACACAATATAGATACAAAACAAAACGCCCCGTATCGGTCGGGGCGTTTCTTAGAGCGCGTTTGATTACTTCTCGGCGCGTTCTTTCAAGGCTTTGAGGGTGTTGAACGGTGCGTCGACCACGAACTTGTTGGCAACCATCGCCGGCACGCTGCCACCGGGCTCGGTGTGCACCTGGTAGGTCACTTCAACCTGGTCGCCCTTGGGTACGAACTTCCAGAAGCCTTTGACCTGCTGCACGCGGACAAAGCCTTTTTCTTCCGGAACGTACGTCGGCAGACCTTTGAGGTTGCGGGTCAGGCTGCCGTCGGCGCCTTCGACGGTGGTGACTTCGATCACCGAGTCACGTGGAGTTACCGGCCAAGGCGTGTTGAACTGGGTGTAGGTCCAGCTCTGATCGCCTTCGTGTTTGAGCAGTTTCTGGGTCTTGCACTCGTGAATCCAGGCGCAGGCGCCAGCGACGTCTTCCTGCAGTGCGCGCAGTTTGGCGACGGTGGTTTTCATCAGCGCAACGCCTTGGTAGGACTTGTAGTCCGAACCCGGCACTTCGGCCAGCGAGACCTTGATGCCATCCTGCTCCTTGGCGACCTTCCAGTCTTCAGCCTGAGCGACGGACGTGGCCAGCACAGCGGTCAAACCACACAACACAGCGATACGATGCAGCGAACCCATAGTCTTATTCCTTATTGTTGAAGTTCCGTTCGTTTGACACATCACGCCGCCGTCATTTGCTCCCACCAGCCGATCAGCCTGATCGCCTCTTCCGAGCTGCTGCCGCAGGTTTCGAGATCCGCGGTAAAACCCGAGCAAACTGTCGGACGCTCGGGGCGGCCGAAAATGCTGCACAGGTTTTCGACCGAGAGTTGCACGCAACGTTCGCCGGCAGGTTTGCCATCGGGCATGCCGGGAATCGGCGAACTGATGGAAGGGGCAATGCAGCAAGCGCCACAGCCTTCACGGCATTTCATGACGGAAAAATCCTCGCGACGGGCGATGTGTTAAAGAGACGCCGAACAGAGTAACCGCTAAAACGGCTGTTTTAAATTGCCGGTACCGGGGTTTTTAGCGATAAGCGAATGTGACTGACCAGTCTGCGACAAAGCGTCTGCTGTGCGGGTCACAGACCGGCGGAATTTACTGCTTGAATTCGAAATCGAGTGCCGCGCCTTCGACTTCGCGACGCTCTTCGTTGCGCAGTTGCAACTGCATTTCGTTGCTGAGCAAGCGACCGTTGAGTTGGAAACCGCTGTTTTTCTCGCCAAACATCTGCGGCAGGATCGGCTCGCGCTTGGGCAATTCAACAGTGCCCTTGGGTTTCAACTCCTGAACCATATCCTTGGGCAGGCTCAAGTCGAGCCTGGCCGCTGGCAATCTGGTTTTCGCCACTTCGCTGGCGGGTTTTGACTTGGAAGCGATCGGTGCTCGCTTCTTCACCGCAGCGGCTTTTTTCTTCTGGGCCTTGTTGACCGGCGTCTTTTTCTGGCTGGTTGCCTGCTTCTTGGCTGTACTCGTGACGGCGGGCTTTTCCTGCACTGCGGCCGCCACAGCAGGCGCATGGCCGATCATCAGCAGGCACAGCAGAACTCCGGCGGCAGGAAAAATCGCTTTCATGGACCCAACGACACTAACGGCAGAGGGCCATATGCTCGCTTGTTGAGCGTCACAAGACAAGCATCAGCCGCCTCTCGTTCAGAATCCGCCTGCTGTTTCCTGACACAGTTGAGTGGCCAACAGACCCAGGGTCATCAGCGCCCTCTCCGCTTCGCGATTCCACGGAATCCCGCAATTGAGGCGTATACAGTGGTTGAACTGCTCGGTATTACTGAAGATAAGCCCCGGCGCAATGCTGATGCCCTGCTGCAAGGCGCGAACATGCAATTCCTGCGTATTGACCCGCCCAGGCAGACTCACCCAGAGGATGAAACCGCCCGTGGGCCGGGACATTTGCGTGCCTTCGGGGAAGTACTGCTGCACCGCCAATTGAAAGGCACTGAGGTTTTTCCGGTATTCCTGGCGGATGTACCGTAAATGCCGGTCATAACCACCGTTTTCCAGATAGGCGGCAATGGCCATTTGCGTCACGCTGCACGCCGAATGCGTACTGAAGGTCTGCAAGCGCTGGATTTCCTGCTGGTATTTGCCGGCGATCATCCAGCCGATGCGCACCCCTGGCGATAACGTTTTGGAAAAACTCGAGCAGTAGATAACCCGATCCAGTCGGTCATACGCCTTGAGCGCTTTGGTGCGACCCTGCTCGAACATCAACTCGCCATAGATGTCGTCTTCGACGATCTGGATATCGAAGTCCGAGGCCAGGCGCAGCAATTGCTTCTGGCGCTCTTCGGGCATGGTGCCGCCCAAGGGATTGCTCAGGCGCGTGGTCAGCACCAACGCTTTGATTGACCATTGATTGGCCGCCAGTTGCAGCGCCTCCAGGCTCATGCCGGTGGCGGGATCGCTGGGGATTTCGATGACTTTCAGGCCGAGCAGGTCAGCCAGTTGCAACAGACCATAATAAGTCGGTGATTCAGCCGCGATCAGATCGCCGGGCCGGGTCAGTACCCGCAACGACATCTGCAAGGCGTCGACGCAACCGTGGGTGATCACCACCTCCGACGGGTCGACGACTACGCCGGCATCGCGCATGCGGATCGCCACTTGCCGGCGCAGCGGTTCAAAACCGGGGCTGAACATGTAGCTGAAGGCGCGCGGGCTATGGAAACGGGTAACTTTGGCCAGTTGCTGATGCAGCGCCCGAACCGGCAGGTAATCGACGCTCGGCACCGCAGCGCCCAACGGGAATACACCTTCGCGTCGTGATTCGACCAGAACCTGTTGAATGATGCTGCTGCGGGTCACCAGACCGGGACGCTCAACCCGGGCGATGTCGGGCGTCGGCGCAGTCAACGCGGGTGTCTGGTGCACGTAATAACCGGACTGCGGACGCGCGCGAATCAGCCCCTGATCTTCAAGATTGGCGTACGCCTGCAACACCGTCGCATGGCTGACGTTGAGCTGCGAACTCATCTTGCGCACCGAAGGCACGCGCTCCCCCGGTTGATAGACACCACGGCGAATGTCTTCGGCCAGTTGCTGAGCAATACGTTGGTAGAGCAAGAGATTGGTCATGACGCAGCACTCGATTTCACGGGCATTTTATTCTTGTGTGAAACAATACCGGAACAGTTTAGAAGTGTACTGGGACAGTTACCACTTTAGTCGACCATACAGTGCGGTGTCTGCCCCTGACTGTACTGATTTGCGAGCTAATCGACAGACGTAAAAAAGCCCGGCACTGCATGACAGTCCGGGCTTTCCAGGAGCTGTGTAGGAGCTGCCGAAGGCTGCGATCTTTTGATCTTCAAAAAGAAAAGTCAAAAGATCGCAGCCTTCGGCAGCTCCTACAGGGTTTTGCCTTGCTTAGCGGGCGGCGCCGAGCTGGCCTTTTTCGTCGGAGAAGACAATTTCCACCCGACGGTTCTGTGCGCGCCCACGCTCGGAAGCATTGACGTCTACCGGGTATTCATCGCCGTAACCTTCGACCTGAATGCGTTTGTCGTCGATCCCGAGATCCATCAGCACGTCCGCCACGGCTTGTGCGCGGTCGCGGGACAGTTTGAGGTTTTCCTGCTTGCCGCCGGTGCTGTCGGTGTAGCCCTCGATGCGCACCACGCGTTTCGGATTCAGTTGCAGGAACTGAACGATCTTCAGCACGACACGGTTGGCCGAGTTTTTCAGCTCCGCTTCACCGGTGTCGAACAACACATCGCCGAGGGTCATCACCAGGCCCCGGTCAGTTTGCGTAGTGGCCAGTGCGACGATCTGCTCTTCGAGCCATTTACCCTGCTGCTGTACGCTCAGCAGCTTGGACTCACGCAAAGCCAACTGCAGACGCTGGCGTTCCAGTTCGAGCTTGGCCGCGCGCTCTTCGTTGAGCACCTGATTGGTGTGTTCGCGGGCGATTTCGCTGTAGCGCTGGCTCAGATAGGCGTAGTGCACCACGTCCGAACCGCTGCCCCAATAGGTCGACAGGCGATCGGCGCGAGCCAGCGATTCTCCTGCACGAATCACGTCTTTCGGCGCGATGCGCAGCACGTTGGAGTCTTCTTTGACTTTCTGGAAGTCGGCGCCGGCTTCTTGCAGAGCGGATTCGCTGTGCTGTCCGGCGCAGCCGTACAGGCTGGCGCAACCGGCGAGAATCAGCGCGCCAACGACTTTGGATTTGAGGCTCATTGGGCATCTCCCAGTTGCTTGCGCAGTCGGACGATGCGGGTGTTGAGCACGTTCACCTGTTCTTCGCTTTTTTGCGTCAGCACTTTGGCTTCAGCCAGACGCGCATCCAGCTCAGCCTGTTCGGCACGCATACGCGCATTGCGGTAGGACTCGTCGGCCATGTTGCCTTTGGCACGGTCGTATTTGGTTTCGGCCAGTTTCATTTCCGGCACTTCATCAGCGGTGGCGCCGACAGCCTTGGCCTGGGTAATGGCCTGCTCGGTCAGGCGCATTTGTTCAACGGGTGCCGGATCGGTCGCGCAACCGGCCAGGGCCAGAACGGCCACAGCCGCGAAAAGAGGTCGAATACTCACTAAGAATCCCTACTGTTTTGGGGCACTGACAGGTTGTTGCGGCTGTTGCTGCTGCGCCTTCCAGCGCTCGATATTGCGTTGCAGCGCGGCTTCCGTCAGTCCGGACGCGGGCAATTCTGTCATCTTTTTGGCTAGCTGTCCGCGCAACCACGGATCGTTGCAGGCCGAGTTGTGAGAAACCGCAAGAAACAGCCCCGGCCGGTCGATGGGTTGTTCGAACGCCAACAGGTCATTGGCCATACCCAACGCCTGCGCGGCGGCCATGCCCGAATAGCGGCCGGCGAGTACATATTCCACTTCACCAAGGAGCAATTTCTGTAGCGCTTGGGTGAGGTTGGCTGTCTTGGTCAGGGTCAGATTCTGCTCGGCGAACGTGCCAAATGCCTGGGTCATGCGAGACTTTTCCGACAAGGCTCCGGCATGGCCGTGCAGGTCTTTGGCTTCGCTGTAGACCAGTGTCGAGCCTTTGCGCGTCCACACCAGATAGTCGTTTTCCAGCAACGGTGGATGGATGTAGTCGAGGGTTTCCAACTCGTTGAGGGTCAGCGGTGCGTCAGCCAGCATGTCCATGCGCCCGCTGCGCACTTCATCGAGGGCTTGCGAGCGTTTACCGGCGTAGAGCAACTCGACTTTGATGCCGAGGTCTTTGCCGATTTGTTGCAACAGGTCGGCACTGGCGCCGATCAACTGCTTGGGATTTTGCGGATCCTGCCACAGATACGGTGGCGCATCCGGGCTACCAGTGACGATGAGGCGTTCGCACTTGCCGGCGGCCGCGGCCAAACCTGGCAACAGGGCCAATCCCAACAACCATCCGCAGCGCAAATCCATGGCGAAACGCTCCCACTCAAATCCGAGACAAAAAAAAGCCCGGCCAACAGGCCGGGCTCTTTATAAGTGAAGCCGCTGGATTAGACCAGCTTCTCCAGCTCAGGGACTGCTTCGAACAGATCCGCCACGAGACCGTAATCGGCCACCTGGAAGATCGGCGCTTCTTCATCCTTGTTGATCGCAACGATCACTTTGGAGTCTTTCATACCGGCCAGGTGCTGGATCGCGCCGGAGATACCAACGGCGATGTACAGCTGTGGCGCAACGATCTTGCCGGTCTGACCGACCTGCATGTCGTTCGGTACGAAACCTGCGTCAACCGCAGCGCGCGAAGCACCGACGGCTGCGCCCAGCTTGTCGGCCAGGGCGTACAGGTGTTTGAAGTTGTCGCCGTTCTGCATGCCACGGCCGCCGGAAACGACGATCTTGGCAGCGGTCAGCTCTGGACGATCGGACTTGGCCAGCTCTTCGCCAACGAAGCTCGAAGTGCCAGCGTTGTGCGCAGCAGCGACTGCTTCAACGGCAGCCGAACCGCCTTCAGCAGCAACCGGGTCGAAACCGGTGGCACGCACGGTGATCACTTTGATCGCGGCGGTCGATTGCACGGTAGCGATAGCGTTACCGGCGTAGATCGGGCGCTTGAAGGTGTCAGCGCTTTCGACCGAGATGATCTCGGAGATCTGGTCAACGTCCAGCTGCGCGGCAACGCGCGGCAGGATGTTTTTGCCGTTGGAGGTGGCAGCAGCCAGGATGTGGCTGTAGCCAGCGCCAAGCTCTGCGACCAGCGGAGCAACGTTTTCCGGCAGCTGATGCGCGTAAGCCGCGTTATCAGCGTTCAGGACTTTGCTCACGCCAGCGATTTTCGCAGCAGCTTCAGCCACGGCGCCAGCGCCTTGGCCTGCAACCAGAACGTGGATGTCGCCGCCGATTTTGGCCGCAGCAGCCACGGTGTTCAGTGTGGCCGGGGCCAGCACTTTGTTGTCGTGTTCAGCAATAACCAAGATAGTCATTTAGATTACCTTCGCTTCGTTCTTGAGTTTTTCAACCAGTTCAGCCACGGACTTGACCTTGATGCCTGCGCTGCGTGCCGCCGGCGCTTCGACTTTCAGGGTCTTGTTGGTGGAGGCGGTGGAAACGCCCAAAGCGTCCGGAGTCAGCACTTCGAGAGGCTTCTTCTTGGCTTTCATGATGTTTGGCAGAGACGCGTAGCGCGGCTCGTTCAAACGCAGGTCGGTGGTGACGATTGCAGGCAGTTTCAGCGAAACGGTCTGCGCGCCGCCGTCGATTTCGCGAGTCACGGCAACGCTGTCACCGGAAACTTCGACTTTCGAAGCGAACGTGCCCTGACCGTAGCCGCTCAGTGCCGCGAGCATCTGGCCGGTCTGGTTGTTGTCGCTGTCGATGGCCTGTTTGCCAAGGATCACCAGCTGCGGCTGTTCCTTGTCGACCACAGCCTTGAGCAGCTTGGCCACGGCGAGCGAGGTCAGATCTTCAGCGGATTCGACGAGGATGGCACGGTCGGCACCCAGAGCCAGTGCGGTACGCAGCTGCTCCTGAGCGGTGGTCGGGCCGATGGAGACGACGACGATTTCAGTCGCAACACCTTTCTCTTTCAGGCGTACGGCTTCTTCCACTGCGATTTCGCAGAACGGGTTCATCGACATCTTGACGTTGGCGAGATCGACGCCGGAATTGTCCGCCTTGACGCGAACCTTGACGTTGTAATCCACAACGCGTTTGACAGCTACAAGAACCTTCATGGATTCCTCGTTACTCTCCGGTGAAAAGAAAGTCGCCTAGGCGAACCTGGCGGTTGATGCTCATCGGGCCTACAAGGGCACCTCTAAAAACGCCGACTCGGGTCTGCAGGTGGATTCCCGGTGTGAGGACCTGCGACCGTTCGTCAGTGGTGACCGACAAGTCATTGATCCTGACCCGGTGTAAAATGCGCGCCAGACTGCGCTGCGCATCACCTTTTACTGCCTGTGCCCTGTCTTTAGACGTGCTCTTGAAACCACCAGTCTGCCTACGACGAGCGCAAAACCGCCCGTATCTTGACCGGAACGCCTATTCCGGTCAATACAGCAAAATGACCATTCATAAGCCGCGCTTCTTTGATTTCTCTGGTCTGGAGCCGATTCAAACAAACGTTTGTATTGGACGCTAGGAGTGGTGTAGATATAATGCGCCGCCTAGAGAGAAAGGTGGTTTGCCCATTATTACCCTTGACGTTAACGTAAAGGCAATAACGGATCGACACCGAACCTCCAAATTAGAAAAAAAACTGTTGAGCCTTGAGTAGGAGATAGCCTGTGGAACGCGAATACATGGAATTCGACGTGGTCATCGTCGGTGCCGGCCCCGCTGGCCTGTCCGCCGCCTGCCGTCTGAAGCAGAAGGCCGCCGAAGCCGGTAAGGAAATCAGCGTCTGCGTGGTCGAAAAAGGCTCCGAAGTCGGCGCACACATCCTCTCCGGCGCCGTGTTCGAACCACGCGCTCTGAATGAACTGTTCCCGGACTGGAAAGAACTTGGCGCGCCACTGAACACGCCTGTCACCCGCGACGATATTTTCGTGCTGAAAAACGCCGACAGCGCGCAGAAGATTCCTGACCTCTTTGTGCCCAAAACCATGCACAACGAAGGCAACTACATCATCTCCCTCGGCAACCTGTGCCGCTGGCTGGCCCAGCAAGCCGAAAACCTCGGTGTAGAAATCTACCCGGGCTTCGCCGCTCAGGAAGCGCTGATCGACGAGCAAGGCGTGGTGCGCGGGATCATCACCGGTGATCTGGGCGTCGACCGCGAAGGCAACCCGAAAGAAGGCCTGTACACCCCCGGCATGGAGCTGCGTGGCAAGTACACGCTGTTCGCCGAAGGCTGCCGTGGCCACATCGGCAAGCAACTGATCAAGCGCTACAACCTCGACAGCGATGCCGACGCTCAGCACTACGGCATCGGCCTGAAAGAAATCTGGGAAATCGACCCGGCCAAACACCAGCCAGGCCTGGTGGTGCACACCGCCGGTTGGCCGCTGGACATCATGGGCACCGAGAACACCGGCGGCTCGTTCCTTTATCACCTGGAAAACAACCAGGTGGTGGTCGGTCTGATCGTTGACCTGTCCTACAGCAACACTTACCTGTCGCCGTTCGACGAATTCCAGCGCCTCAAGCATCACCCGGTGCTGGCGCAGTACCTGGAAGGCGGCAAGCGCATCAGCTACGGCGCCCGTGCGATCTGCAAAGGTGGCCTGAACTCGCTGCCGAAAATGGTCTTCAAGGGCGGCGCACTGATCGGTTGCGACCTCGGCACCCTGAACTTCGCCAAGATCAAAGGCAGCCACACCGCGATGAAGTCCGGCATGCTCGCCGCTGAATCGGTGGCTGACGCACTGTTCGCGGAAAAGGACGGGGCTGAAGAACTGACCACTTATGTGGACGCGTTCAAGAAGAGCTGGCTCTACGACGAACTCTTCGCCAGCCGCAACTTCGGCCCGGCGATCCACAAGTTCGGCGCCATCGTCGGCGGCGGTTTCAACTGGCTGGATCAGAACATCTTCGGCGGCAAACTGCCGTTCACCCTGCACGACACCAAGCCGGATTACGCTTGCCTCAAGCTCGCGGCCGACTGCAAGAAGATCGACTATCCGAAGCCGGACGGCAAACTCAGCTTCGACAAGCTCAGCTCGGTGTTCATCTCTGGTACCAACCACGAAGAAGAACAGCCGTGCCACCTGAAGCTGACCGATCCAAGCATTCCGATCAGCAAGAACCTGCCGCTGTACGACGAACCGGCGCAGCGCTACTGCCCGGCCGGCGTGTACGAAGTGATTACCAAGGAAGACGGCGAGAAGCGCTTCCAGATCAACGCCCAGAACTGCGTGCACTGCAAGACCTGTGACATCAAGGACCCTTCGCAGAACATCACCTGGGTCACGCCGGAAGGCGCCGGCGGCCCGACTTATCCGAATATGTAAGTCGAAACGCTGAACACCAAGGCTCCCGAAACGGGGGCCTTTTTGTTGCCCACGATTCCGCTAGCACCACAAATCCCTGTGGGAGCTGGCTTGCCAGCGATGGGGCCGTGTCAAACGACATCACGGCAAACTGAACCACCGCTATCGCTGGCAAGCCAGCTCCCACAGGGAGTGTGTAAATCCTCAGGCAGCGCGCTCGTCACCCGGGCTGCGCTCGAAGTAGCGCTTGTATTCGCGGCTGAACTGCGACGTACTCTGATACCCGACCCGATGCGCCACCTGCGCCACGCCCAAGCCCTCCGCCACCAGCAACGTCTGCGCCTTCAACAACCGCAAACGCTTCAGATACTGCACCGGCGACAACAACGTACTGCGCTTGAAATGCTCATGAAAGGTCGACACGCTCATGTTCGCGCAACCGGCGAGCGTCTCGACATTCAATGGCTCGGTGTAATGCGCATGCAGATGACTGATCGACGCCGCCACCCGCGCAAACTGCCCCTGCTGCTCGACCAACGCGCGCAACACATCGGCCTGCGGCCCGCGCAACGCGACAAACAACAATTCCCTTACCCTCGCCGGCCCGAGAATCTGGCATTCCAGCGGATCGTGCAGGCAGCTCAGCAAGCGCTCGACACAACCGCGCATGTCATCGTCGAGCACCACCGAAGTCATCGACTCCGGCGTCTGCGCCGGAATATGCCGCCCCGGCGCCAGGCCCATGGCCAGCACCAACTCACCGAGCAACACCCGATCTATCGCCACCGACACCCCGAGCAACGGCGCATCCGGCAAGGCAAACGTCTCGCACTCGAACGGCACCGGCAGCGCCTGAATCAGGTAATGCCCAGCGCCATACTCCATCGTGCGCGGCCCAAGGAATGCCAGTTTACTGCCCTGGGCGATGATCATCAGGCTCGGTTCATAAATGTGCGGGCCACGGGCAACGTCGCAACTGGCGCGCAACACTTGCACACCGGGCAACCCGGTCGGGGAATAACCATCGCGCAGCGCCAACGGCTCGATCAACGAAACCAGCCGGGCATTGGCATCAAGATGACGGGTTAATTGCATCAAAACTCTTCACTGAAAATGTGGCGGAAAAAGGGATAAAAGCATCATCGCAGATCCTTTTGCCAATACGACCGATCAAACCCGCATCCCGGAGGATTAGGCATGAGACCCGGAGGAATCGTCATGGCCGACCGGTCAGTCGGCGCCCAGAATGCGCCGCCTCACTTGTTCCTGCTTTTGCGAGGTTTCACATGTACACCGCCATCGGCTATGCCGCCCAATCGGCCACCACCCCCCTCGCCCCGATGAAGTTCGAACGTCGCAGCCCGCGCGCCGACGACGTCGCCATCGAAATCCTCTACTGCGGCGTCTGCCACTCCGACATCCACCAGGCCCGTAACGAATGGGGCATCGCTGTTTACCCGCTGATGCCCGGCCACGAGATCGTCGGAAAAGTCACCGCGATCGGTGCGAATGTCACTAAACACAAAGTAGGCGATCTGGTCGGGGTTGGCTGCATGGTCGACTCCTGCCGCACCTGCGAAGCCTGCCAGTCGAACCTTGAGCAATACTGCCTCGAAGGCCCGACCATGACCTACGCCACCCCGGATCGGGTCGATGGCAGCAACACCATGGGCGGTTATTCGGACAGCATCGTGGTCAGCGAACACTTTGTCGTGCGCATCCCGGAAAGACTCGCGTTGGCCAGCGCGGCACCGATTCTCTGCGCTGGCATCACCACCTACTCGCCGCTCAAGCACTACGGCGTCAAGGCCGGCGACAAGGTCGGAATCCTCGGCATGGGTGGCCTCGGCCACATGGGCATCAAGTTTGCCAAAGCCATGGGCGCTGAAGTGACGTTGTTTACCCGCTCAGCGAGCAAAGCTGAAGAAGGTCGTCGTCAGGGTGCCGATCACGTGATCGTTTCCACCGACGCCGAGCAGATGAAAGCTGCCGCGGGTTACTTCGACTTCCTGCTCGACACCATTCCAGTGCAGCACGATCTCAACCCGTACCTCGACACCCTGCGCTTCGATGGAGTGCACATTCTGGTTGGCCTGATCGAACCGATCGATCCGCCAGTGCACGCCGGCAAACTGGTGATGAGCCGTCGCGTATTGGCCGGTTCGTTGATCGGTGGCGTCGCCGAAACCCAGGAAGTGCTGGACTTCTGCGCCGAGCACAACATCACCTGCGACATCGAAATGCTCGACATCCGCCAGATCAACGAGGCTTATGCGCGCATGATCGCCGGCGACGTGAAGTACCGTTTCGTGATCGACATGGCGACGCTCAAGGTTTAAATCTTCAGACCGAGCTCCGCCGAGAGCCGGGCTGTGACCCCTTTGATCAGGGGAATCAGCTCGGCCATTTTTTCCAGCGGCATGTACGGCACGGTGCTGGCGATACTGATCGCCGCCACGATGCCCTTGCTCGCATCGCGAATCGGCGCCGCCACACAGCGGATCGACGGTTCGTTGTCTTCCAGATCGAAGGCGTAGCCACCTGCGACGTATTCGGTCATGCGCTGCTCAAGCTGTTCCCACGATTGCTGGGGATGCTGCGGCCAGAACTGACTTTTCCCACCGGCCGGCAGACTGATGTCGTACAGACGCTGCCAATCTTTCGGCGAGTCATCGAGCATCAACGCCTTACCGATCCCGGTGCGCGCCAACGGCATGCGATGGCCGACCCGCGAGCGCATTTCCGGGCCATTGCGCCCCGGGTTCTTCAGCAGATACAGCACTTCATCGCCTTCACGAATCCCTAAGTGCACGGTGTCGCCGGTCAATGCCGACAATTCGTCCAGATACGGCCCGGCCAGGGTCACCAGCGGCAACTCTTCGCGCGCCTGGAAACCCAGTTCGATCAGCTTCGGCCCGAGCAGGTAACCGACTTGCGGCACCACGCGCAGGTAGCGTTCATCGACCAGACAACTGGCCAGACGATGGGTGGTGCTGCGAGTGGTGCCGATCAGCCGGGCAATCTCCTTGAGATCACGGGCGCCACTGGCCACCGCTTGCACCACACCCAAGCCACGCAACAGCGTCTGCGTGCCGGTGGGTGCGGCGTCCTTGGTTTTTTCCGGGGCGTCTTCCTGCATATCCAGCCTTTTACCGTTGAGCGAAGGAACGGGCGGCATTATGGTCGCCCGACGCAGACCACTACAACTCGATACGCTCGACCTTGCCGACCAGCAGCACGTAGGACAGTGCACCGATCAAGGCGAGCACCGCAATATAGGTGATCGCCGGCGCGAACGAATCGCCGCTGGCAAGGAAACCGATCACGATCGGCGTGGCAATTGCCGAAAGGTTGCCGATGAAGTTGAACACCCCGCCGGTCAGGCCAAGCAAGCGTGCCGGCGCCAACGTCGAGACCAGCGACCAAGTGATCGAAGCCAGCCCGTTGCCGAAAAACGCCAGCGCCAGAAAGGCAATCACCAGCGGCGTCGACTCAACGAAGTTGGCGCCGATGATCGAGGTGGAAATCAGCAGTCCGCCAATGATCGGCAACTTGCGCGCAAAACCTACCGTGTAGCCGCGCCGAATCAGGAAGTCTGAAAAGAACCCCGAACACAGCACGCCGACGAACGCGGCGAGGAACGGCAGCGACGCCAGCAGGCCGGACTTGATGAAGTCCATGCCACGATATTTCACCAGATACGTCGGGAACCACGTGAGGAAAAACCACAGCGTCGAGTTCAGGCAGAACTGGCCGAGGTAGATGCCCCACAACTTGCGTTTGGTCAGCACGATGCCCAAGTCGGTCCAGCTGAATTTGGCTTTGACCTTGGCCGTTTCCTGCTGAATATCAACCAGACCACCGCCCTCGCGGATCAGATCGATTTCCGCTTCGTTGGCGCCTTTGAAATCCCGTGGCTCGCGATACACCGCGTACCAGATCGCCGCCCAGATGATGCCTACCGCGCCGGTCGCGACGAACACCATGTGCCAGCCGAATTCGTGTTGCAGCCAAGCCAGAACCGGGGTGAGGAATGCCAGACCGACGAACTGCCCTGACGTGTAGAAACCGATGGCCGTGGCGCGCTCGCGCTCGGGAAACCAGGTTGTCACCACGCGGCTGTTGATCGGGTAAGCCGGGGCTTCCAGCGCACCGACCGCCATCCGCAGCACAAACAACGCGATGAAACTGGCAGCGAAACCGAGCATCACCGTGGCCACAGACCACAACAACAAAGCGACGCTATATAGAATGCGCGGCGGCACGCGGTCGACCAGCCAGCCACCGGGGATCTGCATGGCGGCGTAGGTCCAGCCGAACGCAGAGAAAATCAGGCCGACGTGAATCGGATCGATGCCCAGCTCACTGGTCAGCGCTGGCGCGGCAATCGACAGGTTGCTGCGGTCGAGGTAGTTGATGACCACGGTGATAAACAGCAACACCATGATGAAAAACCGCTTGCGGCTGGGCGTGACTAAAGACGCCTGCCCGGTGAGGGTTTGCGGTTGCATGGGGAGAGCCTCTTTTTATGTTTATTGAGGTCGGCCTGAGGCCTGATCGTTCCCACGCTCCGCGTGGGAATGCAGCCAAGGACGCTCCGCGTCCCAAAAGCGGACGCAGAGCGTCCATTGAGGCGTTCCCACGCAGAGCGTGGGAACGATCTCATCGGGTGTGTCAGGCAGGACTCACCACTCGGCAAAGCTGCCATCGGCGTGGCGCCAGATCGGGTTGCGCCAGCGATGCCCGACTGCCGCACGCTCGATCACGTATTCCTCGTTGATCTCGATGCCCAGGCCCGGCCCGTTCGGAATCTTCACGAAGCCTTTGTCGTAATCGAACACCCGTGGATCTTTCACGTAATCGAGCAAGTCGTTGCTCTCGTTGTAATGGATGCCCAGGCTTTGCTCCTGGATAAACGCGTTGTAGCAAACGGCGTCCAGTTGCAAACACGCCGCCAGCGCAATCGGCCCCAGCGGGCAATGCAGCGCCAGCGCGACGTCGTAGGCTTCGGCCATGTTGGCGATCTTGCGGGTTTCGGTGATACCACCGGCGTGGGAAGCGTCCGGCTGAATGATGTCGACGTAGCCTTCGCTCAACACCCGTTTAAAGTCCCAACGCGAAAACAGTCGCTCGCCGAGGGCAATCGGCGTGCTGGTCAACGGCGCCAACTCTTTCAACGCTTCGTAGTTTTCGCTCAACACCGGTTCTTCGATGAACATCAGTTTGTACGGGTCGAGCTCCTTCATCAGCACCTTGGCCATCGGCTTGTGCACGCGGCCATGGAAGTCGACGCCGATGCCGACGTTCGGCCCAACCGCATCACGCACGGCGGCAACGTTGGCCAGCGCCAGATCGACTTTTTCAAAGGTATCGAGGAATTGCAGCTCTTCGGTGCCGTTCATTTTCACCGCGGTGAAGCCACGGCTCACCGCCTCTTGCGCCGCACGCGCAGTGTCGGCCGGACGGTCGCCGCCGATCCACGAATACACGCGAATCTTGTCGCGCACCTGACCACCGAGCAGATCGCTCACCGACACCCCGAGGGCCTTGCCCTTGATGTCCCACAGTGCCTGATCGATACCGGCCAGCGCGCTCATGTGGATCGCGCCGCCACGGTAGAAACCGCCGCGATACAGCACCGTCCAGATGTCCTCGATGTTGCGTGGGTCTTTGCCGATCAGGTAGTCGGACAATTCTTCGACGGCAGCGGCAACGGTGTGCGCGCGCCCTTCAACCACAGGCTCGCCCCAACCGGTCACGCCCTCGTCGGTTTCGACCTTGAGGAAGCACCAGCGCGGCGGGACGATGAAGGTGGTGAGTTTGGTGATTTTCATCTTTTTGTCTCTCTTATAGATGCAGCGCACGCAGCGCCAAAAAGTCTTAGCGAAGGGCCTTCCACGCGGCCACGTAGGCCTTGGCATTCAACGCCACTTGCTGCGGCGTCATGCCCGGTTTGAACAGGCCGGAACCGAGACCGAAACCTTTCACGCCAGCGTCGATAAACGCCTGCATGTTGTCCGGAGTGATGCCGCCGACCGGCGCCAGCACCGTCCCGGCCGGCAACACCGCGAGCCAGGCTTTGACGACGGCCGGGCCCATCTGCTCGGCCGGGAACAGCTTGAGAATGTCCGCGCCCTCCTCCAGCGCCGCGAACGCTTCCGTGGGCGTGGCGACACCCGGCGACAGAAACAGCCCCGCCGCTTTCGCTGCGCGCAAGACCTTGGCGTCGCTGTGCGGCATGACGATCACTTGGCCACCGGCTTCCTTCACCAAACCGACCTGTTCCGGCGTCAACACCGTGCCGGCACCGATCAGGCAATCGGCGGGCAAGGTATTGCGCAGGATGCGGATACTTTCGTACGGCGAAGGGGAATTGAGCGGTACTTCGATAACGCGAAATCCGGCTGTATAAAGGACTTCTCCGACAGCGGCGGCTTCCTGCGGATGCAGGCCACGCAGAATCGCGATCAGACCGTTTTGCGCCAATGCTTGCTTGAGCATGTCAGGCCTCCAGTCAGGGTTAACGGGATGAGGAATCGATCAGTCCGGCGGCCAGCGCCAGTTGCCACAAACCACGCTCGGTGGCCTGCTCGGCCAGCGTCACGTTGGCGAAGCCACAGGCATCCAGCGCGCGGCTGTAGCGCGCACAGAGTTGCGCGTTACCGATGAGGATGATCGAAGGGAGATTCGGATTGTTGCGGCGACGCCGCTGAATCGTGGCCAGCGCCGCCAGTTCATGGCCGATCATCAGGCCGGACAGATAATCCGCCTGCGCGGTCGGGCTGAGTTCGCCGGTCAGACCCAGGGTACGGGCGCTGAACAACGTCGACAGCACGCCGAGTTCGCCGTCCGCCGACAGAGCAATCTGCACACCACGGTCAAACGCCTGAGCATCGAACGCCGCGCCTTGCTTCAGGGTCCGGCCGAGAATGCTGTGCTCGCTGAGCACAGCGAACACTTCGCCAGTCATGAACGTGTCGAAATGAGTGATGCAGCCATCGACCACGTCGACCCATTTCGAGTGGCTGCCCGGCAGGCCGATCAACAGATCGGCACCCGCCTCAATCGGCAGATTCTGCAGCACACCGAGCACTTGGGTTTCTTCGCCACGCATCACATTCGGCAGACGCGAACGCTGAATCACACCCGGCACGATATGCACGAGAGTGCCGCGCAGACTGACAACTGTTTGTAGGGAGTTTCCGAGATTGGCGACGTTCGCCGGCGTCTCGCAGTAGGCCGCTTCACGCCAGCCCTGTGCGCTGCCAACCATGCCGCAGGCAATCACCGGCAGATCCGGCTGCGCATCGAGCCAGTCGCCGCACGCCTCGTCAAAGGCCAATTCAAAACCATCGGTGCATTCGCGACCGTTGATGATTTGCGGGGTCTTGGGCAACTGCATGATCCCGGACGACAGCGCGCGCTGCTCCAGCACCACACCACCCGCCGCGAGTTTGTAAGCACGTAATGAGGTCGTCCCCCAGTCGAGCGCGATCAATTGCGCCAGCATCGCTTCACCTGTTTTGTTTTTGGCAGTGAGTGCGACGGACTATAGACCTCCCAGGCCTGAAATCTCAATATGTAATTTTGCATCCCATATTATGGGACGGAATCAGTCCATTTTGTCCAGCGCTGAACGACATCCAGATCATTGTTGATCAGGATCCTCACTGTTTCGTACTCGCTGGATCCCACCTCATGCGTGTGGCCCTTGTCGTCAGTTACTCCGGGCTCCCGGCGTCCGTCAGCGCGAATAATGGTGTACGCCGCGAAGGGTGCCGGGTTTTCCTCTGAACCTGAAACTACCTTCAGCTTCGTGTTGTTCGGCGCAAACGAGGCCAGCATGCCGGCATAGGGCACGTCGCTACAGAGTCCGAGGCTGTCAATCTGGTCATAGCCGAGCGTCAGGTCATAGCGCCAGCGCACGATGCACACTGAGGCAAAAGGCAGCAACGACCTTGGTTGGTCGGGCTGTTTGAGCGAAATACGCGCGGGTGCCACGCGCGGATGTTCTATTGCGGCAATGAACCGCGACGTGGGCATGTACATGACTTTCGAGTAATACGCCACGAACGGGAACGCGGTGATCACCACCTTGCACGGAATGTATTCCTGCGGTTTGAGGATCTGCACCAACTCAACCGGTCGGATGTGGTTTCGGCCGTCATTGACAGCGTGATTCTCGACACTGATATTCGCGAACATCTCATAGCGACGATCGCCTTCGATCACGCGCATGCCGCTGACGATTCCCGAGGCTTCCAGAACGATTTCATGTTCGATGGAAAAATCCGCATCGCCATTCAACGAGCAATGGATCCAGGTACCAATCTGCCCTCGTCGCCCATGATCCTCATACAGGTCAATGAGGTTTCGGTCTGAGGTGAAACGCAGGTCGTAAGAGGAAGATATCTTGTGATTGATCGAGACAAATTCAAGCCTGGCGGGTGGGACATTGAGGTGCAGGCAAGATGAACACAATAAAAAACCGGCAATCAATAAAACCTTGTAGATTTTTCGATTCATTAGCGGTGTTCCTCCTGAATCACACACGGTTGCAACTGTTGAAATGAATATTCAAGATCACCCGCCGAATACAAAGTTTGATCCCGAAACAATAATTCGGCTTATTTATCCAAAGCACAAAACAACTGACTCATCACTCCAAGCCATCGATTTTTTTTAAAAAATCTTTGGAAGGAATACGCATAAATTCCGAAAAGTAGGTTTTATATTTTGTTGTATGCACTCTGAATGTACACACAACGAAATCATTCGCCATTAAAGCTCCGCGCAACCCATTACCATCAAGAATACGCTCCTTACCCTGCACTTCGCCGGTCTCTTTAAAAATAACTCTGGCGATATACTTTCCTTTCGACGGGTTTTCACTCACCTCAACGATACCGTTGCCGTAGAGCTTCTGATAATGGCCTATAGAAAAATCCAGATCAGCACCCAAGGTGCAAACCAGTTCCTCGCCAATTTTAGACTGGAACAACCCCAACAAATCGGTATGACTTGAGAAACCAATGAAGAACGAACTTCCACTCGAGCTAAGTGAAACCGCTCTGTAATCAAGAGCGGCAATTGGCCTGCCATGATTCGAGGAACATGAGCAACAAAACAATAGGGCAAGCGTCAACAAAAATCTATTCAAAGTCTATTTCTCCCTTAGATAGCCAAGTATAGAGTCTGCCAACAGCTGGCGAGCGGACTTACCCCCATCCAGTTTTTTATCGAACATGACATCCGCATCTGCGTGATTGACATCAACTCGGCCACTGACATCAGGACCTGAAGTTATTTCCCATTGCTCACCAAAGTCCGCGACAGTATCAGATATGTCTCGATTCTTGATTTTATCCGCACGGATATTTACCCAGAACCCCGCCTTTGGTTCAGGTTTTCGCCTGTAAATGGTTGAAATACCATATACGATCTTTCCCTGCCCCACGGGATCTATCGTTATCAGCATTTTGACCTTATAACCCTTATCGGTCAAAACACTGGAGAGGTGTGCGCCGTTCCAACCGCCCAAACTGTGTCCTATGATATAAACAGGCGTGGATTTTTCAGGAACTTCAACCAATACATTTTTGGCCAGGTCCTCATCGGTCAGGAATTTATTATAAGCCAGTGCTTTCATGTCGCACTTCGACAAATAGCACAGCGCTGCAGCATCAGCCTCTACTTTAGTTCGAACATGACTCACGTTCCAGTTCGGCCCACTGAGGTAGTAACTTTCCTGGTCTCCCGCACCACCGACAAACAAAATGAAGACTTTCTTCATGCTGATCGCAATGATTTTGGCGCACTTATCTTCTGGCTTGGTTAATTCAACGCTCCCCGCGTCTCTTTTAGCCAAAGGTTCCAGGCTCGCCGCATTCTCTCCTGCCATATCAGTCACTCAACAAATAATTTAATAGTTTCAGGTAAATGCGAGCTGACGGTATGGGTAAATCCCGACGCATCGGTAACGCCATGTTCTTCACTGCCGTTACCGCGCTGAATCGTGTAGGGGTGATAAGGCACAGGCTCTCCAGTTGCCTCATTCACTACTTGCAACCTGTCCGTAAAATGCACCGGCATCGGCAACAACCCGCTAAACGCCGCCCCTCCACCACTCTGGCCAATGATCACCGTCCCCGAACCACCCACCACGACATTGCCGTGGCCGCCGGTGCTGTCGAGCGTCGCGGCATTCAAGCCGTTGATGAAAACGGTGCCGGAAACGGCTCCGGTAATCGGGCTGCCACACGCCGATTTATCGGTCATGCGCGCAGCGGCGAGGCCGTCGAAAAAGACGTCGGGCGAGCCGGAAACAATCGGGTTGGTGCCATGCCCTGGCAGTGGGCAGGCGGTCGGGTCGGTGACGCGTGCAGCGGGTTTACCACTCAATTCAAAGCTCCTTGCTTCAGGGGTTCCGGGTGCGGCTGATGAATATCGATGTCGGTCGCGGCGAAGCGCCAGCGGTTGTCGACGGGGTCGAACAGGGCGTGGCAATGCTCACGGCTGTCGGGGGGTCTAGCGAATTGCAGATGCTGCCAGGCTTCGTCGACCTGCCATGCCAGCTCGGCAGGCGTCGCATCGTCGAGTTCGTTGAGCCAGGCGTTGTAGTGGCGCAAGTGATTGCGCTCGTAAGTCGATTGCAGCAGATCGGCCATTTGTGCGCCGAGGTCGAGATGATGCTGGGCCGTCCACTGGCCGATCTCGGAATAGACGTACCAGCCCATCGGCATCAACCCGCCGTCCTTGAGCAGCGAATGCCCGGCGGGGGCGACAAAACCGCAACAGACATGTAGTGTCAGCCAGCCTTGATGGGCATCGATAAACGCCGTCGGATCGAAGGTGCGCAGCGCTATCACGCGGTAATCGGCGAGCCCGGCACTGCGCGTCATCAACTCGGCATCAAGGCGTGACACGAACGCACGAATGGCAGTGCCGCCCGTGCTGTTCGTCGTACAGAGAATGTCGACCGGTTGGCGCTGGGGGTTGTCGCTCGAGCCTGAGTTTTTCACCAGGCCATACAGACGCATTGTCGCCCGTAGTCCGCTCATCGCCGGTCACTCGTTGACGCAGCGAAGGCTCCACGGGCGTGGAGAAGTTGTGCCAGAGGCATTGCAGGTGTCGTCCGTGAGCGCGCAAAAATGGCGCGTAGAATGCCGGACTAGAGCGCTGGCGACAATCGAATTAGTACTGGATTGCCATCATTGTTTTCAGCCCTCGGCAAACTCGCGCAGGACCTGGCCATCCATACGGTAGCGCACCCACTCTTCCTGCGGTTGCGCGCCGAGGGATTTGTAGAATTCGATGGCCGGCGTGTTCCAGTCGAGCACGCTCCATTCGAAGCGGCCGCAGTCGTTGTCGCAGGCGATTTTCGCCAAGTGCCGCAGCAAGGTTTTGCCGGCGCCGCCGCCACGTTGTTCGGGGGTGATGTAGAGGTCTTCGAGATACAGGCAGTTGCTGCCGAGCCAGGTCGAGTAGCTGAAGAAGAACACCGCGAAACCGATGGGCAGACCATCGCGCAGGCAGATCAAACCGTGGGCGGTGGCGCCTTCGCCGAACAGGCTGCGTTCGATGTCGGCAACGCTGGCGATGACTTCGTGGCGGGCCTTTTCGAAATCGGCGAGTTCAGTGATGAAGGCGAGGATTTGCGGGGCATCGCTGGGGGTCGCCGGGCGGATTTCGATCGTCATTGACGGGCCTTGTCGGAAAAGGAAAACGCCATACTAAGGCGGTAAGCGGCGCTCGTCACATGGCAAAACGGCGGATACCCTCTCGCGATGCTTCAAACGCCGCCACTCCCTGTGGGAGCGAGCTTGCTCGCGAATACATTCTGTCATTCAACAATGCAGGTGACTGTAAGGGCGCCTTCGCGAGCAAGCTCGCTCCCACAGGGACTTCGACAATCTGAAAGGATGCTTATGAACCTAGATAGTTTTACGCCCGTGGAGGCATTGGCAGCAGAGTTGCTGCCCCACGCTCTGGAACCGTCCGACGATGGCGCTCACGACCTCGCGCACCTTCAGCGGGTCTGGCACAACGTGCGTACGCTGCATACAGAAGAAGGCGGTGATCTGGAGGTTCTGCTCGCTGCGGTGCTCCTGCACGATTGCGTGGCTGTCGAGAAAAACTCGCCACTGCGCGCGCAAGCCTCGCGTCTGGCGGCAGAAAAGGCTTCATCGGTGCTCGCCGAAATGAATTGGCCCAGCGAAAAAATCACGGCCGTCGCCCACGCCATCGAAGCCCACAGTTTCTCCGCCAACATCACTCCGCGCACCCTCGAAGCGAAAATCGTCCAGGACGCCGACCGTCTCGACTCGCTGGGCATGCTCGGCGTCGCCCGTACCTTCTACATTGCCGGACGCATGGGCTCGGCGCTGTACGACCCGCAGGATCCCGAAGCGAAACAGCGCGACTACGACGACAAACGTTTTTGCCTCGATCACTTCCAGACCAAACTGCTGCACCTCGCCAACGGTTTCCAGACCGCAGCCGGCCGGCGTCTGGCGCAGGTCCGTCATCAACGCCTGAAAGGTTTCATGGAACAATTCAAGGAAGAGATCGGCATCGCCTGAGGGTTACTCCGGCGCACAGCGATCCTGACGTCGCCAAGCTCAGACTTAATCCGCTCACTTGGCGTGGTAAACAGATGACGCTTAATTTTTTCCGGTCAAGGAACCGCGTCATGTCGCAAGCAACACCCACGGTATCGAGCAAGCTGTTCGGCCTGTTCTGCCTCGCCAGTTATCTGTTGTCGTTGTCGTATGGTTCGACGTTTTTGCTGTCGCTGCTGATCGGTTCGCGCGGTGGCAATGAACACGATGCCGGCAGTGTGATTTCGGCGGCGATGGTCAGTACGTTTGTCGCGGTGCTGGTGTCCGGGCATTTGTCGGACTGGCTCGGGGCGGCGCGTTCGATTGCAGTGTTCGGGCTGTTGCTGGTGGTGGCGAGCCTAGGTTTTGCGCTGACGCCGGGGTTCGGTCATTTACTGCTGTTTTTCGGTTTGTTGTTGGGATTGGGCTGGGGCGTTTTTTACACCTTGGGGCCGATTATCGTTGCCAGTCTGGTGACGCCGGCGCAGCGGGCCAAATATTTCGCCTTGCTGTCCGGCAGCATGATGACCGGCATCGGCAGCGGGCCATTACTGGGTCGTGCGGCGAGTGCATTGGGGTTGCCGGTGACCTCGGCATTTTATCTGGCGGCGCTGGCAAGCCTGATCGGGGTGCTGCTGTTCTGGCAGCTTGGCGCAAAACTGAAAAGTACCCAAGCCACAACCGCTGCAAGAATCACCTGGCAGACGACCACTCAAGTGCTCGGTTCACGCGCCCTGTTTCCGATCATCATGGTCGGTCTCGGCGGCTGCGTATTCGGTGGCCTGTCGAGTTTTCAGACAAGTTATGCCGCCGCCCTTTCGCTGGATTATTCGTTGTTCTTTCTCGGCTTCATGAGTGCCGCGATCAGCAGTCGGATGCTGATCTCGGGATATGTCGTCAAGCGTGATCCATTACGCGCATCGTGCCTGCTGTCGGGACTGATGCTGGGTTCGATTGTGCTGTTCGCGTTCGGTGTGCACAGCGGATTCAGCTATCTGTTGGCGGCGCTGATGCTCGGCGTCGGTTATGGCCTGACGTATTCGGTAATCAATGGCCTCGCCGCCAACGAAGCACCGGCCGGCACCACATCGCAGGCGTTGCTGCTGTTCAGTCTTTCGTACTTTATTGGTGTGTTCGGCTTTCCGTTGCTGGCCGGAAAAATCATCGTCGAACAGGGGATGGCAACGTTGCTGCTCACGGTGTTGGCGGTGGCGTTGGCCAACTGGCTGATCACCCTTGGTCGCTTGCTCTGGCGCCGAATCAACGCCAAAACCGCAGCGACGATCTAGACCGTTCGTCGTTCATCAGGCACCAATCCAATCCGAGGGCAGACCAACGACAGGTAAGGATTCCAATCACTGGAGAAGCCCTATGATCCCGTCAAGGTTGACCGCTTTCGTATTCAGCGCCCTGCTCTGCCCTGCGGTTTTCGCCGCATCCGCCACCGCTGCGGGCACCGGCCCTACCGATCCGACCCCGCCACGCGCGCCCGCCATCAACAGTGCCCCCGGCATGAATACCGATGGTTCCGGTGTACCCCTGATCAATCAGCCTCCCGCCACCGGCACCGATCCGCGCACTCAGGGCAGTGACCCGGGTCGTCAGGGCGGCATGAACACTCCCGATGCCCCCGCCACGCCAGACAACGCGGGCCCCGGCGTCGGCTCGAAAACCACCACTGGTGGCTCCGGTTCCGAAGGATCCGGTCAGTAGTTCGCCGACGCGAGCGTCCTGTTCACATCCACGAAGAGGTAACCATGAACGTCGATAAAAACCTGGAAAAAGAAGTCCTCACCCGCCTGCTGCATGCTCATCCGAGTGGTCTGGGCAAGGAGGTGCTGGACAATTACCGGGGCGAGAAGGTTGTGGCCAGCGCCCTCGCCGCTTTGCAGGATCGTGGACTGATTCACCACGGGCATGTGACCTGCAACGAGGCTGGCGAACATTCGTTGAACCTGCCGATCAAGCTCAGTGCTGCTGGCGTTGAAGCGGCACGCAAGCTGGATAGCTGAGCGATATGATCGTGTGATCGTGTGATCGTGTGATCGTGTGATCGTGTGATCGCTAATCATGCAGGAGCTGCAATTGGCTGCGATCTTTGCTTTTAGAAGATCAAAAGATCGCAGCCTTCGGCAGCTCCTACATTGGATCTGAGGCGAACATAAATCCCCTGTGGGAGCGAGCCTGCTCGCGAAAGCGGTAGATCAGGCGCCGCCGGAATCGAGGATAAACGCATCCACCTCAGCCGCTCCCGGCGAAGTCGCCGGCCCCCAGCGCGTCACCGCAATAGCCGCTGCCGCATTCGCCCGCCGCGCCGCTTCATGGGCAGACAAACCCTGCGCCAATCCGGCAATAAACACCCCGGCATGGGCATCACCGGCGCCATTGCTGTCCACGGCTTTCACGGCAAACCCCGGCACATGCCGACGCTCGTTGGCCTGTTGAATCCAGCAGCCTTGCGGCCCGTCACGCACAACCATCAGCACGTCGCTGGGCAGATGCTCAGCGAGACGATCAAGCGCGACCGCGATGTCTTCAGCACCGGTAAACCGCAGCGCTTCAACACTGTTGCTGGTCCACACATCAATGCGTGGCAGCAGCGCTTGCATCATCGGCGAGTCGGGCGATTCCACCAACGGGCCCGGATCGAAAACCACGTTGATCGCGTCCGGTAACGCCAGCGTCCAGTCGAGCAACGCTTGCGCTTTACCCTCGTGCAACAGGCTGTAGCCGCTGAGATAAACATAATCGCCCGCCACAACCGCAACGCTGTTCAGATCCTCTTCGGTCACCTCACCTTCAGCGCCGATATAGGAAATGAAACTGCGCTCCGCCGACGCATCGGTCAGCGCCACACACAAACCGGTGTCTTTCTGCGCGGGTTCGGTGATGCCGATGTGAATCCCCTCGGCGTTCATCGCCTGGCGCGCCAGATCGCCGAAACGTCCGGTGCCATGCCGGCCAAGATAAACCACCGGCAAACCATTACGCACCGCCGCCGCCATCACATTGAACCCGCCGCCCGCTTCAAAACCGGCCGACTGCGCCAGCACGTCACCGCCAATCTGCGGCAGCTTATCCACGGCCATGACCAGGTCGATGATGACCTGGCCGGTGTGCAACATCTTAGGCATGAGCATTCTCGGTTTGCGCGGCGCGGCGATCTTTCGCCCCGCCGAGGACGAAGTAAATGCCACCAGCGACGACGAAGGTCACGATCCAGCCGAGGCCGTTGTGGCCCAGCCACGAGTCGGACAGGAAGCCCTTGAACCAGACGTTCTCGGCAGTGGTGCCGATGGTGGTGAAACTGAAGCCGAGGACGATGGCAATCGCCCACGCGCCGAATGCGCGCCATTCGATGCCGCCGCGATACCAGTAGGCACTGCTCGGGCTGACGTCGAGCAGGTCTGTCGGGCTGTAGTAGTGACGGTGAATCAGGTCGACCACAAAGATCCCGACCCATGCGGTGATCGGCACCGCCAGCAGCGAAATGAAAGTAATGAACGGCCCGTAGAAGCTGTCCGCAATCAGCATGAAGTAGATCGAGCCGGCGAAGATCGCGACGATATCGACCACTACCGCGTAGACGCGCTTGACCTTCAGGCCGAGGGTCAGCGTGGTCAGACCGGCGGAGTACACCGACAGGTTGTTCGACAGCAGCAGGCCACCGAATGCGGTGATCAGATAAGGCACCGCCATCCAGGTTGGCAGCATGTCGCGGATCGCCACGATCGGGTCAGTCGCCGACGCTAGGTCGTTGTTGCCCACCGAGAGCAAACCGCCGAGGGTGATCAACAGCACCAGCGGAATACCCGCACCAAACGCGGCAGACGCGACCAGACGCACAGCCTTGACGCTGCGATGCTGGTAGCGCGACATGTCGGCGCCAGCGTTGGCCCAACCGATACCGGTACCGGCGGCCATGGTGCCGATGCCGATGATCATTGCGCTCATCGGTGCGGGCGTGGCGTTGAACACCGCGCTCCAGTCGATGGTTGCGCAGAGGAAGCCACCAACAAGGATGTTCAGCGCGCCGAACACGTAGGTCGCCCACTTCTGGATCACCAGCAAGGTCGCGTGGCCGAGGCCGGACACCGACAGGGTCAGCAGCACAAAAATCGCGATGAAGATCAGCGTCAATACCGGTGCGCTTTTCGCTTCGACCGGCGAGCCGAACAGGATCGAACACAACGACAGCAGCACGAACGCGGCGGTGGTGGTATTGACGGTTTCCCAACCGAGACGCGACATCAGCGAGACCAGCGTCGGGCCGATATTGCCGCGCACGCCGAAGATCGCTCGCGACAAGGTCAGGCTCGGCGCACGACCACGGCGACCGGCAATCGAGATGATCCCGACCACCGCAAACGAACCGGCAGCGCCGATGATCGCGACGATGATTGCCTGCCAGATCGCCAGCCCGCGAAACGCCACCAGCGTGGCGCCCAATGGCAGACCGAGGATGGAAATGTTGGCGGCGAACCAGACCCAGAACAGCTGCAGCGGGTGGCCGTTGCACTCGGCTTCCGGCACCGGTTCGATGCCGCGGGTTTCCAGTTGCCCGGCGCTTTGCCCGGCGTTTGATGAACTCATGAAGGTGCTCCTGTTTGCCTTTTTTGTGGTTGTGGCAATTGATGCAAAACGACAAGACATCGCGGCCGTCCTCGGCCTGTCTGTGCGATCCATTGCGGGTGAATATTCGATTATGCGGTGCGCCTATCGCTGGCAAGCCAGCTCCCACAGGGATCAGGGTGTACACAAATGTGTGTTCACAGCAAAAACCTGTGGGAGCTGGCTTGCCAGCGATGGCGTCAGTTCACTCAGCGCAAAGCCAACAGCCCCTGCACCAACGGCTCAAGCTGCAGATGATTAACGGCCTTCACCGTATCAATCATCTCGGCAGGCCAACACTCAAGGCCCAGGCAGGCCCCCAGCATCGCGCCAAGAATCGCCGCGATGGTGTCAGTGTCGCCGCCCAGACTGGCAGCCATGCACAGCGCATCAAACGCGCTCATTTCACCGACCGCGACTTGCTGCGCCAGTGCAAACGAGACCACCACCGATTCCTGCGACGCCACCGAGGTGCCGATCACGTCGTAAAGCAAATCGGCGAGCAGGGCCTTGTCGCTATCGACGCTGATGCTGCGTGCCCAACTGATGCGTGACGCGATACGTCCACCGGCAACCCAGTGGCCGTGCTTTTCCGCTTGCTGAGCGATTTGCTGACCGAGGTTCAACGCCTCGCCCAGATCCATGCCATTGATGCCCGCAGACACCACCGCCGCCACCGCCGCCGCGCTGGAAATCCCCAGCGTGGTGTTGTGAGTCACTTGGCAGGCCTGCACTACCGCCGCAATAAAACGCTCAGAGTCGGTCACGTCTGACGCAATTCCCACCGGGGTAATACGCATCGCCGCGCCGTTGGTGGTGCCATAGCGTCCGGCCTCTTCCGGCGAATGCCCGGCAAGGATCATTTCGATCGCGCGCTTGGTCGACGGCCCAAGCAAATCCTGCGAGCCCTTGGCCTGCATCTCGGCTTCCCACTCGATCAAACGTTGCGCGAGGATCGCCGGCTCGATGCGACCCTTGCCTTCGACCAGCAACTCGCCGACCAGGATTGCCTGTTCGGTGTCATCGGTGATCGAGCCTTTGGGCATGTTCGCGGCAATCGGTTGCAACGGACCGGCGTCCTGCAAATCAGTGATCTTGCCGAAGCGGGTCTGGACGGTTTCGCGGTTCAGCGATTGCGTCGGCATGCCCAGCGCATCACCGAGGGCCAGGCCATAAAACGCACCGAGGGCACGGTTGAGCGCGGTCATTTCGATTCTCCAAATTGCAGGTGCAGACGAAAATGCACCGGGTCGAGCAGGCTTTCGACCAGCTCCATGAAACGGTTCTGGCGGTCGTAGGTGGTGCGCAGGGCTTTGAGGAACACCGTGCCTTCCGGGCGTCCGAGCAGTTCAGCGTCGACGGCGTTCAACGGTTCGGCGCCGATCCATTGATCACCGCGCTCGCCGATGTAGCCGTAAGCGGCCAGGGTGATGGTCAGGGAATTGTCGATCAGACCGACGCGCGGCAGGCTCTCCAGGCCGCCGGTAGCCGGCATCAAAGAACGTTCAAGGGACACCAGCGTGCCTTCGGTGGAACGGCGACGACGGTCGAGGGTGATGAATTGATCGGTGCCGAAACGCGCCATGAGATCGGGCCGGGTCACGGCTTCCAGACGCAACACTTCGGTATTGATCATCGCGCCGCTGTCGGCCAGCGCCTGCGCCCAGCCACTGCGTTGGTCGAGGGCGACACCATCGAAGGTGACGATCGAGCCGACGCCGCTTTGCGTGGCGATGTAGTTCCGCCGTTTCAGTTCGGCCAGCGCTTCGCGCAGCGTGCCTCGGCTGACCTGGAATTCTTGAGCCAACTGATGCTCGCCGGGCAACAGAAAGCCGTCCTCCATGAGGCCGCTTTCGATGCGCCGGACGAGTTCGTCGACCACCCGTTGTTTCTTGTCAAATCGTACCTGTCTAATCATGTACAAAGTGATAACCGAAACGGGCGTGGCCGAGCAAGGAATATTTGGGGATAGTGACGAAAGGCGGGAGAATCAAAAGCCCCTCACCCTAGCGCTCTCCCGGAGGGAGAGGGGACTGAATGGGGGATATTTGGGAGATACGTCGACCTGAAAGTGCTTTACCGAATCCATAATCGACGAGGTCTTTCAGTCGACGAATCACCTCGGTCGACCCTTCCCCTCACCCTAGCCCTCTCTCGGAGGGAGAGGGGACTGAATGGGGGATGCTCAGGAGGTTCGCCGACCTGAAAGTGCCTTGCTGAATCCATAATCGACACAATCTTTCAGGTCGATGTATCACGCCAGACACCTTGGTCGGCCCCCTCTCCCTCCGGGAGAGGGCTGGGCGGGCGGCGTTCCGATGAGGGTAGCCTTTGACTCAGCGTTGTTTCAGACGGTCGATCACGACGGCCAGCAGCAGAATCGACCCGCGAATCACGTACTGGTAGAAGGTATCAATATTCTTCAGGTTCATCGCATTCTCAATGATCGCCAAAATCAACACCCCGGCAATCACATGCCGAATCATGCCGATCCCGCCGCTCAACGACACCCCGCCCAGCACGCAAGCCGAGATCACCGTCAGTTCAAAACCCTGACCAATCATCGGCTGCCCGGAGGTCATCCGCGACGCCAGAATCACCCCCGCCAGCGCACCGATCACACCGTGCACGGCAAAGATAATGATCTTGGTCCGGTCAACGTTGACGCCCGCGAGCAACGCCGCTTCCTGGTTGCCACCGATGGCCATGGTGTTACGCCCGTAGGTGGTGTAATTCAGCAGCCAGCCAAAAAACAGAAAGCAGACGATGGTGATCAGAATCGGCACCGGCACGCCGAACAACTGGCCATTGCCGAAAACGAAGAACGATTCCTGCGACACGCCCACCGCTTTGCCGTTGGCAAAAATGTACGCCAGACCGCGAACAATCTGCATGGTCGCCAACGTGGTGATCAGCGCGTTGACGCGCAACTTGGCAATCACAATCCCGTTGATCAGCCCGACAATCAGGCCCATCACCAACGCTGCACTGACACCGAGAAACACGCTGTTGGTGTCACGCATCACCACCGCCGCGACCACGCCGGCGCAGGCAATCACCGAGCCCACCGACAAGTCGAAGTGCCCCGATGCCAGGCAGTACAACATGGTGCACGCGGCAATCCCGGTGGTGGAAATCGCCAGACCCAGACCACGCATGTTCAGCGGCGAAAGGAAGTTGTCGATCAGCAGCGTACAGGCAACGAAAATGCCCACAGCCGCCAGCAGCATGACCCAGTCATCGAGGAAGCGACGCATGTCCAGAGGTTTGCGTTCTTTGGGCAGGGTTTCGTTTTGGGTTGTCATCATAGTCACCTCTCAGTTCGCCACGCCGTCAGCGCGGTGGCGCGGCAAAGCCAGTTGCAGCAGGTTGGATTCATTGGCCTGGTCGCGGCTGATTTCGCCGCGCAGGGCGCCTTCGCAGAGCACCAGAATGCGGTCGGAAATGCCCATCACTTCCATCAGATCGCTGGACACCACGATCACCGAAATGCCGTCGGCGGCGAGGTTATGGATGATCTGGTAGATCTCGGCCTTGGCGCCGATGTCGATACCGCGCGTCGGCTCGTCGAGCAGCAAGACCTTCATCGGCATCGACAGCCAGCGACCGAGAATGGCCTTCTGCTGATTGCCGCCGGAAAGGAATTTGATCTGCTGGCCGGCATGCGGGGTTTTCACTTTCAGGGCTTTGATCTGTTTGTCGGCATTGCCCTTTTCCCACAGACCGCGAATCAGGCAACCGAGCCCCGAATGAGCACCACGTGCGCTGATGTTGATGTTCTCGGCGACGCTGGCCAGCGGGATGATGCCTTCCTTCTTGCGATCCTCCGGACAGAGCAAAATGCCCGCCGCAATCGCATCACGCGGTGAGCGCAACTTCAGTTCGTGACCGCGCAGTTCGAGGCGTCCGGCGGTGTTGCGCTCAAGACCACTGAGCAGGCGGAACAGTTCGGTGCGCCCTGCCCCGACCAGTCCGAACAGGCCAAGAATTTCGCCTTTGTGCGCGTCGAAACTGATCGGCTCGCGCAGGCCCGGGCCGAGCAAGCCGTCGACCTTCAGCGCGACGGCGCCGCGCGGACGATGGCGGTAATCGTAGATGTCCTGAATGTCGCGCCCGACCATGCAGGTCACCAGTTGATCGTGGCTCAACTGGCTCATGTCGTCGAAGGTGCGCACGTAGCGACCGTCCTTGAACACCGTCACCGCGTCGCAAATGCGGAACACTTCTTCCATGCGGTGCGAGACGTAGAGCACGACTTTGCCCTCGTCACGCAGACGGCCGATGATCGCCATCAAACGGTCGATCTCGCGGGCCGAGAGGCTGCTGGTCGGTTCGTCGAAGGCAATCACATGGGCGCCGCGTGACAACGCTTTGGCGATTTCCACCAATTGCCGCTGGCCGAGGGACAGGCGTCCGACCTTGGTCTGCGGATCGATTTCGTCGGCCAGGCCTTTCAGGCAATTCAAGGCTTGTTGGCGCAGCGTGCCGCGATTGATCAAACCGAAACTGGCCGGAAGATGGCCAAGAAACAGGTTCTCGGCGACAGTCATTTCCGGCACCAGATGCAATTCCTGGTGAATCACCGCGACGCCACTGCCGATGCTGTCGGCGGTCGACTTGAACGCCATGGTCTGTTCGCCGATCTGCAACTCGCCGCTGCTCGGGATGTAAGCGCCGCCGAGGATTTTCAGCAGGGTCGATTTGCCGGCGCCGTTCTCGCCCATCAAGGCATGAACCTGCCCCGGATGCGCGACGAAACTGATAGCGTCCAGCGCTTTCACGCCGGGAAAGGTTTTGCCGATCCCGCTGAAACGCAGGCTGCCGCTGGCGCTGTGTTGTGCTTGTGTCTGTACTTGCGCGTGCATAAAGCCACCTCTTCACACCGAAAAACGGCCCGGCTGCCCGGGCCGTCGCTACGTCAGTTCCACAAGCCGATTTTTTCCAGCTCTTGCTTGAAGTTCTCGCGGGTGATCAGGGTGACGTCGTCCATCGCGGTGTACTTCGGTGGCTCTTTACCGGTGGTGACCCACTCGTACATCATCTCGGCGGTTTTGTAGCCTTCGATGTGCGGGCTTGGCAGCATCGAACCGAAGAAGCCACTGTTGGGCTTTTTCAGTTCGCCGATGGCGTCGGTACCGTTGATGCCGATGCCGATCACGTTGGCCGCAGCAAACCCGGCGGCTTCGGTGGCGCGCACGCCGCCGAGCACAGTGTTGTCGTTCATGCCGCCGATGATCAGGTTTTTCGCCGCGCTCGGCAGTTTCACCAGCGCCGAATTGGTGGCGTCCATACTGCCCGGCACATCGAGGGTTTTCAGCGCGGCAAACAGAATGTGGTCTTTCGGCATCCCAGCGTCTTCAAGGGATTTCACCGAACCGTCGGTGCGCTTCTTGCCGGTGTCGAGTTCGTTGTAGGTGTTGACCACCGCATAGGTGTCCTTCCAGTCCCAGTTGCGTTTTTTCGCTTCGGCAACCATCGCGTTGCCCTGCTTCTGGCCGACTTCGAATGCCGCCATGCCGAGGTACGGCACGTCTTCCATGAACTTGCCGTTGGCGTCGACGAAACGGTCGTCGACGGCAATCACTTTCAGGTCATTGAGTTTGGCTTTGGCCATGATCGCCGGGCCGAGCGATACATCCGGCGGGCAAATCACAAAGCCCTTGGCGCCGTTGGCGGCGAGGCTGTCGATGGCCGAGAGGGTTTTCTCGCCATCCGGCACGGCGATCTTGATCAGTTCAAAACCCTTGTCCTTGGCGGCTTTCTCGGCGAATGCCCACTCGGTCTGGAACCATGGTTCTTCCGCCTGTTTGACCAGGAAACCGATTTTCACGGTGTCGGCAGCGAGCAGCGCACTGCTCAGGCTGAACGCGGTAACCGCCAGGGCGGTACTGCACAGGGTACGAATCCCGAAACGACGTTTCATAAGCTGACTCCTTGTTATTTTTTTGAGCAAATTTTGAAAAGCGTTAAAGCGTGTTCCTGCAAAGCCTGTTGAAAATAGTCATATCGTATGATGATTGAATTTCAAGCGGACTCATCCGCATAAAACCCGATCAATCAGTCGTGGTACATCACCGAGCGCCCACCATCGATGGTGATGCATGACGCGTTGATGAACGGCGCTTCGTCGCTGGCCAGGAACACCGCGGTCATCGCCACTTCAAGCGGCTGGCCGATACGTTTCGGCGGGTGCAGATCAAACGCGCGCTGACGTTCAGCGTGCGGATCGGCGAAACCGTTCCAGTAATCGACGTTCAGTTGCGTTTCGATATAGCCGGGTGCGATGGCGTTCACGCGGATGCCCTTCGCGGCGTACTCGATGCCGAGGGCACGGGTCAGGCCGAGCAAACCGTGTTTGGCCACCGGGTACGGGAAGCAGCCGGGAATGATGTGGCTGGAATGGGTCGAGGCAATGTTGATGATGCTGCCGACGCCCTGCTCGATCATCTGCGGCAGCACCGCTTTGCAACCGAACCAGGCGCCATCGAGGTCGATGGCGAAGCAGCGATGCCAGTCTTCTTCGGTCATTTCCAAAGGATCACGGAAGACGTTGACCCCGGCGCAGTTGACCAGCACGTCGATGCGCCCGTGCAACTCAACGGCGCGTTTGGCCATGGCGTGCAGATCGTGCTGACGCGAGACATCCGCCTTCAGCGCCTGCACATCAGAGCCCTGGTCGCGCCAGTGCGCGGCCACCTGCTCGACCTTTTCGGCCTGAATATCGCTGATCAGCAGTTTCGCTTGCTGCGAGGCAAACGCAGCGACGATGGCTTCGCCGATGCCTTGCGCAGCACCGGTCAGCAGCACGACCTTGTTTTTCAGACGCTCGCCCTTCGGCGGTGCGGGCACCGGCGGCAGGGAAAGAGGTTCAGCCATGGAACAGGACTCCTGTTTCGCGAGCACAAAAAAACCGGGCATCTGCCGATGTCCGGTCTGGAAGGCGGTTGGAACGAAACAGGCAGGCGCGGCTGACGGCATCGAGCCGTTGCGAGACGCGGACTCCACACGGGAGTGCGATAGACATTCGCTGCATCACTTCACCTGTTTTGTTCTTTTTAAGTGTGAGTGCGTGTTACTGCTGGAGCCGACTATAAACCCGACTGCCAAATAATCTCAATATATAATTTTGCATCCCATATTTTGGGATTTAGTTTGCAAACCGTGTACAGAGTTTTCCTGCAACATCAACGCGCATCGACAGCACCGCGCCATCCAATGGATGGCTGTGCGGACTCTGGGCGCTGGTGATGAACAGGGTTTTCAGGTCTTCACCGCCGAACACACAACTGGTTGGGCGGCTGATCGGCAGGTCGATTTTGCGCTCGACTTTGCCATCCGGTGTCAGCCGCAGCAGGCAACTGCCGTCCCAGCGGGCATTCCATACATAGCCTTCGGCGTCCATCGCCGAACCGTCCGGCCCGCCCTGCTGGTCAGGGCCGTACCAGGTTTCAGCCGCACCGAGGTTGCCGTCGGTGTGAATGAAATAGCGGTGCAGCGTGCTGTCGAGGCTGTCGCCGAACAGCACTGTTGTGCCGTCATCGCTCCACAGCAGCGTGTTGGGAATCCCCAGATTACGCAGTAAGGGTGTAACGCGTTTATCCGGATCGATGCGGAACAAACCTCCGGAGCGCCGAATGATCGGCAAATCTTCCCCCTGCTCGCCGATGTTGTTTTGCATGGTGCCGAGCCACAGGCGACCTTGACCATCGCAACGCGCTTCGTTGGGGCGATTGCCTGGCTGCGGATCGGCGACGCAGAACAACGTCAGGCGTGGCTCGAGGCCGGGAGAATCGAGGTCGAGACGGTAGACGCCGCTGCTCAGGGTCACCAGTGCATCGCCGCTGGCACAGGGGATGAACGCGGAAACGTGTTCGGGCATTTGCCAGATCTGCACGTTCTGGCCAATTAGGCGCAGGGCCTGTTTGCCAGCGATGTCGACCCAGTACAACGCCTGCGTCGGTGCGTCCCAGAATGGGCCTTCGCCGAGCTGGGCGCGGTGTTGGGTCAGGGCGGTCCACGGCATATAACGGTCTCCATTGTTCTTGTTTTTACTGTAGGAGTGAGCCTGCTCGCGATCGCGGTAGACCAGTCGAAGCTACTTTGCCTGATACGACGCTATCGCGAGCAGGCTCACTCCTACAGGGGATTTTTGTGTCAGCCCGCTTTTCTGTCAGCCATGACTTTCGGGTAAAAACGTTTGATCGCCAGATCGGCGTTATCAATCAGGGTCATGCACGCCCACACACCGCGCGCAGAATCGCGGGCGGCGATGGCATCGGCCATGTCCTTGTGGATCGGCAAAGTGCGGCGCAGTTCATCCGGATCGGCCGCAGAAACTTCAAATGACACCGCGAGCAACGCGCCGAGCGCCGGGACCATTTGTTCGATGAATTGGTTGTGGCTCGCCGCAAGAATGCATTCGTGGAAGGACTGATCGGCGCGGTTGTAATCGGTGCCGCTGTCGACCGCACGCTCAAGGGCATTGTAGGCCAGTTGCACCGCTTCGATCTGCTCAAGCGTCGCGCGCTCACAGGCCCAGCGCACGGCCATCGGTTCGATGGTGCGGCGCAGGTCGAGCAAGTCATCGACAAAGTTTTCCGGCAGCCCGTTGCGCGACAGCCAACCGACCACTTGCGGATCGAACAGGTTCCAGCGCCGCACCGGCAGCACGCGCGTGCCGACTTTCGGCCCGACTTCGAGCATGCCTTTGGCGACGAGGGTTTTGATTGCTTCGCGAATTACCGTGCGGCTGACCCCGAGCTGTTCGCCCAGATCGGCCTCGACCTTGATGGTCTGCCCCGGTTTGACCTGACCTGCGGCGATCCAACTGCCCAGCCAGTCGACCGTGGATGCGTGATAGCTGCTGGACATGAACACCTCAAAGCGGATCGCGATGGGTGATCAAGCTAATCATCATATGATTAGCTGTCAACGACAAAAAAGATCGCAGCCTTCGGCAGCTCCTACAGGTGTACGCCATGTAGGAGCTGCCGAAGGCTGCGATCTTTTAAGGTTCGAGGCCGATGCGGAAGAACTCGCCGCAGCTCCACACACCCAGCCAGCGCTGACCGTCGATTTCGCGACTCACTGCCAGTTCCACCAGTTGGTAGAACACATTGCGATGAATCAGCGCTTCAAGGTTGGTACGCACATGCACGTAAGGCGCCGGCTCTTGCGTTGTCGGATCGATCTCGACGCGGATCGGATGCTCCGACCCGGCCTCGGCGGTTTCTTCAACGTTGGTGGTGAAGCGCAACAATTGCGCCTCCCCTTCGCCCTCAACCTCGACCGCAATCGCCACAAACGGCGCATCGTCGACCTTGATCCCGACCTTCTCGACCGGCGTGATCAGGAAATAATCATCACCATCGCGGCGCATGATCGTGGAGAACAACTTGACCATCGGCTTGCGCCCGATCGGCGTGCCCAGGTAATACCAGGTGCCGTCGCGGGCGATGCGCATATCGATGTCGCCGCAAAAGTCCGGGTTCCACAAGTGCACCGGCGGCAAGCCTTTGGTTTTCGGGATCTGTCCCAACAGGTCATTGGCTTTTTGCGGGCCACTCATGGCGTTCTCCTTGAATTATTGGTCGCCGACTCCCAACAGACTGCGCGCGTACTGTGCCAGCGGCGGGCCGATCAGGTCTTCGGGCTTGCTGTCGTGGAACGTCAGTAAACCGCCACGACTCTTGATCCGTGCAGTATCAATCAAATACTGGGTGCTGGTCTCGATCAACATGATCTGAATCACGCCGCCGTCAATGCCGAGACGATCCACGGCTTCCTGATCGAGCCACTCGTCAGAGTTGCCGATGCGGTCGTCAGCCTTGGCAAAACGCGTGTACAGCAGATAATGCGCGCCAGCGTCACGAGCTTCGCCCATTGCCTGATCGAGGCCTTCCGGCGCACGCGCGCGACGAACCATCGGGAAGTATTCGACGAAACCCTTGAAGGCTTCTTCGGCCACCACATTGGGGCGTGGATATGAACCACCCGGCGGGGCGAACGCACCTTGGGCGATGTAGATGAACGAGTCCGGTTGAATACGGAAGTTGTTCACCCGACGGCTGTCGCTGTGGTCCAGCAATCCTGCATCGCTCATCTGGTAGCGAGTGCCTTCGGCCATATCGCTGACAGTCATACAGCCGCCAAGCGCCAAAACGGCCAGCAGCAAAACCAGGCTACGCATCCTATTCCTCCAGAGGCCGGTGACGGAAAACCGGCGAATGGCCGTTGGATGCAGCTTTTGCGCCAGCTCGGGATCTTTGTCGAATGAAGGATGGCTTTCGCGAGCAGGCTCGCTCCCACAGGATTACGAAAAACGCTGTGGGAGCGAGCCTGCTCGGGAAAAAGAGGTATCAGCCGCCGATAATCTTCATGACTGTTGCGCCGCCAGAGAACGCCACTTCCTGCTTGTCCCCCAACGCTTTGACCAGCAAACGCTGCAGCGCCGGCAAGGCTTGATGACGCGGTTTGTCGAGCAGATCGCCGACATAGTGGCGGTTACTCGACGACAGGCAACCGTGCAGCCAACCGGTCGACGACAGGCGCAAACGCGAGCAGGTCCGGCAGAACGGCACGCTTTCGTTGGCGATCACGCCAAAGTTGCCCAGCCCAGGGATCGCATAACGCACGGCCGTGGCGTCCACAGGCGCATCGGTTTGCGCATACTCGTAGCGCTCGCCAATCAGCTCCAGCAACTGTTGCAGGCTGACGAACTGTTGCAGGAACGCATTGTTGTCCTTGGCCAGATGGCCCATGCGCATCAACTCGATGAAACGCAGTTCGTATCCGCGCGCCAGGCAGTAATCGAGCAGCGGCATCACCTGATCAAGGTTCTGCCCGCGCAATGGCACCATGTTGACCTTGATCTTCATCCCAGCGGCGCTCGCCTGATCCATGCCATCGAGCACGGTGGCCAGGTCACCGCCACGGGCAATGCTGCGGAACGCGCCGGCGTCGAGAGTATCGAGGGACACATTAATCCGACGCAGACCGGCATCCACCAGCAGCGGGAGTTTTTTCGCGAGGAGTTGACCGTTGGTCGTCAGGCTGATGTCGTCCAGGCCCATCTTGCCGACAGCCGTCATGAACGATTCGAGTTTGGGGCTGACCAGCGGCTCACCGCCAGTAATGCGCAAGCGCTCGATGCCAGCGGCTTCGATGAGATACGCCACGCCACGTGCCATGGCTTCGGCCGACAGTTCATCCTGCGCAGCTACCAACCGCTTGCCGTTAGGCACGCAATAGGTACACGCGTAATTGCAGGCTGAGGTCAGGCTGATGCGCAAATTGCGAAAACGCCTGCCTTGACGGTCAACGATCATGATCACTCCGGCGATAGAATTTCGAGCCGCTAAAACTTGACTCACAAATCAAGTTTTAGCAAGCCCTATGCCTGAGTATATTCCTGCGGTACTGCGTCATGTAGCGAAATCATGGCGCAATAAGGCAACTGAATGGTTCAGCTGCTTGGGGTTTCCGGATCGCGCTTGCGCTTGTTGCCCATACGCACGCCGATGTCCATCAGGAACTGGAAGAAACCTTCCTGATCTTCCAGCACATTGCTCCAGAACGGCGAGTGATACAGCGCGACAGCGCCGTGCACCAGGGCCCAGGCCGCGCAGTAGTGGAAGTAAGGCGGCACGTCTTCGAGCTTGCCTTCGCTGATGCGGCCCTTGATCAGCAGGGTCAGGCGTTCAAAGTTCGAGGCACGGATCTTGTGCAGCTCCTCGACCATTTCTGGCACCTGATTGCCCTTGACCACCTTTTCTTCGAGGCGGTCGAACAGGCGATAGCGCTGCGGGTCGCGCATGCGGAATTCGAAGTAGGCGCGGGACAGCGCTTCCTTGTCCTTGTCGACATCAGCCGAATGCAGCAGCTCGTTCAAATCACGCTCGTAGTCGAGCATCAGGCGCAGATAGATCTCGGCCTTGGATTTGAAGTGCTTGTAGATCGTGCCTTTGCCGATACCCACGGCATCAGCAATCATCTCGACGGTGACACTGTCTTCACCTTGATCGAGGAACAGCTTGAGCGCGGTATCGAGAATTTCTTGCTCGCGGCGACGAAACTCACGGACCTTACGAGGTTCTTTGTGCATAAGAAAAGGTCTGAAGGGTCAAAATTCGAAGCCGCGTATTATGCCTAACTTGCGCAAAAATGCACGGATCATCCGACCATATCTGTGTTTCTTGTTCGTTTTGAGAACGTTTTGGGCGCAATGAGAACTCAACTGAAGCGAACGTATTCCAAATTTGTTTAAAAACCCCGACCAGCTAACTGGACTGCGCGCCAGACTGATCAATACTTGAACTGTCGGGCGACATCTCCCCCAAGTGTCGCGCCGATAAAGGTACCAAGGGACCGCGTGCCTTTGTTTTACTCCTAATGGTCTTAACCCGGATTCACCCCCCAGAACCCGGGTTTTTTTTGCCTGCGATTTAACGCGTGGCCCAGCTACCTGCACATCACAACTGTAAGGGCTGCCGCAGGCTTCGATCTGTGGCCTTTGCCTGTCAAAATCAAGATCAAAAGATCGCAGCCTTCGGCAGCTCCTACACGGCCGATTTAACGGCGGCCAGCGGAAACAGGCGCTTGAAGTTCTCGGTGGTCTGTTCGGCAAACCGCTCGTAGTTCTCACCGCGCAACATCGCCAGGAATTCCGCCACTTCACGCACGTATTGCGGCAGATTCGGCTTGCCGCGATAAGGGATCGGCGCCAGATACGGCGAGTCGGTTTCCACCAGCAGGCGATCCGCCGGGACTTTGCTCGCGACATCACGCAACGCATCGGCATTGCGGAACGTGACGATACCCGACAAGGAAATGTAATAACCCATGTCCAGCGCAGCCTTGGCCATGTCCCAGTCTTCGGTGAAGCAATGCAGCACACCGGCCTGGGGCAACGCCGCTTCGCGCAGCAGTTCAAGGGTATCGGCGCGAGCGCCACGGGTATGGATGATCACCGGTTTGCCGGTCTGCTGCGCGGCTTGCAGGTGCAGGCGGAAAGACTCCTGCTGCAATTCGGCGGCTTCCGGCTCGTAGTGATAGTCCAGACCGGTTTCGCCGATCGCCACCACTTTCGGGTGATTAAGTTCGTGCAGCAACCAGTCCAGCGCAGGCGCCGCGCCCGGCTGTACATCCAGCGGATGCACGCCAACCGAACAATCAACGTCGTCGTAACGCTCAGCCAGCGCTTTGACGTCGGCGGCGTTATCGGCACTCACACCGATGCACAGAAAGTGCCCTACTCCGCGCTCGCGTGCCGCATCAAGTGCGGCATCCAGCGAGCCGTCATGGGCAGCGAGGTCGAGGCGATCAAGGTGACAATGGGAATCTACGAGCATAAAAAGGACGGCTACTTACATCGTATGAGTGGGACGGTCGGATTTAAGCGCTCCGGCCAGATGGGTTTCGATGCGACTGCGCGCGGTATTGTCGCCATCGTTGAACTGCACGCCGACACCGGCGGCGCGGTTACCTTGTGCACCTTTGGGAGTGATCCAGGTGACTTTGCCGGCAACCGGAATTTTCTCGGCCTCGTCCATCAGATTGAGCAGCATGAACACCTCGTCGCCCAACCTGTAGCTCTTGTTGGTCGGGATGAACAAGCCACCGTTCTTGATGAACGGCATGTAAGCGGCGTAAAGCACCGACTTGTCCTTGATGGTCAGAGACAAAATGCCGTTGCGCGGGCCCGGGCTGACAGATTCATTCATGTTGACCTCCACTGCTGATGCTCAGAGTCTAGGTACACATTCTTATCTTTGACCAGGCAATCCCGCCCATTGCACCAACAATGCTTCAAGCAACAGTGCCGGATTGAGGTTGGCCTTGCTCATGACTTTCTGGCGCTGGGCGAGAATCCAGTCCTGAATCTCGAGAACTTTGCCCTGCGCGCTTTTCTGCGCCAGATACTGCACGACTTTACGCATATCGGTCAGACCGAGACCCGCTTCATCCTGCGTCAATTGATAGCGCAGGATCAGGCTCGACCAATCACAGAACCAGTCGAACAGCCGCAGCATCGGAATGCTTTTCCATTCTTCGGCCAGTTGTGTCGGCGATTGCTGTTGCTTGAGCAACTTCTTCACGCCCTCGACCACTTGCGCGCGCTGTTCGCGCACACCCTGCGACTGCAGACTGACCGCCATCAGCGGCGATCCGGCGGCCAGCGTCAGCAGTTCGACACGTTCGTCTTCGGAGCAATCCGGCAAAGCCTGAGCCAGCCATTGCAAGCTCATCGCCTCGCCCGGCAACGGACAGGCCTGCTGTACGCAGCGGCTCTTGATCGTCGGCAGCAAACGGCTGGTCTGATGGCTGACCAACAGCAAAACCGTATCGCCGGACGGCTCTTCAAGGCTTTTCAGCAAGGCGTTGGCGGCGTTGATATTCATCGACTCGACCGGCTCGATCAGCACCACTTTGCGCCCGCCCAGTTGCGCGGTCTGCACCACGAAGCTGACCAGATCACGCACCTGATCGACCTTGATGGCCTTGTCGGCTTCTTCCGGTTCGAGGATGTAATTGTCAGGGTGACTGCCAGCCTTGAGCAGCAGGCAGGATTTGCACTCGCCGCAGGCTTCCGGCGTCGGCCGCTGGCAAAGCAGGCTCGCCATCAAACGTTCGGCCAGCGCACGCTTGCCGATGCCTGCCGGGCCGTGCAGCAGATAGGCGTGCGCGTGCTGCTTACGCCCGGCCAGTTGCTGCCAGAGACTGTCCTGCCATGGATAGGCCTCAGCCACGGGCCAGCTCCAGCAGATTCGGAATCAGGGTATCCAGCGATTGCTGTACCTTGGCCAACGGCTGACCGGCGTCAATGCGCACATAGCGCGCAGGATCGGCTTCAGCGCGTTTGAGAAACGCATTGCGCACTGCCTCGAAAAACGCCCGGCCTTCCAGCTCGAAACGATCCAGACGACCACGGGCACTGGCGCGGGCCAGGCCGATTTCCACCGGCAGATCGAAAATCAGCGTCAGGTCCGGGCGCAGATCGCCTTGCACAAAGGTTTCCAGCGTGGCGATGCGCTCGAGCGACAAGCCGCGACCGCCGCCCTGATAGGCGTAAGTCGAATCGGTGAAGCGATCGCACAGCACCACGGCACCACGCACCAGTGCCGGGCGGATCACCTCGGCCAGGTGCTGGGCGCGTGCGGCGAATACCAGCAACAATTCGGCATCCGGGGTCATGACTTCGTCAGCTGGCGCCAACAACACCTCGCGAATTCGCTCGGCCAGTGGCGTACCGCCGGGCTCACGGGTCAACACCACCTCGATACCGGCGGCGCGCAGGCGCTCGGCGAGGTATTCGCGGTTGGTGCTTTTGCCGGCGCCTTCCGGGCCTTCCAGCGTAATAAACAAGCCAGTCACAGGCAGTCCTTAATCAAAGTCATTGCGTGTTTTGTGGGGCGGCGGCTTCCGGTGCCGGGGTCGGCGCAGGCTCCTGAGCTGGAACCTGCGGCAACGCTTCCGGCGCCGTATCCGGTGATGCACCTGGAAGCGCTTCTTCCGTCGCCGGGGCCGCTTCAGGCGTCACCGCAGGCGCCGGGCTGGAACGATAATCCGCGCGGCGCTTGAGCTGATACTCACGCACCGCATTGTTATGCGCATCCAGATCGTCAGAGAAGACATGGCTGCCGTCGCCACGGGCAACGAAATACAGGCTGGTACCTTCGACCGGATTCAGCGCCGCATGAATCGCTTCACGCCCGACCATCGCAATCGGTGTCGGCGGCAGGCCGGGAATCACATATGTGTTATACGCCGTCGGCTCTTTCAAGTGCGCACGGGTCAACTTGCCGGTGTAGCGATCGCCCAGGCCATAGATGACTGTCGGATCGGTCTGCAACTGCATGCCCAAGGCCATTCGACGCACGAAGACGCCAGCAATCTGCCCGCGCTCCTGGGGTACGCCGGTCTCTTTCTCGACCAGCGAGGCCATGATCAGCGCTTGATAAGGCTCGGTGTACGGCACATCGGCAGAACGGCTTGCCCACTCTTTCGCCAGGACTTCGTCGAGGCGATCAAAGGCTTTCTTCAGCAACTCGGCATCAGACATGCCACGCACGAAGCGGTAGGTATCGGGGAAGAAACGGCCTTCCGGGAACAGACCTTTATGGCCAATCTTCGCCATGACGTCGCTGTCGCTCAAACCGTTCAGGGTCTGTTCGATTTTCTCGTCCTTGGCCAATGCGGCGCGCACTTGATGGAAGTTCCAGCCTTCCACCAGGGTCAGGCTGTACTGAACCACGTCGCCACGTTTCCACGAGTCGATCAGACCGTTGACGGTCATGCCCGGCTGCATGCGGTATTCGCCGCTGTGGATCGGTGTACCCGCGAGATTGAAGCGCCAATAGACCCGCAACCAGAACGCGTCCTTGATGACGCCATCGGTTTCGAGTCCAAGAAAAGTACGGGTCGGTGTCGAGCCTTTCGGCACGTCCAGCAGTTCTTCCTGCGTGATGTTCAGGGGCTGTTCCAGCGCGGAGTGAATCATCCAGGCGCTGGCGCCCAGCAACAGCCCTGCCAGAACCAGTCCGGTTTCCAGCAGCAGCAAAAGTTTACGTCTCACTAATCAGGCATCCAGTAGGGCGCGGGCAATGGTTTGCAGTTTACGGGTGAGCGGGCCAACCGGCCAGCTCAGTGCAGCGTAGGCGCGTACAGGCCAGACGCCATAAACGCTGTTGCAGAGAAACACTTCATCGGCCCATTGCAGCTGTTCGAGGCTGATGTCGGCGATTTGTATGGGGATGGCCAAAGACTCGGCCTGAAACAATATTTCGGCACGCATCACGCCGGCAACGCCGCAGCGCTTCAAGTCCGGCGTGATCAACACACCGTCGCGCACCAGAAACACATTGCTGAACACTCCTTCGATGACTCGACCGGCCTGATCAAGCATCAAGCCTTCGGCGTGCTCGCTGTCCTGCCATTCGGCGCGGGCGAGCACCTGTTCAAGGCGATTGAGGTGTTTGAGTCCGGCGAGTAACGGCTGTTTGGCCAGGCGCGTGCTGCACGGGAACAGGCGCACGCCCTGCTCGGCATGAACAGCAGGATAAGCAGCAGGAGGATTGCCTTGCAGAATGCGTCGACCCGGTGCGGCAGGGTCGGGCGCATAACCGCGCAAGCCGTCGCCACGGGTGAGGATAAGCTTGAGCACGCCCTCGCCCATCGCTGCCGCATAACTCAGCAGCTCTTGGCGAATCAGCTCGATATCGGCCGCGATGGCCAGACGTGAACAACCATCGGCCAATCGCCTCAGGTGTCGATCCAGCAGGATCGGCTGACCATTGCGCACAGCGATGGTCTCGAACAGACCATCGCCGTAAGCCAGGCCGCGATCTTTCAGCGACAGACTGTCAGCCGGTTGACCGTCGACCCAGCAGTCCATCAGCCTGCGAACCGACGGAACGCCAGGGTGCCGTTGGTGCCGCCAAAACCGAAGGAGTTGGACAGCACGACATCGATGTCCATGTTGCGCGCGGTGTGCGGCACAAAATCGAGATCGCAGCCTTCGTCCGGCTCTTCGAGGTTGATGGTCGGTGGCGCCACCTGGCTGTTGATCGCCAGCACGCTGAAGATTGCTTCCACCGCGCCCGCCGCGCCCAGCAGGTGACCGGTCATCGACTTGGTCGAGCTGACTGCCAGTTTGTAGGCGTGTTCACCGAACACCGACTTGATCGCATTGGCTTCGGCAAGGTCGCCGGCCGGGGTCGAGGTACCGTGGGCATTGATGTACTGCACTTGATCGACGTTGATCTTCGCGTCGCGCAGCGCGTTGGTGATGCAGCGCGCTGCACCGGCGCCGTCGGCCGGTGGCGAGGTCATGTGGAACGCATCGCCGCTGGTGCCGAAACCGATCAGTTCGGCATAAATGGTCGCACCGCGTGCCTTGGCATGTTCCAGTTCTTCAAGAACCAGTGCACCGGCACCGTCGGACAGCACGAAACCGTCACGGCCCTTGTCCCATGGACGACTGGCGCGAGTCGGCTCATCGTTGCGCGTCGACAGCGCACGGGACGCGCCGAAGCCGCCCATGCCCAGACCGCACGCGGCCATTTCAGCACCACCGGCAATCATCACGTCGGCTTCGTCGTACATGATGTTGCGCGCCGCCATGCCGATGCAGTGCGTACCGGTGGTGCATGCAGTGGCGATGGCGTAGTTAGGTCCCTGTGCGCCCAGATGGATGGACAGGAAACCGGAAATCATATTGATGATCGAGCCTGGCACGAAGAATGGAGAGATTCGACGCGGGCCCGTCTCATGCAGAGTACGGCTGGTTTCTTCGATGTTGGTCAGACCGCCGATACCCGAACCCATGGCCACGCCAATGCGTTCACGGTTGGCGTCGGTTACTTCGAGCCCTGCATTGCGCACGGCTTGAAAGCCGGCAGCGAGACCGTACTGAATGAACAGGTCGAGCTTGCGCGCTTCCTTGACCGACAGGTATTCCTCGACATTGAAGCCCTTTACCGAGCCGCCAAAGCGGGTGGAATAGGCAGAAAGGTCGGTGTGTTCGATCAGACCAATGCCACTGCGGCCAGCCAGAATGCCCTGCCAACTGCTCGGCACATCCGTGCCCAGTGGCGACAACATACCCATACCGGTGACTACGACGCGTCTACGCGACACAGCACTCTCCTTTTTCAAATGACGACGACTTTGCATCAGGCCTAAAGAAAAAACCGCACGCCATGATGGCAGTGCGGTTTTTCCATGACAGCAAACAACGATTACAAACTATTACGCCTGGTGGCTAGTAACGTAGTCGATTGCAGCTTGTACAGTAGTGATCTTCTCAGCTTCTTCGTCAGGGATTTCGGTCTCGAATTCCTCTTCCAGAGCCATCACCAGCTCAACGGTGTCAAGGGAGTCGGCACCCAGGTCTTCTACGAAGGAAGCAGTGTTGACCACTTCTTCTTCTTTAACACCCAGTTGCTCGGCAACGATTTTCTTGACGCGCTCTTCGATGGTGCTCATACCTTGTTTTCACTCCTAATGGACAAATTCAGGCAGCTGGCCAGTGGGTAAGTGTATAGAAAGACTTTTCAGCTTTTCAACTGAAAGCTTCACTCCTCAAACCCTGCGGCCCTCTGCCTATAAATAGATTGCAGCTTTATAACGGATTTTAGACAGCTCGTATGACATTTTTTTGAAGCAATCCGTCACATTTTACTTACATGTACATCCCACCGTTCACCGGGATTGTAGCCCCAGTGACGTATGCCGCACCGTCGGATGCAAGAAAAGCGACCACAGACGCGATCTCTTGAGCTTGTCCCAGACGACCCAGCGGAATCTGCGTCTGCAAGGCTTCACGCTGTGCTTCAGGCAGCTCGCGCGTCATATCGGTGTCGATAAACCCTGGGGTTACCGAGTTGACCGTAATCGAACGCGAACCGACTTCACGCGCCATTGCACGGCTGAAACCTTCCAGACCGGCCTTGGCGGCTGCATAGTTTACTTGGCCAGCGTTGCCCATGGCACCCACCACCGAGCCAATACTGATAATTCGGCCCCAACGCGCCTTGGTCATGCCACGTAGAACGCCCTTGGACAGGCGATACAGACTGTTCAGGTTGGTATCGATCACGTCGTACCACTCGTCGTCTTTCATGCGCATCATCAGGTTGTCGCGGGTAATGCCGGCATTATTGACCAGAATCGCCACTGGCGCACCAAACTGCTCCTGGATGCCTGCCAGCACGGCGCTGACCGATTCATCGCTGGTGACGTTGAGTTCGAAACCTGCGCCCTGAATACCATTTTCCTTCAGGGTCGCAGCAATGCGCTCAGCGCCCGAAGCGGAAGTCGCGGTGCCGATAACGATGGCGCCCTGACGACCCAGCTCCAGTGCGATGGCCTGGCCAATGCCGCGGCTTGCACCGGTGACCAGTGCAACTTTACCTTGCAGACTCATGCAAGTTTCTCCTGATTCAGGCTTGCGCTGCACGAGCGGCAGCGAAAGCGTCTGGGGTATTGAGGTTGGAAGTCGCCACGCCTTCGGCGCAACGTTTGTTCAGACCGGCCAGGACTTTGCCCGGGCCGCATTCGACCAGACTGGTCGCGCCTTTGGCGGCCAGAGTCTGTACCGACTCGACCCAGCGCACTGGCTTGTACAGTTGTTCGAGCAGATCACGCTTGAGGGTTTCCAGATCGGCCGGCACTTGTGCGCTGACGTTCTGTACCACCGGGATCTGCGGCGCCTGCCAGTCGATGGCCGCGATGGATTCGGCAAAACGCTCGGCAGCCGGACGCATCAGCTCGCAGTGCGACGGCACGCTCACTGGCAACGGCATGGCGCGCTTGGCACCGCGCGCCTTGCAGCCTTCGATGGCACGCTCAACGGCTGCCTTGGCACCGGCAATGACCACTTGGCCCGGCGAGTTGAAGTTGACCGCGCTGACCACTTCGCCTTGCGCAGCTTCCGCGCAGGCTGCCAGCACGTCAGCATCTTCAAGACCGAGAATGGCAGCCATGCCGCCCTGCCCGGCCGGAACCGCTTCCTGCATCAGTTGACCACGGCGCTCAACGAGCTTGACCGCGTCAGCCAGTGTCAGGCTGCCAGCCGCGACCAGTGCGCTGTATTCACCCAGGCTGTGACCGGCAACGAATGCCGGACGCGCACCACCTTCCGCCAGCCACAGACGCCACAGGGCGATCGATGCGGTCAGAATGGCCGGTTGGGTTTTATCGGTTTGATTGAGCAGCTCTTCCGGGCCCTGCTGGGTCAATGCCCACAGGTCATAGCCCAGAGCCGCAGAGGCTTCTTTGAAAGTTTCGAGGATCAACGGATATTCCGCGCCCAGCTCGGCCAGCATGCCGAGGGACTGCGAACCCTGTCCTGGAAAGACGAATGCGAGGGAAGCAGACATGTAACAAGCCCCTAATGATCTTGTCGTCGGAAAATGACGCCCCCGCTTGGGGACGCAAGAAACTGACAGTTGGATGGCCCTTTGAACCGGGCGGTCACATTTAAGCATTGTCCGACGAAAACGCCTAAGACAACAGATCCTCCAGACGACCGTGAAGGCGCTCGGGCAAGTTCTCCTGGATCTCGATCAGCGCGCGCTGAATCGCGCTCTGAAAGCCCTGAACCCCGGCCGAACCGTGACTTTTCACAACGATGCCCTGCAACCCGAGAAAGCTTGCGCCATTATGTCGCGCCGGCGCCAGGTCAGCTTGCAGGCGCTTCATCAGCGGCAACGCCAAGGCCCCGACCGCACGTGAGGCAAAATTCTTTTTGAACAAGGCCTCGATGCGCGCCGCAATCATCGTCGCCAGACCTTCGCTGGACTTGAGCAGGATGTTGCCGACAAAACCGTCGCAAACCACGACATCCGCCTCACCACGATACAAGCCATCACCTTCAATGAAGCCGATGTAATTGATACCGCGAGCAGCCTGTAACAACGTCGCCGCGAGTTTGACCTGCTGATTGCCCTTGATATCTTCGGTGCCGATGTTCAGCAGCGCCACGCGCGGACGATTGATCCCCAGCGTCTGCGCTGCCACCGAGCCCATCACCGCAAATTGCAGCAAGTGTTCGGCGCTGCAATCGACATTGGCGCCCAGATCGAGCAACTGGCAAAAACCTTTCTGCGTCGGAATCGCAGCCACCATCGCTGGGCGATCAATGCCCGGCAGCGTCTTCAGGACAAATCGCGACAGCGCCATCAACGCACCGGTATTACCGGCGCTGACACAGGCCTGAGCCTTGCCATCACGCACCAGTTCCAGGGCGACACGCATCGACGAGTCCGGCTTGCCACGCAAGGCCTGGGTCGGCTTTTCGTCCATGGTGATGACTTCGCTGGCCGCAACAATCGTCAGGCGCGCGCGATCGGCAGCCGACTGGCCGTGGATCAGATCTTCAAGAAGGGAGGGTTGACCGACGAGGGTCAGGTGCAGCGAGGGTGTAGCAGACAGACAAGCGAGGCTCGCCTGAACAATGCTGCGGGGACCGAAGTCCCCGCCCATTGCGTCAATCGCGATGACTTGAGCGGACAAGTGATTACTCGTCAGCGCCCTTGTCGATCACTTTACGGCCACGGTATACGCCTTCTGGCGATACGTGGTGACGCAGGTGAACTTCACCAGTGGTTTTTTCTACAGACAGGGTGCTAGCCTCGAGAGCGTCGTGCGAACGGCGCATGTCACGGGCAGAGCGGGATTTTTTGTTCTGCTGAACAGCCATAATTGATTAACTCCTAAACGTTTGGGTCACGCTTTAACTGCGCCAATACACTGAACGGGTTGGACCGCGTTGACTCGTCCTCGCTCGGTTCGGGCTCATCGAGACCCGCCGGCTGCTGGCATTCTTCCGGATGATGAGCAGGCACAATGGGCAAGGCGAGCAAAAGCTCCTCCTCGATCAGTGACTGCAGATCCAATGGATCTTCGCCCAGTTCCAGCACGTCATAACCTTTCGGCAACGACTGGGTATTCGCACCCTCTTTCACCACAGCATAACTGCATTCGCTGTGGATCGGCAGGGTGACCAGCTCAAGACAACGCTGGCAAACCATTTTGACTTCGGTGTCGATAAAGCTGTGGATTACCACAGATTTACGTTCATCTCGTTCAAAAACGAATTTCGCCTGCACCGTACCGACATCGTCGGAAAGCGGGTCGCAGAGTCTCTTCAAATCGGCTAGCAGCAATTCACCTTGAAGGGTGGTGCCACGATCAGCCAATTTGCGCGGGTCAACGTGAGGTGGAATCGGGTCATTCAACATAGGCGCAGCATTATAGGGATGCACCCACCCATGTCAAAGGAAATTGTGCCCTGTCCGTCACTTGCGTGCCTCCGCTAGAATTCGCACCTGCCTCAGGAGATGCGAATGCTGCCTTTATTACTCGCTTCAAGCTCGACCTATCGTCGGGAATTGCTCGCCCGCCTGCACCTGCCGTTCGTCTGCAGCTCGCCGGATATCGATGAAAGTCATCGCCCGGGCGAGTCAGCCAGCGAACTGGTCAAGCGCCTCGCCGAGCAAAAAGCCCGGGCACTGGCCGACAGCCATCCCGCTCATCTGATTATCGGCTCGGATCAGGTAGCCGTCCTCGGCGAACAGATTATCGGCAAGCCGCATACCTTCGAGAAGGCTCGCGAACAACTGATGGCCGCCAGTGGCGCCAGCGTGACATTCCTGACCGGTCTGGCGCTGCTCAACAGCCAGACCGGCGAATGCCAGGTCGATTGCGTGCCGTTCACCGTGCACATGCGCCAGCTCGACCAGGCGCGCATCGAGCGCTATCTGCGCATCGAGCAGCCATATGACTGTGCTGGCAGCTTCAAGGCCGAAGGGTTGGGGGTAAGCTTGTTTCAGTCTACTGAAGGGCCGGACGCGACCAGCCTGATCGGCCTGCCATTGATTCGGCTGATTGACATGCTGTTGGTGGAAGGCGTGCAGATTCCTTAAAAGCAAAAGATCGCAGCCTTCGGCAGCTCCTACAGGATTCATGTCATCACAAAAACGCGATCGGACATGAAACGTGTAGGAGCTGCCGCAGGCTGCGATCTTTTGATCTTTACAACGAATCAGCGCAACGAAGGCCCGTGGAAACCCATCCACATCGCCAATTGCTCAGCCACGCTGGCACCCAGCTTCTTCGAGAAGCGATCGAACGGTGACTCCTGCACAGTGAAGTCGACCAGTTCTTTCTCGCCAATCACATCACGCGCGACCGAACTGGCATTGCCCAGACCATCGATCAAGCCCAGCGGCAGCGCCTGCTCGCCCGACCAGACCAATCCAGAGAACAGTTCCGGATGATCCTTGTCCTTCAGACGATCGCCACGCCCCTGCTTGACGCTGTTGATGAACTGCTTGTGCGTCGTGTCGAGCACGCCCTGCCAGAACGCCGTTTCTTCAGGCTTCTGCGGCTGGAACGGATCGAGGAACGACTTGTGCTCGCCCGAGGTGTAGGTGCGGCGCTCAACACCCAGCTTCTCCATGGTGCCAACAAAGCCGTATCCGGCCGCCGTCACACCAATCGAACCGACCAGACTCGCCTTGTCGGCGTAGATCTGGTCCGCCGCACTGGCGATGTAATAGGCACCGGAGGCGCCGAGATCGGAAATCACCGCATACAGCTTGATCTCGGGGTGCAGGCCGCGCAGGCGCTTGATCTCGTCGTAGACGTAACCCGACTGCACCGGACTGCCGCCAGGGCTGTTGATGCGCAGAATGACGCCCTTGACCTTCTTGTCCTCGAACGCCGCCCGCAAGCTACCAACAATGTTGTCGGCGCTGGCCGGCTCTTTGTCGGCGATCATGCCGGTGACGTCGATCAGCGCGGTGTAGTTCGGACCGCGCGTGGCGCTCTTTTCCATGTCCATCAGCGGCGTAAACAGGATCAATGCCACGAACAGATAAACAAAGGTCAAGAGCTTGAAGAAAATCCCCCAACGCCGCGAACGACGCTGCTCCTGGACGCCCGCGAGGAGGGTCTTTTCCAATAGCTTCCAGCTTTTCTCGTCACCGCCCTCGGCACTTGCCTTGGCCGGTGCTTTCCATTCGTCGGTCATGCCATCCACCCCAGCAAAAACGTATTAAGCCTGCTGCCCCAGCCAGGCATGCAATTCGGAAAAACGGTCGATCGACAGGCGCGGCTCGAACTGTTGCAGGGATTCGATCGATTGCGCGCCATAACTGACCGCCACCGAATCCATCCCCGCGTTACGCGCCATCAGCAGATCAAAGGACGAATCGCCAACCATCAGCGCCTGCTCGGCGCGCACGCCGCAATGCGCAAGGATCTGCTCAAGCATCAGAGGGTGCGGCTTGCTGGCAGTTTCATCGGCGGCGCGAGTGATATCGAAATAATCTTCCCAGCCATTGGCCTTGAGCACCCGATCCAGGCCGCGACGATTCTTGCCGGTGGCGACAGCCAGGTGATAGCCCTGCTCACGAAACGACGCCATCGACTCGACTACGCCTTCGAACAACGGCGAAGGCACGGCCTCAGCGGCGATATAGTGATCAGCGTAATACTCGCGAAACAAGGTCATTTCGGCGTCGCTGATTTCGGGATACAGCGTGCGAATCGCCTCGGGCAAGCCGAGGCCGATGATGCCCTTGACGGCAAAATCATCGCGCAACTCGAAACCGGAACGCCCGGACGCCGAGTGCATCGCCTCGACGATCCGGTGAATGGAGTCAGCCAGCGTGCCGTCCCAATCGAAAATCAGCAGCTTGTAATCAGATGGGCGCACTCAATCGCTCCACGGTCTTGGCCCACATTTCATCGACCGGCGCCTGCAAGGTCAGCTTGCCGCCATCGGGCAGCGGCACGGTCAGCATGTAAGCGTGCAGGAACAGGCGCTTGCCGCCCAGATCGCGGATTTCCTTGGTGAAATCCTCATCGCCGTACTTGCTGTCGCCAGCAATGCAATGACCAGCATGCAAGGTGTGCACGCGAATCTGGTGGGTACGACCGGTCACCGGTTTAGCCTCGACCATGGTGGCAAAATCGCCGAAGCGGCGCAGCACTTTGAACAGGGTCAAGGCTTCTTTGCCTTCTTCGTTGACTTCAACCATGCGCTCGCCGGAACGCAGATTGCTCTTGAGCAATGGCGCGCTGACTTTCTTGATCGAAGTCGCCCAGTTGCCGCGAACCAGCGCCATGTAGCGCTTGTCGACGCCATCGCCGCGCAATTGCTCGTGCAAGTGGCGCAGCATGCTGCGCTTTTTGGCGATCATCAGCAGGCCGGAGGTGTCGCGGTCGAGACGGTGCACCAGCTCCAGCTCTTTGGTATCGGGACGCAACTGACGAAAGGCTTCGATCACGCCGAAATTCAGGCCGCTGCCACCGTGAACCGCAATGCCGGCGGGCTTGTTGATCACGATCAGGGCTTTGTCTTCGAAAACAATCGAGGCTTCCAGGCGCTGCAACAGGCCTTGAGCCAGTGGCACCGGCTCGTCACGCTCAGGCACGCGAACCGGCGGCACGCGCACGATATCACCGGCCTGCAGCTTGTATTCGGGCTTGATCCGACCTTTGTTCACGCGCACTTCGCCTTTGCGCAAAATGCGGTAAATCAAGGTCTTGGGCACGCCTTTGAGCCGGGCGAGGAGAAAGTTGTCGATTCGTTGGCCGGCATACTCCGGCGAGACTTCAAGCAATTGAACGCCTGGAGTCGAAGGGGCAGTAGTTGTCATGCCGCGGATGATAACAATTTTTATGGAATTGAAGCACTTAATCATTGCTGCTATAGTCGCGAACGCCGCCAAAAGCGGCCTGGACAGCGGAACCACGGTCAAAAACCGGCCCTGACCAACGCAATTCACCAGGACGCGAGGCCGTCCTACGGGGCTTTCGCTACGTAACGGTGGAGTTTGCAGTTGTAACAAGCGCAGGTGACATGAGGCCTGAATTACACCGCCGAGCAGAGTTTTTACTCGCCTGGCAGGCACACATTCAAGGCCAGTTCACAAAGTGCAGTCAGCTGCAGATGACCCCGAGCGAATGCTTCGGAAACAACGCCTGAATTAGCCATGATGCGTGACTTCCCCTTTCGGAGCTCACGGTAAATGCCAACCCGCTGCGGATTCTGCGCGCGGCAGCACCCGAATTATCAGGGATACGTGTAGGGTGGAGATGCACAACCGCCGGACTGTGTAGCAATAGGCTTTATCAAGACGCTTCATCTCGTCCACAGCCGCTGGTTGATTCCTCCTCCTGACTGAGTGCTTAAGTAGCCACAGCAAGCAGGACGCGTACGTCGCTATATCGGCCCAATTGGCCGCATATCGCTGGACACGGGAATGGCCAACCACTCCCGACGCACCTGACACCGACCGTGAGAAGTCGTGTGTGCCGAACGCCGTTTCCGGCAGCCCGGAAACCGACGGTACTACATGAAAAGAATGCTGATTAACGCAACTCAACCCGAAGAGTTGCGTGTTGCACTGGTAGATGGCCAACGCCTCTACGACCTGGACATCGAATCCGGTGCACGCGAGCAGAAGAAGGCCAACATCTATAAAGGCCGTATCACTCGCATCGAACCAAGCCTTGAGGCTGCCTTTGTCGATTTCGGCTCCGAGCGCCACGGCTTCCTGCCCCTCAAAGAAATCTCCCGCGAGTACTTCAAGAAAGCCCCTGAAGGCCGCGTCAACATCAAGGACGTCCTGAGCGAAGGCCAGGAAGTCATCGTTCAGGTCGAAAAAGAAGAACGTGGCAACAAGGGCGCTGCCCTGACCACTTTCATCAGCCTGGCCGGTCGTTACCTCGTGCTGATGCCGAACAACCCGCGTGCCGGCGGTATCTCCCGTCGCATCGAAGGCGAAGAGCGCAACGAACTGCGTGAAGCGCTGAACGGTCTGGTTGCGCCAGCCGACATGGGTCTGATCGTGCGCACTGCCGGCCTGGGCCGCAGCAGCGAAGAAATGCAGTGGGACCTCGACTACCTGCTGCAACTGTGGACCGCCATCAAAGAAGCCTCGCTGGATCGCTCCGCGCCTTTCCTGATCTACCAGGAAAGCAACGTGATCATCCGCGCCATCCGCGATTACCTGCGCCAGGACATCGGCGAAGTGCTGATCGACAGCGTTGAAGCCCAGGACGAAGCCCTGACCTTCATCCGCCAGGTGATGCCGCAGTACGCCAGCAAGATCAAGCTGTACGAAGACAGCGTTCCGCTGTTCAACCGTTTCCAGATCGAAAGCCAGATCGAGACCGCTTTCCAGCGCGTCGTTGAACTGCCTTCCGGCGGTTCCATCGTTATCGATCCGACCGAAGCCCTGGTGTCCATCGACATCAACTCGGCGCGCGCCACCAAAGGCAGCGACATCGAAGAAACCGCGCTGCAGACCAACCTTGAAGCGGCTGAAGAAATCGCCCGTCAGTTGCGCCTGCGCGACATCGGCGGCCTGATCGTCATCGACTTCATCGACATGACCCCTGCCAAGAACCAGCGCGCCGTGGAAGAGAAAGTCCGCGAATGCCTGGAAGCCGACCGCGCTCGCGTGCAGATCGGCCGCATCTCGCGCTTCGGCCTGCTGGAAATGTCCCGTCAGCGCCTGCGTCCATCCCTGGGCGAAAGCAGCGGCATCGTCTGCCCGCGTTGCAACGGCACCGGCATCATCCGTGACGTTGAATCGCTGTCGCTGGCGATCCTGCGCCTGATCGAAGAAGAAGCCCTGAAAGACCGCACTGCCGAAGTACGCGCTCAGGTGCCGATCCCGGTCGCTGCGTTCCTGCTCAACGAAAAACGCAACTCGATCACCAAGATCGAACTGCGCACCCGTGCCCGTATCGTCATTCTGCCGAACGATCACCTCGAAACGCCGCACTTCGAAGTTCAGCGTCTGCGTGACGACAGCCCGGAAGCCGCGACCAACCAGTCCAGCTACGAAATCGCTGCTGCCGCTGCCGAAGTCGAAGAAGTCCAGCCAGCCGCTGCGACCCGCACCCTGGTTCGCCAGGAAGCTGCAGTCAAGACTGCGCCGGCTCGTGCCAACGCTCCGGTGCCGACCGAAGCCGCCGCACCAGTCGCTGCTGCACCGGCTCCGGTTGCCGTGCCAGAACCGAGCCTGTTCAAAGGCCTGGTGAAATCGCTGGTCAGCCTGTTCGCCACCAAAGAAGAGCCAGTTGCCCCGGCCGTGGTTGAAAAACCGGCCGAGCGTCCGGCCCGTAACGAAGAGCGTCGCAACGGTCGTCAGCAGAGCCGCAACCGTAACGGTCGCCGCGATGAAGAGCGCAAGCCGCGCGAAGAACGTGCACCTCGTGAAGAACGTGCCCCACGCGAGCCGCGCGAAGAGCGCGCACCACGTGAAGCCCGTGAGCCACGCGAAGCTCGTACCGAAGCGCCAGCAGCCCGCGAAGAACGCGCACCACGCGCCCCTCGTGAAGAACGTGCACCACGTGCGCCGCGTGAAGATCGCAAGCCTCGCGGCGAGCGTGAAGAGCGTGTGCGTGAACTGCGCGAGCCACTGGACGCCGTTCCAGCTGCTGCAGCCGCCGTTGCCGTGACCGCTGAAGAGCGTCCGGCGCGTCAGCCACGCGAAGAGCGCGCACCGCGTCCGCCGCGTGAAGAGCGTCAACCGCGTGCCGAGCAGGCCGCTGCTGCCGTCGCTGAAGAAGAAGTGAACGTGAACGAAGAGCAACTGCCGGAAGACGGTTCGGAGAACGCCGAAGGCGATCGCCCACGTCGTCGTTCGCGCGGTCAGCGTCGTCGCAGCAACCGTCGTGAGCGTCAGCGTGATGCCAACGGCAACGTGATCGAAGGTTCGGAAGAATCCGAAGCCGGCGAAAACGCTGAAGAGCCTAGCACTGCCGATCTGGCCGCTGGCCTCGCTGTTACCGCAGCCGTTGCCAGCACCGTGATCAGCGCTCCGGCCGAAGCCCAAGCCCACGAGCAAGCCGAACGCGCCACCGCGGCCGTTGAGGAAACTGCTGCAGTAGAAGCGCCGGTTGTTGAAGCGACGACTCCAGTCGAAGTGGTTGCTGCTCCAGAAGTCGAAGTGGCACCGGTTCAGGAAACCCTGCCTCAGGTAGAGCCAGCGCCAGTTGTGGTTGCCGAGCCGGTGATTGAAACCGTCGCTGAAACCGTAACCGAAACCGTGCGTGAAGTTCGCGAAGAGCAGACTGCTTTCAACTGGGTTGCCGAGCCGGCTGTCGCTGAAACACCAGCGCCAGTGGTTGAAGCACCGGCTGTTGAAAAGCCTGTGTTTGAAGCGCCTGCGGTTGAAGCTCCTGTGGTTGAAGAGACCAAAGTTGCCGAGCCAGTGGTCGTTGCTGAACCAGCGCCGGTTGTCGAAGCACCTGTCGTTGCCGAAGCGCCAGCTCCAGTGGTTGAAGCACCGGCTCCGGTCAGCGCCCTGACCCCTAGCGGCCGCGCGCCAAACGATCCGCGTGAAGTGCGTCGTCGCAAGCGTGAAGAAGAGCGTCTGCAGAAGGAAGCCGAACTGGCTGCCGCTGCTGCTCCGGTCGCCGAAGTGGTCGAGGCAGCTCCTGCCCCGGTCGCTGAAGAAGCGGTGGTTGACGCGGTGATCGCTGAAGCACCACGCTCCGTTCAGGACGCGGTCGAGCAACACCAGGAGGCCGAGGAAAAAGAACACGAGCCTAAACCACTCGTGTAATTCCCGAAGCCGTTAAAAAGCCCCGCCTGATTATTCAGGCGGGGCTTTTTTTATGCCTGCAATTTAGGCCTTAGCGCTATCCCCTGTAGGAGTGAGCCTGCTCGCGATAGCGGTGTGTCAGTTGACACACATTTATCTGAACCACCGCTATCGCGAGCAGGCTCACTTCTACAGGGGATCTATGCATGGGTCAGGGGGTTGAGGAAATACCAGAGATTCCGGCACATCGATATCCCACAGCACTCCTGGATCATCGACGGCAATCTCCACCACCCTGCCCTGCTTGAACAATGGCCTCGCCCCACGATCACCGCTCAACGCCTGCAACCCCGCGCCAAACGAACGCCCAAACCCCACAGGATGACCAAACTCGCCCTCCTGCACCGGCACGCTCACCGCATCATCAGCAATCGCCTCGACCACCCGCTCGATACTCGACGGCAAGATAAACGGCATATCCCCCAGCACAATCAACCAGCCATCGGCATCTGGGCAAGCCGCAACGCCGGCGGCAATGCTGTCGCCCATCCCGGTCGATTCAATCGAAACAATATCGCAGCCATACGCCTGCGCCATACGCATTGCCTGCGGCCGTGCTTCGGTCGTGACCAACACGCGCTTTTCAAGACTCGAAGGCAAATTCACCAACACCTGCTCGATCACCGAACGCACCGCGCCATCCAGCCCAGCGCAATCGGCGAGCAACTTGTCCTTGTCCGCACCCGCCACCTGGCGAAAGCGGCTGCCCTCACCCGCCGCCAGCACAATCACTGCAATGGATCGACTCATGCGCCCTCCAGTGTTTTTTTCTGCTTCAACTCGACACCGTTCTTGATCGCGACGATCTCCGCCAACAACGACAAGGCGATTTCCGCCGGCGAATGACTGCCGATGTGCAAACCGATCGGCCCGTGCAAGCGATCAATCGCCTGTACCGACAAGCCTAGCTGAGCCAGATTCTCGCGACGCTTCTGACTGTTGACCCGCGAACCGAGCGCGCCAACATAAAAGGCAGGCGAATCGAGCGCCGTCAGCAGTGCCATGTCATCCAGACGTGGATCGTGAGTCAGCGCGACAATCGCTGTGCGTTCGTCGGTCTGGATACTCAACACTGCGTCGTCCGGCATGCCCGGGACGAAACGGCCGTGATGCTCTTCCCAGCCGTAGACGAATTCGGTGCGCGGATCGCAGATCAGCACTTCGAAATCCAGCAGCCGCGCCATGTCTGCGACGTAGCGCGACAACTGTCCGGCGCCGATCAACAACAATCGCCAGCGCGGGCCGTAGATAGCTCGCAGGGTTTTGCCGTCGAAGGCCAGCGAATCGGACTTGCTCGCCGCCGACAGCAGCACTTCACCGGTTTCAATGTTCAGCTCACGGGCAACGATCTCGTGCGCTTCACAACGCGCGAGCAATTCGGCAACCCATGCCGGATCGCCAACCCGCTCCTCGGTCAGCCGTAATGTGCCGCCGCAAGGCAACCCGAAACGCGCCGCTTCTTCACGGGTAACGCCGTAAGTGATCAACTGCACCGGCGGCCCATCGCTGGTGATTCGTCCGTCGTGCAGGCGGGCAATCAAGTCATCCTCGACACACCCGCCCGATACCGAACCGATCACCACGCCATCCTCACGCAAGGCGAGCATGGCACCGGGAGCACGCGGCGCCGTGCCCCAGGTCTGCACCACGCTGAACAGCACCACTCGCTGTCCGGCGCGGCGCCACTCGAGGACACTGCGCAGGACGTTGAGGTCGACGCTGTCCATCAGGCGCCTGCCTTCTGCCAGCCCTGCAACTGATAGCGCACCGGCAGATTGCGAATCCGCTGGCCGGTGGCCGCGAAAATCGCGTTACACAGCGCCGGCGCAATCGGCGGCACGCCCGGCTCGCCGACGCCGCCCAACGGCGCGTCGCCCGGTGGTGTCACCAGATGCACCGCGACTTCCTTCGGTGCCAGCGACATGCGCGCCACTTCGTACATATGGAAGTTGTCCTGCTGGACCTTGCCGTCCTTGAAGCTGATTTCACCCAGCACCGCATTACCAAGGCCCATGACGCAGGCGCCTTCGAACTGCGAACGAATGCGCTCAGGGTTGATCTGCGGCCCGCAATCCACGGCAATATCAGCCTTGTGCACGATCAACGAACCGTCGTCCTTGACTTCGACTTCAATCACCGCCGCCACGTAGGTGACGAAGCTGTAATGCACAGCGAGGCCCAGACCACGGCCCTTGGGTAGTTTGCGTCCCCAACCGGCAGCCTTCGCAGCCGTTTCCAGCACGGTGCGCATGCGTCCGGTATCGATCGGATAACGCTCGGGAGATTCGCCGTAGTTCCACTCCTCGCTCAGTGTGCGCGGGTCAATCTGCCGATCAGGGCCGAGCAGCTTGATCTGGTACTTGAGCGGATCCTCGCCGGCCTTGTGCGCCAGTTCATCGACAAAACTCTGGATGGCGAAACCATGGGGGATGTTCGACACCGAGCGATACCAGCCAACCCGCGTATGCACAGTCGCTTCGGGGTTTTCCAGACGCACATTGGGAATCGCGTAAGCCATGTTGGTAAAACCCATGCCCAGCTCGAAAGCTGCTTCATGGTTCATGCCCGGCGCGAACAGCGCGGTGATGCTCGGCGCGACGGTGCGATGCAACCAGCCGGACGGCATGCCGTCCTTGCCGACGCCGGCCTTGAGGTATTCGGCGGACACGGTATGGAAATACGAGTTGTGGATGTCATCTTCACGGGTCCACTGCACGCGCACGGCTTTGCCGGGAAACTCTTTGGCGAGAATCGCTGCTTCAACGACAAAGTCCGGTTTCGACTTGCGACCGAAACCACCGCCAAGCAAGGTGACATTGAACGTGACATTATCGAACGGCAGCCCAAGACGCTCGGCAATGCGCTCGCGGGTGACTTGCGGCGCCTGACTAGGCGCCCACGCCTCGCAAACCCCGCCCTGGTAACGGGCGATGGCGACCATCGGTTCCATCGGCGCCTGCGCCAGATGCGGCAGATAGTAAGACGCTTCAAGGGTGCTGGCCGCGCCACTCAACGCCTTGTCGATATCGCCAGTGTTGCGCACCACTTTGCCGGGTTTCAGCGCGGCGGCTTCCAGCTCCTTGCGATAGGCAATCGAGTCGTAACTAGCATTCGGGCCATCGTCCCACTCGATTTTCAGCGCTTCGCGGCCCTTGATCGCGGCCCAGGTATTGCTGGCCACGACGGCCACGCCGCCCAACGGCTGAAATTCCGAAGGCAGTGGGCGACCTTCAATCTGAATCACTTTGAGCACGCCGGGGACTTTCAGCGCGGCGCTGTCATCCAGCGATTTGACCTTGCCGCCGTAAACTGCCGGGCGCGCGATGGTCGCGTACAGCATGCCGTCGAAATGCACGTCGGCGCCGTACACCGCACGACCGTTGACGATGTCGTCGCCATCGATGGCTTTGGTGCCTTCCTTGCCGATGTAGCGGAATTCCGATGGCTGCTTGAGGCGCAGACTGTCACGCGCGGGCACCGCCAATGCACTGGCGGCAGCGGCCAGTTCGCCATAACCCAGTTCACGACCGGACGGTTTATGGATGACTTTATGCAACTGCGCATGACATTCACCGACCGGTACTTTCCACTGCGCAGCCGCCGCTTGCTCGAGCATTGTACGGGCCGCAGCGCCGCAACGACGCATCGGCTCATACCAGTGGCGCATGCTGCGCGAACCGTCGGTGTCCTGATTGCCGAAACGTACTTCATCGCCCGGCGCCTGCTGCACTTTGACGTGCGCCCAATCGGCGTCCAGTTCATCGGCAACGACCATGGTCAGACTGGTGCGTACGCCCTGGCCCATCTCCGAGCGGTTGCACACCACCGTCACCGTGCCGTCAGCGGCAATGCTGACATAGACTTTCGGATCATCGATCCAGCCGTTGGGCATGCCGTCGGCGCCGAACTTCTTTTCCTTCTCGTCGGCCAACGCATCCTGCCAGCCCCAACTCGCCGCCAGCACCAGCGCACCGGTGGCGCCGACGCCTTTGAGAAAACCCCGGCGGCTGAGATTGCTCAGGGCGAAATCATTCGGCAGACGGCTCATGCTTTTGCCTCCTTCAAATGCGTGGACGCCTGACGGATAGCGGTTTTGATCCGGTTGTAGGTGCCGCAGCGGCAAATGTTGCCGACCATCGCTTCTTCGATCTGCTCGTCGCTTGGGTTCGGATGGGTCTTGAGCAACGCGGTGGCCGACATGATCTGCCCACCCTGACAGAAACCGCACTGCGCGACGGCTGTGTCGAGCCAGGCTTGCTGGACGATCTGCCCGACCGGGTCGGCATGCAGGTTGTCGATGGTGGTGACGTTCTGGCCGATCACCGAGCCGATCGGGGTGATGCAACTGCGCGCCGGCAAACCGTCAATGTGGATGGTACACGCGCCACACAGGCCCATGCCGCAGCCGAATTTGGTGCCGTTGTAACCGGCAACGTCGCGGATAGCCCAGAGCAGCGGCATGTCTTCCGTGACATCGAGGGGATGGTCTTGACCGTTGAGTTTCAGGGTAATCATGGGCACGCCCGCATATTTATGATGGTTATGGGGTCGAGCAATCTGCCGCCGTTTAATCGGCGGTGGTTCACGCAGATCGACTCAGGCTAATCAGGCTCTCTTATGCCGACGCGAACGTCTGCACCGGGCCTTTGGTGGAGCAAATGACGGTTATCGTTAGCTCGCTAAGTTAACCCAGCGTTAACAAAAAAGCCCTGCACTTTTTCATCAGTGCAGGGCTTTGGATGGCGTCTGGAAAGCGTAGCCTCAATAGCGGTTGGGCTCCATTTCCAGTTCGACATTGAAACGTTCTGCAATGTCTTTCTGAATGCGTTGCGCCAGATCGAACAATTGCAGACCGGTCGCCGTGCCGTAGTTGACCAGCACCAGCGCCTGCAATTTATGCACGCCAGCATCGGCTTCGCGGAAACCCTTCCAGCCAGCGCGCTCGATCAGCCAACCCGCCGCAAGCTTCATCTGCCCGTCCGGTTGTGCGTAAGCCACCACATCCGGGTGCTGCGCTTTGATCTGCGCGACAGTGGCCGCCGACACCAGCGGATTTTTGAAGAAACTGCCGGCATTGCCGAGCACCGCCGGATCCGGCAGTTTTTCACTGCGGATGCTGCAGATGGCGCGGCTGACGTCAGACGGCGTCGGTTGCTCGATGCCCTGCTCGCTCAGGCGCTGACGCACCGGGCCATATTCCAGATGCAGATGCGCGACGCGATTGAGCGTGAAGCGCACCCGCAGAATCAGCCAACGCCCCGGTTGCTGTTTGAACAGGCTGTCGCGGTAGGCGAAGTTGCATTCCTCCAGGGTGAAATCACGTAGCTCGCCAGTCTGGCGATCCAGCGCCGTGAGCCCGGCAAACACATCCTTGATTTCGACGCCGTAAGCGCCAATGTTCTGCATCGGCGCAGCGCCAACGGTGCCCGGGATCAGGCTGAGGTTTTCCAGGCCGGAAAAACCCAGCGCCAGCGTGTGCTGAACAAACGGATGCCAAGGTTCGCCGGCTTCAGCTTCGATCACCACACGGCTGCCGTCATCGCTGATCACGCGAATGCCACGCGTCGCCATGCGCAAGACCAGCGCCGGGATATCTGCGGTCAGCAGCAAGTTGCTGCCACCGCCGATCACCAGCAATGGCACGTCGTGCGCCGTGGCATAAGCCAATGCCTCACGGACATCGGCGTCGCTGCGGGCTTCGGCGAACAGTTGCGCGCGAACATCGACGCCAAAACTGTTGAACGGTTTCAGGGAAACCTGCGGTTGCACCTGCAAACTCATAACCGGCCCTTCACTTCGATCAACAATTGGTCACACGCCGCTTCAATCAGATCCAGCACCTGCTCGAAACCCTGATCGCCGTCGTAATACGGGTCCGGCACTTCATCGACCAACCCGGCATAGCGGCGCAGGAACAGATCCAGCTCGGCTTTGCCGGTGGACGGTTGCAGGGCTTTGAGGTTGCGCAGGTTGCTGTTGTCCATGGCCAGAATCAGGTCGTAACTGGCGAAATCAGCACGGCTGACCTGCTGCGCACGTTGCGCCGACAGGTCATAACCGCGCACCTTGGCGGCGGCCTGGCTGCGTTTGTCCGGCGGGTTGCCGACGTGCCAGTCACCGGTGCCGGCGGAGGCCACTTCGACCTGATCCGCCAGCCCGGCTTCACGCAATTTATAGCGCAACACACCCTCGGCCGTGGGCGAACGGCAAATGTTGCCCAGGCACACAAACAGAACGCGCATCAGGCCCCCAGCAGGCGACGAACGCGCTCGAGGTCTTCAACGGTGTCGACGCCGGTTGGCGGCGCAATCAGCGCGTCGGCGACGTGAATCCGCACGCCGTGCCACAGGGCCCGCAATTGCTCGAGGGATTCGGTGTTTTCCAGCCAGCACGGGCCCCAGCTCACGAAATCCTGGAGAAAACCGGCACGATAGGCGTAGATGCCGATGTGGCGACGGTACGGCACGCCTACCGGCAATTGCTCGCGGCTCTTGGCGAACGCATCGCGCGCCCAAGGCAACGTCGCACGGCTGAAGGTCAGCGCCAGACCGTTGATGTCGCTGACGACCTTGACCACGTTCGGGTTGAACAGGGTGTCGACGTCCTCGATCGGCTCGGCCAGCGTGGCCATGCGCGCTTCGGTGTGGGCAGCGAGGTTGGCAGCGACCTGATCGATCACGCTTGGCGGGATCAGCGGCTCGTCACCCTGCACGTTGACCACGATCGCGTCGGGCTCAAGGCCCAGTTTCGCAGCGACTTCGGCCAGACGATCAGTGCCGGAATTGTGATCTTCACGGGTCAGCACCACTTCGGCGCCAAAGCCTTTGCAGGCCTCGACGATGCGCGCATCGTCAGTGGCAACGACCACGCGGGTCGCGCTACTTTTGCTCGCCTGTTCCCAGACGTGCTGGATCATCGGCTTGCCGGCGATGTCCAGCAGCGGCTTGCCCGGCAGGCGGGTCGAGGCGTAACGCGACGGGATGACAACGGTGAAGGCGGTGGTCATTTATCCAGACGCTCGTCGGTGGTCAGGGTGCGGGCTTCGCTTTCGAGCATCACCGGGATGCCGTCGCGGATCGGGTAAGCCAGGCCGGCGCCCTTGCTGATCAGCTCGGTCTTGTCGGCACTGAGCTTGAGCGGGCCTTTGCAGATCGGGCACGCGAGGATGTCGAGCAATTTGGTGTCCATGAACTTTCCCTGGATAAAAGAATTAAGGCAAAAGCCGATCGGGTAACAGGCGCATCAGCTGTGTGTCGAACCAGGCCACGAAGGCCGGCGACGGCACGGCATCGACCGCCAGATACCACCAGTCGGCAGCAGCGAAGGCACGGCACTTCACCGCGTCCTTTTCGGTCATCACCAACGGCAATGACGGTGTGAAATTCAAGGCCTGCACGCTGTATTCGGCGTGATCGGCAAACGCGTGCGGGACTGCTCGCCAGTCTAGCGCTTCGAGGGTATTGAAGAAACGCTGCGGATTGCCGATCCCGGCGACCGCGTGCACGCTCTGGCCGGGCGCAAAGTGTTCGAGCGGCTTGCGCTCGCCGCTGCGCAGGTTGACCAGCGCCGTCGGCTGCAGATGGAAGGCAAATCCGTCGTCGCGATCTGCAGTGGCGCCGTTGAACAGCACGCCGTCGACGCTTTGCAGACGTTCGATCGGTTCACGCAGCGGGCCTGCCGGCAAGCAGCGTTTATTGCCGAGACCACGGGCGGCATCGATCAGCACCAGCTCCAGATCCCGCGCCAAACGATAATGCTGCATGCCGTCATCGGAGAGGATCAGATCCAGCGGTTCACTGGCGAGCAAGGCTTTGACCGCAGCGCTGCGATCCGGGTCGATCATCAGCGGCACGCCGGTGCGCTGGACGATCAGCAATGGCTCGTCGCCAGCGACGTCAGCAGTTTGATCGGCCTCGACGCGCCACGGCAGTTGCGGCGGCTTGGCGCCGTAACCACGGCTGACCACGCCAACGCGCAAACCACCGCGCCGGCAATGCTCGATCAGCCAGAGAATCATCGGTGTCTTGCCGGTGCCGCCAACGGTGATGTTACCTACCACAATCAACGGCACGGGTGGCTGGTAGATCTCGCCTACACCGTCGAGAAAGCGCTGGCGTTTACCCACCACCACACGGCGATACAACATTTCCAGCGGCCGCAGCAGCGTCAGGGCCGGGTGCCCCTGATACCACGCAGCGAGCAAACGATCGGACAGGCTCATCAGGATTTCGGCGCAGCCTCAACCGTGGTCATGCGCAGATGGCTGAAACCGAGCTTGCCGGCGGCGTCCATGGCGGTGATCACTGATTGATGCTGAGTCTTGCCGTCGGCACTGATCGACAACGGCATGTTGGTGTCACCGTTGGATTCTTTCTGCATGGCTTCCATCAACGTCGCCAGATCGTTTTTCGGCAGAATCTTGTTGTTCACCGAAAACACGCCTTCGGCGCTGATGGCGACATCCAGTTGCTTGAGCTGCTGGTCTTCGGCCGGCGAGCCGCTGACCGCTTCCGGCAGATCGACGCGCAACTGGGTTTCACGGGTAAACGTGGTGGTCACGACGAAAAACAGCAGCAGAATGAACACCACGTCGATCAGCGACGCGAGGTTGATATCGATGGTTTCCCGAGGCTTGCGACGGAATTTCACGCGCGGCCCTCGGCCAGATCGACGTCACGGTCGCCCTGCACCACTTCAACCAGCTTGATCGCTTCCTGTTCCATACCCACCACCAGCTCATCGATACGGCGTTGCAGGAACCGGTGGAAGAACACCGCCGGAATACCGACCATCAGGCCTGCCGCAGTGGTGATCAGCGCTTTGGAAATACCACCGGCCAATACCGAAGCGTTGGTGGTCATGCCTGAGCCAGTGAATGCGCTGAAGATATCGATCATGCCCAGCACCGTACCCAGCAGACCGAGCAACGGCGACATCGCAGCGATGGTGCCCAGCGCATTGACGTAGCGCTCGAGTTCGTGAATGACCCGGGCGGCGGCCTCTTCAATGCACTCTTTCATGATCTCGCGACCATGCTTGGAATTCGCCAGACCGGCGGCGAGGATTTCCCCCAGCGGCGAATTGGCGCGCAATTCCTTGAGTTTTTCTTTATTGAGCTGCTTGTCCTTGATCCAGACCCAGACCTGACCCAGCAGATGCTCGGGGGTGACGCGACTGGCGCGCAGGGTCCACAGACGCTCGGCGACAATCGCCATGGCCGCGATGGAACTCAAAATGATCGGCAACATCATCCAGCCGCCGGATTTGACCAATTCCCACACAGTGACAGTCCCCTCGAAAAAGTGCGCCACTTTACCATACCGGTCAGCGATTAAGACCCGCCGCCCCGACGACCGTAATGTCGAGTTCGCCTGCGCCCCGATCAACGGGCGACTGCCGGCGGATCCCGCCAGAAACGCCGCTGTTGACGCATCGCCCAGGGCGGTTTGAAGCGGCCCAGTTGCAGATGAATGGCGCCTAGTTCGGCACTGTCGTAAATGCGCAAACCCTGTTTGCGATAGCGCGCCAGCACGGTCGGGTGCGGATGGCCGAAGGAATTGCCATGGCCTCGGGAGATCAGCACCGACTCGGGCCGCAACGTTTGCAGCAGCGCCATGGATGAGGAGCTGCGGCTGCCATGATGGGGTGATTGCAGCCATTGCGTCGGCACAGCCATCGGGCTGTCGAGCAGGCTTTGTTCCGCGTGGGTATCGATGTCGCCGGTCAGCAGGATTCGCTCACCATTGGCTTCGATCTGCAACACGCAGGAGCGCTGATTGCTGTCGTGGGCATCCGCCCATTGCCAGAGCTGAAAGCGCACGCCGTCCCATTGCCATTGCGCGCCACTTTTGCAGACTTCAGCGCTCAATTCGGCGGGCAGCCCCGGCGGATCGCCGCTCAGTACCCGGACGACCTTCATGCCACGTGTAATCGCCAGCGCACCGCCCGCGTGATCGGCATCGGCGTGACTGAGCAGCATCAGATCGAGTTTCTCCACGTTGAGTTTGCGCAGCGCCGGCAACACCACACGTTCGCCGAGATCGAAATCACCGAAACGTGGGCCAGCGTCGTACAGCAGCGTGTGGTGACGGGTTCTGATCAGGATCGCCAGACCCTGGCCGACATCCAGTTGCCAGACATCGGCCAGGCCCTCGTTCAAGCGCTCGCGCGGCGGCACCACCAGAATCAGCAGCAACGGCCAGCCCAGCAGCCGCATCGGCACACCACGGGGCAACAGCAACAACATCGCGCCGAGGCTGCCAATGGCCCAGACCCAAACGGGTATCGAAGGCGCAACCCATGCCGGCCATAGCCCGGCAATCAGCGCCAGCGCTCGAAACAGCCAATTGATCAAACCACCGGCCAGCCACAGCAGCCCTTCGCCGACATAAGGCACCGACAGCAGTAAAGTCCCGAGCAGCGCCGGCGGCAGCACCAGCAGACTGACCCAAGGCACCGCCAACAGATTTGCCAGCGGCCCACTGAGACTGATCGGCAGGTTCAACGCCAGCAGCACCGGGCATAAACCGATGGCGATCAACCACTGCGCGCGCGTCCAGGCCTGCCACCAGCGCCACGCGCCCAAACGACCGCCGAAGGAGAAGATCAGCACCGCCACTGCTGCAAACGACAGCCACAAACCCGGACGCAGACTGGCGAGCGGATCGAGCAACAGCACACCATTAAAGGCCAGCAACAGCGGCCACCATGCCCCCAGATGGCGAAAACGCAGGCGCCACAACAACACCAATCCCACCATCACGCAGGCGCGCTGCACGGGCACCTCGAAACCGGCGAGCAAGCCGTAACCGAGCGCTGCTGCAAACGCCAGTCCACAAGCCCACGGCAGCCATGGCCAACGCAGCGGCCACAGCCCGTACCGCGCGAGCCCGGCGACCAGCAAATACATCACCGCCGCCAGCATCCCGATGTGCTGACCGGAAATCACCAGCAAATGCACGGTGCCGGTGTCCTGCAGAATCTGCCAATCCTCACGACTGAGCGCTGAACCATCGCCCAGCACCAACGCCGCCAGCGCACCGGCCCGACCGTGCGCGTCCACCGCGAGCAAGCGCTGACGAATGCCGTCGCGCCAGGCCCACCGGGCTTCGCTGAGGCGCTGCCCATCCTTGATCGTGCCCGTCGCACCGATGCGTTGCGCCAACAGCCACGCTTCATGATCGAAAGCATCCGGGTTGAGCAAACCATTCGCACGCTTGAGTTTGACCGCCAGCCGCCAGCGCTCACCGCTGTTGACCGGCGGCCCGGCATACCAGGCCAGACGCATCCGCGTGGGCAATTTTTCGTGACGAGAGCGGGCATCAACCAACTCGAAACGCACCACGCCGTCCGCGTTTTGCGGCAAACCGACCACACGCCCTTCGAGCCAGCGGGTTTCGCCATCCAGACGCGCCGGCAGTCGATCATTCAAGGCCCACTGCGCGCTGACACAGGCCCAAGTGAAGCCGAACAGCAAAAACGCCAACGGATAGCTGCGAAACGGCAGCAACATCAAACCCAACACCGGTAACAGCAACATCCACCCGACCGACGGCAATGCCGGTAAAAACATCGGCACCAGCAGACCGACTGCCAGCGCCATCATCCCTGTGCGCATAAGCCCGTCCTTGAGAGTCCCGCACTTAGGCATAGCGGGTGTCAGGCACGTCCGTCGTCAACAATTGTCACAAAGTCTGAATGGGCGCCTCGTAGAATCCAGACATACTTGCCGCCTTAACCGACCGAGAAGCCTTATGCCCCGGCGCTTATTCAAACGTTACATGCCCGACCCGACGAGCATCAGGGAACACAAATCCTTACGCTTTCTCGGCAAGTTGCTGCATGACCCGAACCTCTGGCACCTCAATCGCCACTCTGTCGCACGGGCGATGGCGGTGGGCTTGTTTGCGGCTTTCCTGCCGATTCCCGCGCAGATGCTGGTAGCGGCGGCGCTGGCGATCACTGTTCGCGGCAACATGCCGATTGCCGTCAGTCTGGTCTGGCTGACCAATCCGGTCACCATGCCGGCGGTGTTCTTCTGCACCTATCAGGCGGGAGCGTGGTTGATGGATGTGCCTGCCCGGCATCTGCCGGATGAGCTGACCTGGGAATGGATCAGCGGCGAGTTGTCGACGTTGTGGCAGCCGTTTCTGCTCGGCTCGGTGGTAGTGGGGTTGGTGCTAGGCGCCCTCGCCTATTGCCTGGTGATGATGTATTGGCGCTGGTGGGTCGCGCGGCAATGGGCGCGGCGCAAGAAAAACCGCATGCGCTGAATGCAAAACGGCCTCCGCAGTGGGAGGCCGTTTTGATTGGTGGCGTCTGGATTGGCCCCATCGCGAGCAGACTCACTCCTGCATTGGAATGCGTTCCCCTGTAGGAGTGAGCCTGCTCGCGATGGCCACGACTCGGTCTGAAGTCAGGTACGCATCCCGCGCCCACTCACCAGCAACCGTGCACAACCGAGGTACAGCACAACCGTCGCCACCAGCATGAAGGTGATCGCTATACCGATCTTGATATCCGACACACCCAGAATGCCATAACGGAACGCATTGACCATGTGCAGCACCGGGTTGGCCAACGAAACGGTCTGCCAGAACGGCGGCAGCAACGTGATCGAATAGAACACGCCACCCAGATACGTCAGCGGCGTCAGCACGAACGTCGGGATGATCGAAATATCATCGAAGTTGCGCGCAAACACGGCATTGATAAAGCCCAGCAACGAAAAGATTGTTGCTGTCAGCACCACCACAAGGATGGTCACGCCCAGGTGATGCACCTGCAAATGGGTGAAGAACAGCGACAGAATCGTCACGATCACGCCCACCATCAGGCCACGCAAGACGCCGCCAATGGTGAAGCCGATCAGAATCGTGTGCGGCGACACCGGCGACACCATCAATTCCTCGATGGAGCGCTGGAACTTGCTGCCGAAGAAACTCGAGACCACGTTGCCGTAAGAGTTGGTGATCACCGACATCATGATCAACCCCGGCACGATGTACTCCATGTAGGTGAAGCCACCCATGTCGCCGATCTGCCGACCGATCAGGTTGCCGAAGATCACGAAGTACAGAACCATGGTGATCGCCGGCGGCAGCAGGGTCTGCGGCCAGATCCGCGTGAAGCGTTTGACCTCGCGGTAAACGATGGTCTGCAGGGCGACGAGGTTGGGACGCAATTCAGAACTCATACCGCTACCTTCGACAGATTTTTCTCCACCAGGGACACGAACAGCTCCTCAAGGCGATTGGTTTTGTTGCGCAGGCTCAGCACTTCAATGTTCTGCAGCGCCAATTGGCTGAACAACGCCGTGATGCCCATGGATTTGTCGACCTGAACCTCCAGCGTATGGCTGTCGATCAACCGGGCCGGATAACCGAGCAATTGCGGCGTGACGCTCAAGTCGTTTTTCAGGTCCAGCAAGAAGGTTTCCACGTGCAGCTGGCCCAGCAATTGTTTCATGCTGGTGTTCTCGACAATGGTGCCGTGGTCGATGATGCCGATGTTGCGGCACAACTGCTCAGCCTCTTCCAGATAGTGCGTGGTGAGGATGATGGTGATGCCTTTCTGGTTCAGTTCGGTAAGGAACGTCCACATTGAGCGGCGCAGCTCGATGTCGACGCCTGCGGTCGGTTCATCGAGGATCAGCAGACGCGGTTCGTGCACCAGCGCACGGGCAATCATCAGGCGCCGCTTCATGCCGCCGGACAACGAACGCGACGGCACATCGCGCTTGTCCCACAGGCCCAGTTGCGTCAGGTACTGCTCGGCGCGTTCCTTGGCGATCTTCGCCGGAATGCCGTAGTAACCGGCCTGAGTCACGACGATGTCGAAAGTCTTCTCGAACTGGTTGAAGTTGAATTCCTGGGGCACCACGCCGATCGAGCGCTTGAGCTGCGCAGGATTCTTGTCCAGGTCATGACCGAAGATATTCACCGTGCCGCTGGTCTTGTTCACCAGGGTCGAGAGAATGCCGATGGTCGTGGATTTGCCGGCGCCGTTGGGGCCGAGCAAGGCGAAAAAATCACCTTCGGCGACGTCCAGATCGATACCACTCAAGGCCTGGAACCCGTTGCCGTAGGTTTTGGTTAGCTGCCGGATGGACAGAGCGGAACTCATATCTGATTTACGCACCATTGAAGGAAAAAAGGAGACGGCGGCGAGGGATCGAACCGCAGCGCAAGTGCGCAATGGTGCTTGCCGCCGCCGTACAAGTACAGTCAAGTGTGTCGATAGTAGGTATTAAGTCAACGCGGTCATAACCGCTTTTTGGTAGGCCGGACGTTGCTTCAGGCGTTCGTACCAGGCTTGCAGATGCGGTTGCGGCGCGCGTTCGATGGGCATCTCGAACCAGGCATAAATGAAACTGCCGAGCGGGATATCGCCCATGCCGATATCTGTACCGGACAGATACGGTTGGCTGGCGAGTGCCTGATCGACCATGTTCAGCAACTCGTTGCATTCCTTGATCGCGGCGTTGATTGCCGCCCAGTCCTGCTTGTCCGCGGCCGTGCGCAGCACACCCCAGAACACCGTGCGAAAAGGCCCGGCGAAACTCGACGTGGTCCAGTCCATCCACTTGTCAGCGCCGGCACGGACTTGCGGATCCGCCGGATACCAGGCGCTGTCGGGCGCATGTCTGGCCAGCAGATAGCGAACGATCGCGTTGGATTCCCACAACACGAAACCGTCGTCTTCGATCACCGGCACCCGGCCGTTCGGGTTCATCGCCCGGTACTCGGGTGTGTCGACAACGCCGAATGCGCCGCCGGCATCGATCGCCTCGTAGGCCAGGCCAAGCTCTTCAGCAGCCCACAATGGCTTCCGGACATTCGATGAGTTTTTCCGTCCCCAGATCTTCAGCATGACCGCCTCTTTTCAAATGAGTGGGCAGGCAGCATACGCCGGATCAGACACGTCTCACATCACTGTGCATATCGCCCAGCAATGGCGGCTGCTGATCGGTGAACAGATGCGGATAGCACTTTTGCAGATGCTCGAAGAAGAAGGTTTCCGGCACGTCGGCGAATTGGCCGTGATCGACCAGATACTCCATCAACTGCGCGCCATCACGGTTGTAGGGGTGGAAAACGCTGTCATTGATACCGTCGAACTCCAGTGGAGCGACGTTGAACAGTTCACAGAGTTTCTGGTTGAACGCCGGTGTGGCCTTCACCCAACGATCGTTGAGGAAAAACTCGGTGTAGCCGTGCATAGCGAACATGTCGCTTTTCAACAACTCAAGCAGGCGCGGCGTCGACAGGTGGTTTTTCACATCGGCCAGGCCGATCCGCGCGGGGATTCCGCAATGCCGCGCGCAACCGGCGAGCAGCGTGGCTTTCGGCACGCAATAACTCTCCCCCGTCGCCAACGCATAGCTGCCGCGCAAGGTCTGCGGATCGCGACTGAAGGTGTAGGGGTTGTAGCGCACGGCCTCGCGCACGGCGTAATAAAGGCTGATCGCCTGCGCGAGCGGATCGCGACTGACCCCACGATGCTGTTCGGCGAACTCCACCACCGCCGGGTGGTCACTATCGATGAAGCGGCCGGGACTCAGATACTCGTGCATGACGACAATCTCCTGAATGAGCCTGGAGTCTAGCGACAGCTCAAGCACAGAGATAACGACGTTTCGGCCAAACTTGGACGCAAAGACGCGGATTGATCGAACGATTTCCCACACGCGTTGCCCACCGAACCTACGAAAACCATCCGGGGTTTCCCACGATTTCAATCACCTTGGTCTGACCACCCGGTTTTGCAGATGCCGTCTAAGCTCTGGAGGGTCGATTTGCCTTGGTTCACGGAGGACTGAATATGCTGTTGTTGTGGATACTGGTTTTGCTGGTCGGCGTGGCGTATCTCGCCCACCGGCGTATTTCCCCTCTGCCCGCGTTGGGCATCGTTGCCGTGTACCTCTTGGCGATGGGTATTTTCAGTCACGCACCGGGCTGGCTGATGCTGGTGTTCTGGGTCGTACTGGCCGTGGTCGCCGCACCGTTGCTGCTGCCCGACCTGCGCCGCAAACATTTCACCGCGCCGCTGTTCAACTGGTTCCAGAAAACCCTGCCGCCGATGTCGCAGACCGAGCGCGACGCGATCGATGCCGGCACCGTCTGGTGGGATGGCGAGTTGTTCAGCGGTCGTCCGGACTGGGACAAACTGCTGGCCTATCCGAAGGTGCAACTGACTGACGAAGAACGGGCGTTCATTGACGGCCCGACCGAAGAACTCTGCGCCATGGTCACCGACTGGCAGATCGGCCAGTCGATGGACTTGCCGCCCGAAGCCTGGACGCACATCAAGGAACACGGTTTTTTCGCCCTGATCATTCCGAAAGAATTTGGCGGTAAAGGCTTCTCGGCCTATGCGCACTCGCAAGTGGCGATGAAACTTGCGACCCGCAGCGGCGACCTCGCCTCCACCGTGATGGTGCCCAACTCCCTCGGCCCGGCCGAACTGTTGCTGCATTACGGCACCGATGAACAACGCAATCACTACCTGCCACGACTGGCTCGCGGCGATGACATTCCGTGCTTCGCCCTCACCGGTCCGCTCGCTGGCTCCGATGCCGGGGCGATGCCCGACACCGGGATCATCTGCAAAGGTCAGTGGCAAGGTCAGGAAGTCATCGGCCTGCGTCTGAACTGGGAAAAGCGCTACATCACCCTCGGTCCGGTGGCGACACTGCTAGGTCTGGCGTTCAAGGCGTATGACCCGGAGCATCTGCTGGGTGACAAGGAGGACCTCGGCATCAGCCTGGCGCTGATTCCGACCGATACCGACGGTGTCGAGATCGGCCGTCGTCACCTGCCATTGGGTGCGGCGTTCATGAACGGCCCGAACTCCGGCAAGGACGTGTTCATCCCGCTGGACTTCCTCATCGGCGGTCAGGAGATGCTCGGCAAAGGCTGGATGATGCTGATGAACTGCCTGTCGGTCGGCCGTTCGATCTCGCTGCCGGCGGTCGGTACCGGTGCGGCCAAGTTCACCAGTCTGGTGACCGGTCAATACGCGCAGATTCGTGAACAATTCAACGTGCCGCTGTCGGCGTTCGAAGGCATTCAGGAGGCGATGGCGCGAATCGGCGGCAACGCATGGATGATGGACGCCGCGCGCATGCTCACGGCCAACGCAGTGGATCTCGGCGAGAAACCGTCGGTACTGTCGGCGATCCTCAAATACCACCTGACCGAGCGCGGTCGCGAATGCATCAGCCACGCCATGGACGTGCACGGTGGCAAAGCGATCATCATGGGCCCGAACAATTACCTGGGGCGTAGCTGGAACGGTGCGCCGATCTTCATCACGGTGGAAGGCGCGAACATTCTCTCGCGCAACCTGATGATCTTCGGTCAGGGCGCAATTCGTTGCCATCCGTTCGTGCTCAAGGAAATGGCCCTCGCCGGTCGCGAGGACAAGGACCAGGCGCTGAAAGAGTTCGACGGTCTGCTGCTCAAACACATCGGTTTCGCCGTGAGCAACGCCGCCAGCACGCTGGTGCTGAACCTGGGCTTCGGTCATTTCGAACATGCACCGGGCGACAAGATCAGCCAAGGCTATTTCCGCGCGCTCAATCGTCAGGCAGCAGCCTTTGCGATGCTTGCCGACTTCAGCATGATGCTGCTCGGCGGTGAACTGAAACGCCGCGAACGCCTTTCGGCACGTCTCGGTGATGTGTTGAGCAACCTGTATCTGGCCTCGGCGGCGCTCAAGCGTTATCACGATCTGGATTCGCCGGCGTACATGGAGCCGCTGTTCCGCTGGGCGATGGAAGAAAGCCTGGGTCAAGCGGAGCGGGCGATGGATGAATTGCTGCGCAACTTCCCGAACAAAGTCTTCGGCTGTCTGCTACGCGTCATCGTCTTCCCGTTTGGCCGTCGTCACAAAGGTCCGTCGGACAAACTCGGTGCCGAAGTGGCTGGGGTGATTGGTCGAGCCAAAGGCGACCCGGCGCTTGAAGAGCTGCTAGCCGGTTGCTATCGCCCGCAATCGGCGGACGATGCGGTCGGTGCGCTGCAGCACGCAAGCGATCTGCTAAACGCCGCGCAGCCGTTGCACAAGAAGCTGCACACCTCGCTGAAAAGCGGTCAGGTCAAACCGGCCGCAGGCGAACACGCCATCGACGCCGCACTGGAGGCTGGTGTGCTGCAACCGGTTGAAGCGCAAAGTCTGCGTGATGCCGAAGCAGCGCGGCGCAAGGTGATCGATGTCGATGATTTCGATAAAGAAGAGCTGAAACAGGCAGAGGGCAAAGTCCGCTGATCCCGACAAGCATATCGCCGTTTATATGTGATAAATGGGCGCAGGAGCTTTATACTCCCGCGCCCGTTTTGCTCTTGAGGACTTATCTCGTGTCCAACGTCGTTGCCGATCATCTCGTATTGCTCGACCACCTGCGCAGTATCCTGGTCGCCGTAGGTGAGGCCGAACAGGTTCCCGAAGAAAGCCATGCCCTGTTTCTGGAGCGCTTCGACGAACTGCTGGCATCGCTGCCGATCGACCCGATCGAAAGCCAATACCTGGGCCAGGACATCCTGACTCAAGTGATTACCCGTTACCCGCAAATTGCCCACCTGATCCCGCGGGATCTGCTCTGGTTCTTCGCCGGTGATTGCCTGCACTACCTGGCCGATGAAGAGATCGACCTGTATCAGGCGCTGGAGGAACGTCGTTACGAAGCCGAACAGAACGATGAACCGTTCGACTGGAACCAGGAAAAGCAGTTGCTGGCGATGTCCGCTCAGGACAGCAAGCACTGATTCAGTTTGCTGGTTGAAGATCAAAAGATCGCAGCCTTCGGCAGCTCCTACATTGACCGCGTATGTAGGAGCTGCCGAAGGCTGCGATCTTTTGCTTTTGCGCTACAACAACCCTTCGCTTTCAGGTAGCTCGTACGCCATCGCGGTGTTACTTGCATTGCCCGGCTTACCGGGTTTACTCAGGGTCGGTTCCTTCTCCAGACACTCCACCAGAAAATCGATAAACACCCGCAACTTCGGCGGCAGGTACCGAGTGGGCGAGTGCAACAGCCAGAGCCCGCCATGATAAGAGGCGAGGAACGTCCAGTCTGGCAGTACCTGCACGATCAACCTCTGCTCCAAGGCATAACGCGCCGTGAAATACGGCAGGCTGCCGATACCAATGTGCTGCAACACCGCGCCCAAACGCACGCCGGTGTGATTGGCGGCATAGCGACCGCGCACGCCGACCGTTACCGCTTTACTGCCTTTCTTGAATTTCCAGCGCGCATCGCTCGGCGTCTCGCCCAGATAAATACAACTGTGATTGAGCAAGTCGTGAGGGTGAGTCGGCGTGCCGTGTTCGGCCAGATATTGCGGCGTGGCGCAGAGCAAATGGTCAATGGTCAGTAGTTGACGGCCCACCAGCCCGGCCGGTGGTCTATCGGTGATGCGGATCGCCAGGTCAACATGATCGTCAATCAGATCAACCTGCCGGTCTTCCAGCAATAACTCGACGTCGACCTTGGGATAGCGCCGCAGAAACTCGGGCATATGCGGATGAACCACAAAGCGCCCCACCGCTTTCGGCACGCTGACCCGCACCAGTCCTTCTGCCTCATGGGTGAACTGGCCGCTGATTTCCATCACTGACTTGGCGGCGCTGACCATCTCCTGGCAGCGCTTGAACACCTCTTCGCCACCATCACTCAAACGTAATTTGCGCGTAGTGCGTTGCAGCAACCGCGTGGCCAAGGCCTTTTCCAGCCGAGAAATGCTGCGACTGACCGCTGAGGGTGATGACCCGAGCTGTCGTGCTGCTTCAGAGAAGCTGCCGGTCTCCACGACCTTGACGAAAATCGCCATTTCACCGAGCAGTGGAAGTGGAAGATTTATGCTCACAGCGCACAAGTCCTTTGATGTTTGAACGGATTATCACGTTATTACACGATTCATATAATAAAAATAGAAACTTTAATAAGGGCATGGAATATGACGCTTCGCCTCTTTTTCCATAGTGATGACCTCAAGGCTAATGTGGAAGTCCTCGACTGCACGCCCCACGAGCATGAATTTTCCGTGGTGTTGCGCGCCACGCTGTTCCATCCGCAAGGCGGTGGGCAGCCCTGCGATACCGGCTGGATCGGTGAAGCCCAAGTGCTGCGCGTGGTCCAGGAGCCAGACCGCATCATTCACTTTGTCGACAGACCGGTAACGCTTGGCATGACCGCTATACGGATTGATGAAGAGCGCCGCCGCTTCAACACCCGCATGCATTCGGCCGGACATCTGATCGGGCACTTTGTCCAGGCCATGGGCTGGATGCCGGTCAAGGCGCACCACTGGCCGGACGAAGGTCGGGTGCAATTCAAACCTGGCGACGCCGCTCAGGAAGTCGACGCCCAAACCGTTCAAATCGGCATTGAGCAATGGATCGAACACGATCTGCCACGCCTGGTATCCCTGCGCGAAGGCGCGCGGGAAATCGGCTTCGGTGAACTCCCGGCCTATGGCTGTGGTGGCACCCATGTACGCAGCCTGAAGGAACTTGGCACAGTCACGATCGCGTCCCTTTCACAGAAGAAAGGCACGTTATCCGTCCACTACCGCGTGGATTGAGCATTCCCGGACGCTGCCCTCGCGCAGCATCCGGCGCCGGGGGAACCGCACTCGCAGGTTCCGTTGACTATCGATAGATGGACCTAAATAACATGATGCTAGACGTCGAGCGTCTCGATGAGACGTGCATAAAAAAACTGGCCAACGAAGAAGTCCTCGCCATCCGCGTCAAAGGCTTTCTGCCGGAGCCGCTGGCGATCGAGATTGGCGACAAGATCCTGGCACCGGGCTTTGAGGGCTACATCAACGCACCCAGCATCGGCCGCATCGGCATGGCGTTTTATGAAGCGGAAAACCAGCCGCTGCTGATCGAGGACTACTTCGAACGCGCCACCAGCAACATCGCTGAATTGCGCAATCGCTGCGCGCCCTACTCTTCGCCGGTCGACACCTTGCGCTGCATGCTCGACGAATCATGGCCGGCGGGGGCGCATCTGGAAAACCTCTACGGCCGCAAGATGTACGTCGGCCTTTCGCGCGTGGTAAAGCCCGGCGTGTGCTTCCTTGCCCACCACGACATCTTTGCCAAGGATGCGCCGGACAGTTTCCAGGCCCGCAGCCTGGAGGCGCAATTCGCCTGCAACGTCTATCTGAACATGCCAACCGACGGCGGCGCATTGCAGATGTGGGACGACAACATTACTCCCGACCAATTCGACGAGATGCGCGGCGACAGCTACGGCATCGACCCGGCGCTGCTCGGGCCGCCAACCCTTGAGGTGCGACCGCAGCCCGGCGACTTCATCATGTTCAATTCGCGCTGCATGCACTCGGTGACCCCGGGCGTGGCGGACCCGCGCTTGAGCCTTTCCTTCTTTGTCGGCTATCGCGGCAATGCTTCACCCCTGACCTTCTGGAGTTGAAATGTATTCGAATTACCTGGGCGAGTTTCTGGCGCTGGCTACTATCCACTTTCTCGCCGTGGTCGCCCCCGGCCCGGACTTCGCAGTGACTATCCGTCAGAGCGTACGCTTCGGCCGATTGGTGGGGATCTGCACGGCGCTGGGCATTGGTGCGGGGATTTCCGTGCACGTGCTGTACACCCTGCTCGGTGTCGGCGCGTTGATGCACACCACCCCGTGGTTATTGACCGTGGCCAAGGTAGTCGGTGGTGCTTACATTTTGTATCTGGGTGTCAGCCTGATCCGCAGCAAACCGAAAACTACCCTTGAAGGCGAAAAAGCCGCCGATGAACCGTTGGTGGAACAGTCGTTGTTCAAGGCGTTCAGCACAGGTTTCCTGACCAACGCTACCAACCCCAAGGCAACCCTGTTCTTTCTGGCGATTTTCACCACGATCATCAGTGCCAGCACCCCCCTGCAAGTCCAGGCGTTCTATGGCTTGTGGATGTGTTTTGTGAACGCGTTGTGGTTCGTGATCGTCGCGCTGTTTTTCTCCAGCAACAAAGTGCGCTTGCTGTTCATGCGCATGGGCCATTGGTTCGAACGCAGCATGGGAGTGATCCTGATTCTGTTCGCCGGGCGCTTGATGCTGTCGATGTAAGCGACAAAAAAGTCCCGGCAATCGCTTGCCGGGACTTTTTCATTTCTGCGCCTCTTTTGCGTTTCTGTGCGACAGATCAAGTTTCAGGACTCCCTGGTTACTCGCCCACAGTGTTAGTTTGCAAAATGTTTCTGACGCAGCCGACAGAAACATCTCTCATCAATTGCCCGCAAGGAAAGCCTCCGTAATGGATTTCTCCCTCAAGCAACTGGCCGCCGCTACCCTGATGCTGGCCAGCCTCGCGTCATTCACCACCGCCGCTCAAGCCAACATCACCCCGCAGCAGAGCGCGGTCATCCTCAAATCCTTCGACGACAAAAACGTCACGGATTTCCGCGAGTTTCTGGGCAGCCTGGCCAAGAGCGACATCGCCAAAAGCGATAATCTCGGTCCGGCCATCAGCGCTTTCCTCGACAATAAAACCCTGACCGCTGAGCAGCAGAACGAAATCCATCGTCTGCTGGGCATCTACACGCGCGTCAAATACGGCAAGGCCGCGCTGCAAACCCTGCGCGAACTGGTCGAAATTCCAACCTTCCAAAAGGAAGGCGTCGCACAGCACGACAACCCTGAGTTCATCAAGATTGCCGGCAAGATCCAGAGCCTTGCCGAGTCGTTCAATCTGAACTTCCGCAACATCGACAACCGCGTCTACGAAATTTCCCTGGAAGGCAAGGGTGACGAAGTCGTCGGCATCCACGCACACGCTGACGTGGTGCCAGTGACCCCGGAAAACTGGGTGCTCAAGGACGGTACCAAGCTTGATCCGTTCAAAGTCACCCTGATTGGCGATCGCATGTACGGTCGCGGTACCGAAGATGACAAGAACGGCATCGTCGTTGCGATGTACGCAATGAAAGTGATCAAAGAAGAAAAACTGCCATTGGCGCGCAACTTCAAGCTGCTGGTCGATACCACCGAAGAAACCACCGGCGACGCCATTCCCTATTACTTCGAAAAAAACCCCACGCCGGCCTACAATATGGCGCTCGACGGTGGTTACCCGGTGGTGATTGCCGAAAAAGGCTACGGCACCGTGATGGCCAAATTTGCCAAGCGCACAGCTGAAGGCAAAGGCGCAGAGATCACCTCGATGACAGGTGGCCTGGCCACCAACCAGATACCGTCAGCCTCGGTCGTGACCCTGGTGACCGACAAGCCTGGCGAACTGGCAGCAAGCCTGCAAAAAGCCGGGACTGAATACGCCAAGCTCAACGGTGGCGACTTCCAGGTCACCGCCAAGGTTGATGGCAAAGACGTCAAACTGACGGTCACCGGTGTTTCCGCGCACTCCTCCGAGCCCGAGTCAGGTGTTAACCCGGTCGCCCGGATGCTGAGCTTCATCAATGGACTGGACGGCAAAGTGCCGCTCAAGCACAACCAGTTCACCGACGCTGCACATTACGCTGCGGATAACTGGGGACTGGATTATCTGGGCAAAAAACTCGCCGTGGATTTCTCCGATTCGTTCATGGGGCCGCTGACCACCTCCCTGACCTATGTCGGCGAGGATGACAAAGCCTTCAAACTGGCGGTCAATCTGCGTGTACCAAAGGGCAAATCACCAGAGAAGCTCAAGGCTGAAATCGCCGACAAGCTCAACGCCTGGACAAAGAAAACTCACGTAGCCGTGGACTTCGATTACTCGGTCGCCGAACCGATGTACCGCAACCCGGAAGGGGAATGGGTCAAGGCATTGCTGGCAGTGTCGACAGAAAACCTCGGTATGAAGCACGAGTTCGGTACCTCTGCCGGTGCGACGTCGGTGCATGAACTGCCTAACGGCGTGCAATTTGGCTTGGCGCGTCCCGAGGTGAAATACACCGGGCACACCGATGGCGAGTTCAAGACCGTTGACCAGTTCTTGCTGGACCTGCAGATCGTCACCGAAATGATGGGGCGCATCGGGCAATTGCCGAAGCTGTGATCGATCCTTCGAACCCGGTCAGCGCATGGCCGGGTTCTGGTAGACGCACAAAAGGACCGTAAAGGTCCTTTTTTATTGGCGACGACAAATCGCGCACAAACAAAAACGCCGATCATCACTGATCGGCGTTTTTGTGAATATGGAGCGGGAAACGAGACTCGAACTCGCGACCCCGACCTTGGCAAGGTCGTGCTCTACCAACTGAGCTATTCCCGCAATGGCGTCCCCTAGGGGACTCGAACCCCTGTTACCGCCGTGAAAGGGCGGTGTCCTAGGCCACTAGACGAAGGGGACACAGGCTACAACTTTCACTAATAAAAACGCCGCTCACTGAGCGGCGTCTTTAGAATTTGGAGCGGGAAACGAGACTCGAACTCGCGACCCCGACCTTGGCAAGGTCGTGCTCTACCAACTGAGCTATTCCCGC
>NZ_PCQC01000030.1:0-54527 GCF_002979955.1 Pseudomonas sp. MYb2
CCGGGGTATAGCGCAGTCCGGTAGCGCGCCTGCTTTGGGAGCAGGATGTCAGGAGTTCGAATCCCCTTACCCCGACCATATTAAAAATCCTCGTATCGAAAGATACGGGGATTTTTTTTGTCCTTCGAAAAGACAATTCCCTTCAAGTCATCGTACAACTGGCCGATAGCCCGCTAACACGAGGGGACTGCCATGGCTTCGCCCCTTGAATCTGGCCAATACAAGAATAAGGGCGTGCGTCATGTTGCTTCGTCAGTTGAATATTGCTCCCCGGGCTGCCCTGGGATTCGCCCTGATCGCGGTGTTGGTGGCTTTGCTCGGTGTGTTTGCGCTCGGGCAGATGTCGAGTATTCGCGACAGTGAAGTCGCGGTAGAAAACCAGTGGCTGCCGAGTATTCGTGGCGGCGACGAGATTCGCGAGATCATGCTGCGCATCCGCACCATCTCGCTGCGCATGGCGCTGGATCAGGATCCGGCCAACATTGCGACTTACCGCAGCCAGATGGACACCCGCGACAAGGAGCTGAGCGAGAAAATCGCCGCTTACGACAAACTGGTCAACACCCCGGAAGGCCAGCAGCTATACGACCAGTTCAAGAAAACCTTCGCCGCCTATCGCAGTGGCATCGCTCAATCTTTCACCCTCGCCGAGCAAGGCAAGCGTGATGAGCTGACCAGGTTATTGCTGGTCGACATGAAAACCGTCGTCGATGGTTCCGGCAAACAACTCAACGACCTGGCGGATCTGTTCGCCAAACAGGTCGCTGCCGAGAGCCAGAAGTCCGCTGCGCACTACGAAAACTCGCGGACCATTGTCAGTTTGTTTATTGCTTTAGCCGCGCTGGCCACGGTGGCGCTGGCGATGATGCTCACGCGCAGTATCGTCCGGCCGCTGAGCAGTGCCGTGAGCGCAGCAGAAAGTGTGGCGCAGGGTGATCTGACCCGGCCAATCGAAACCCATGGCAATGATGAAGTCAGTCGCTTGCTCAAAGCCTTGGCGACTATGCAGCAGAACCTGCGTGAGACGCTGCAAGGCATCAGCGGTTCGGCGACGCAATTGGCAACGGCTGCCGATGAGCTCAATGCGGTGACGCTCGACAGCACGCAGGGGCTGCAACAGCAGAACAATGAAATCGAACAAGCCGCCACTGCGGTCAACCAGATGACGGCAGCGGTGGAGGAGGTCGCACGCAATGCGGTATCGACGTCTGACGCAACCCGTCAATCCAGCGAGTCGGCACATCTGGGGCAAGTGCGCGTCAGTGAGACCGCCACGGCCATCAACGCGCTGGCCAGTGACGTGCAACAGACCGGTGAGTTGGTGCAATCACTGGCCAACCAGTCGCAGAACATTGGCAAAGTATTGGACGTGATTCGGGCGATTGCCGAGCAGACCAACCTGCTGGCACTCAACGCAGCGATTGAAGCGGCGCGTGCGGGTGAGAGCGGACGAGGTTTTGCCGTGGTTGCCGATGAAGTGCGGGCGTTGGCTTATCGCACGCAGCAATCGACGCAGGAGATCGAGCAGATGGTCCAGGGCATGCGCAGCGGTTCGAGCCTGGCGCTGGATTCGATGCAGGCCAGTACCGCGCGTGCCACGACCACGCTGGCGCTCGCCGAGCGCGCCGGTGAAGCGCTGCAAACCATTACCGCGTCAGTGCATCAGATCCATGAGCGCAATCTGGTGATCGCCAGTGCCGCCGAAGAGCAGGCGCAAGTAGCCCGGGAAGTGGACCGCAACCTGGTGAACATTCGTGATTTGTCAGTACGTTCTGCCGCCGGTGCCGACCAGACCAGTGCATCCAGCCATGAATTGTCGCAACTGGCCAATGCCTTGCAGGGCATGGTGCGGCGCTTCCAGTTGTAAGCGCCAGACGTGAAAAAGCCGCGTTTCTCTCAGGGGAAGCGCGGCTTGGTTTTTTCTGCTGATCAGGCGCCGTCTTGATCTTTGAGGTGCTCGAACAGTCCTTTGGGCATTTTCTTGCCGTTGGATTCAAAGTTGGCCTTCACGTTGTTGTAGGCCTCTTGTTCGTCGATAAAACCGTCATGGTTGGTGTCGATCCTGTCGAAGTCGGACTTCGGCGCGACTTTGAGGAATTCGGCGCGCGAGACCTTGCCGTCACCGTCGCTGTCAGTCTTGGCCATCGAGGCATCGCCACATTTGCCTTCACCGCATTTGCCTTCCGGCGCTTTCACCGAGGTTTCCGCCGAAGCGACCATGTAGCCCTGCGCCAGTGGTTGAGCGGCAAATACCGAACCGGACAGCATCAGGCCACCAGCCAAGGCTGCGCCGATCAGGCCAATGGAATTTTTACCGAGGGTCGAAGTACGGGACATCTGGATTCTCCTGGGCTGCGCTGTGCAACCACACGTTAAGGGCGAAAGCCTGAGCAGTTGCTGCTCGGGTGTGGCCATTTAGCGGTGGCGGTGTATCGCGACTGTGTCGCGCAGCTGGGGAGTTTGTAAGCGAAGGTTAGATATTACGGACGCAGATACATTACGAGACAGAAACACAAATCAAATGTAGGCCTTCGCCTGCTCGCGATAGCGGTGTATCAGGCAACATCGTTGTCGTTTGACACAACGCTATCGCGAGCAGGCTCACTCCTACAGGTTTTTACATCAATGCAGTTTCAGACGCGGTTCAGTGCCACGGCCAATCTTGCTGCCCAGCATCAGCATCGCCGTGCGGAACGGCCCGTACAGCGCCATCTGGTGCATACGATACAGCGACACGTAAAACATTCGCGCCAGCCAGCCTTCGAGCATCACACTGCCCGTCAGATTACCCATCAAGTTACCCACGGCGGAAAAACGCGACAGTGAGATCAGCGAGCCGTAGTCGGTGTATTTGTACTCCGGCAGGGTCTTGCCATCGATGCGCAGCTTTAGCGACTTGGCCAGCAGCGATGCCTGTTGGTGCGCTGCTTGTGCACGCGGCGGTACGTTGCGATCGGTGCCCGGTTGCGGGCAGGCCGCGCAATCGCCGAAGGCGAAGATGTTTTCATCGCGGGTGGTTTGCAGCGTCGGCAGCACTTGCAGTTGATTGATGCGGTTGGTTTCCAGGCCGTCGATGTCTTTGAGGAAACCTGGCGCGCGGATACCGGCAGCCCAGACTTTGAGGCTCGCCTTGATCTCGTTGCCGTCGGCAGTGATCAGGCTGTCCGCCGTCACTTCGCTGACCGAGGCGTTGGTCATGACATTGACCCCGAGTTTCTCCAGCGTCTTGTGCACTGGCCCGCTGATGCGTTCCGGCAGGGCAGGCAACACCCGAGGCCCGGCTTCGATCAGGGTGATGTGCATGTTTTCCGGTTTGATCCGGTCCAGGCCATACGCCGCCAGCTCATGGGCGGCATTGTGCAGTTCTGCCGCCAGCTCGACGCCCGTCGCGCCAGCACCGACGATCGCTACGCTGATCTGCTCGACGACATCGGTTTGCCCGGCGTGCGCACGCAGATAGTGGTTGAGCAGTTGCTGGTGGAAACGCTCGGCCTGTTTGCGGGTGTCGAGGAACAGGCAGTGCTGCGCCGCGCCCTGAGTGCCGAAATCATTGGTGGTGCTGCCGACGCTGATGACCAGCGAGTCGTACTGCACTTCACGCGCCGGCACCAGTTCTACGCCGTTTTCGTCGTAGGTCGCGGCCAGCTGGATTTTCTTCTGTGCGCGATCGAGCCCGCTCATGCGCCCCAGCTGGAACTCGAAGTGGTTCCATTTAGCCTGGGCAACATAGTTGAGTTCGTCTTCGGAGGAGTTCAGCGATCCGGCGGCCACTTCGTGCAGCAGTGGTTTCCAGATGTGCGTCAGGTTGGCGTCGACCAGCATCACACTGGCGGTGCCACGCTTGCCCAGAGTCTTACCCAGACGGGTAGCCAACTCCAGACCGCCGGCGCCGCCGCCGACAATAACAATACGATGGGACATGGGGATAACTCGCAAGGTTTTTAAAGGAAATCGGTGCGGTTACCCAAGCGAGCGCGAGGCAGCTCATAGCGTCAGGTAACTGATAAATCGGCTCAACAAGCCCAGACCAATGGTCACTGCCAGCACCAGCACGAGGAGCATCCACGGCCGGAAAGGTCGGCGCTCGACTCGGTGTTGGGACAGTTGCAGGTACTCTTCGACATGTTTCTGGTCTTCAGGGTTCAGGCGGCTGGTCATATTTGCCTCGTCAGGTAGACGTTGCTGAATGGGCAGAAGCTACAGCGGTTTTTATCCGGGGTTGAACGCAGCATAGCCGCTGTCCGGAACCGGTTCGACGCTCACGCTATCTTCAAGGCGGATGATCCCGCTTTGTAACACCCGCGCGGTAATTCCGCCATGCCCGCGCACGGCTTGAAAGGTGCCGGGGCCAAGGTTGTTTTGCAAACGTGCGCAAGGCTGACACCAGCCCGTGGTTTCGAATATTGCATGACCGATGCGAAAGCGCCGACCCTTCAGGCTAAACAAATTGATACCGCTGATAACGAGATTGCGCCGCAGATCTTCAGGCCTGACCGGTTGATCGTCCGGACGCCCCATCAAGGCGTTGATGACGGCCAGATGTTCCCACTGAATCAGCGTCACTTGCCGCGCATTGCGCACACCGGGGCGCGCATGATCGCCGGTCAGCCCGGCTTCGAGCCGCGCCTCGACGGCATCCAGCTCGATCATCGGCCCACGGGATTCCGGACGCACGCCGATCCAGCGCACACGGCCGGACTGCGGTACGTCGGCAATCAACTGCTGAAGCGGCGTCACAGGCTGATCCCGACGTCAAAGACGATGCTGCGTCCGAGGTTGCTGCGCAAGAAATCCGGCGCATCCGGATGGGCGAACAGCACGCGGGCGAAGGTCGGGCCGACCAGGGACAGTGAGCGCCAACCCTGACGCAAATATTCGGTGGGCGGCGGGAAGTGACTGTTCAGATCCAGCACTTCGCGCTTGAGACTGGCGAAGGCAATGATGTCCAGCTCGCCCAGATCCATGCCGCGTTCTTTGTAGTTGTGGGCTTTTTTGCGCAAGGTCGGTGCCAGTCGCATGAGGAACTCATTGGCCGGGATGCGCTTGGGCTTGGCTTCTCGGCGCACCAGTTGGCTGAGAGAAAATGCACTGCGGCGACGCTGCAGTTCATCGCGCCATTCGTCATTGAGCCGGCGCCCTTCATCGAGGACGAAGAACACTTCAAAATTGGCCTCGCGAAACAGCACGTCCGGCGGCTCACCGGCCGGTGCGAATTCGTCGACCCGGTAAGGAATGTTCAAGCCTTGCAGCAGGCGCTGGCAAACCCAACGCTCACGCTCCCATTTGCGGGCATTGGACAGGAACGCGTTGGCCTGCTCGGCCGCGATGGTCAGCAGGCGTAAATAATCTGAGTCATCCATAAGCCCAAGCTTAGCGTTCAAATGCGACAAGCAGAAAGCTTTGCTTGGCTGATGTTTACAGATCCCCGCGTCATCGTGCACTTGTAGGAGCTGCCGAAGGCTGCGATCTTTTGATCCTGTTCTTTTTAAAGTCAAAAGATCGCAGCCTGCGGCAGCTCCTACAGGGGATGTGTCGTTGGAAAGGTGAGGGTCATGATTGGAGCTGAACTGCTTTCGATAGCGAGCCTGACGCTCGGCTGGCTGATTTACCTGCCTGTGCTGCTGTGGGCGATCGCGCGTGCGCCGTGGGTCGAGTTGTTCAGCGACAGCCGCCGTCAGCATCTGCTGTTCGGCACGGTGTTCGCCTTGTTTCTGTTGTGGCTGGTGCGCAGGGATTTCGACACCGGCGTGTCGTATCACTTTATCGGCATGACCGCTGTGACCTTGCTGCTGGATTGGCCGCTGGCAATTGTCGCAGGCCTGATTGCACAGATCGGCCTGGTGCTATTGGGTCGTCAGGATCTGCTGGCGGTCGGGGTCAATGGCTCGCTGCTGATCCTGTTACCGGTGTTGATCACTGAATGTGTGGCGATCCTCGTCGAGCGCGCACAGCCACGTAATCCGTTCGTGTACATCTTCTGCTCCGGATTCTTCGCTGCGGCGTTGTCCGCGCTGTTATGTCTAATCTTGAGTCTGACGCTGCTGTGGTACGACGGTCTCTTCGCCATGCCGGAGTGGCTGGAAGACTTCATCGGTTATTTGTGGCTGCTGCTGTTTCCCGAGGCGTTCATCAACGGCATGGTCGTCAGTGCGCTGGTGGTGTTCTGCCCGGAATGGCTGGAGACGTTCAATCGCACGCGCTACCTTTCGGCGCCGTGGAAGGATGACGATCCCAAGTCTTGATCCATATCAAACCCGCCATGCGCGCGAAATTTCATGCTCGCGCAAATCCCTTCAGGAGCGGCGACATGAGTGTGTACGAGTGGGCAAGGCAGGAGACCCGGCAAAGTCTGGAAATGGCGCAGGAGGTGGGCTTTGACCCGGGGTTGAGTTTGCGCGCCTTGCTCAGTGCCGTGGTGCAACAGAGCAAGGCGGTACGCAACGCCGAAGACCTGGCCGACGAGTTGCGCTTTTTGGCGGAAAACCTCGACGACGATCAGGACTACGGCTTTATGCGGCCCTGAAGGGGATCAGTGGCGCGGATCGAAATCGCCGGAAAACAGTTCATCCTCGGCATCAGGTGCGACGGGAATCTTGTGTTCTTCCGACGCCCAGGCGCCGAGGTCGATCAGCTTGCAGCGATCAGAGCAGAACGGACGAAACTTGTTTTCAGGGGTGAATTCAACGGGCGCGCCGCAGGTTGGGCATTCAACGGTTGGGGTCTGGCTCATGCTTGGCCTCCGGATAAAGTCAGGTAAAAGTGATGCAGACGCTTGACCTCACTGTGCAGCCAGGCGAGGTCGCGGTCGTTGACCACCACGTCGTCGGCGCGGCTCACGCGGTCTTCACGGCTCGACTGGGCCTTGAGGATCGCCTGAACCTGCTGTTCGCTGGTCTGGTCACGCTGCAGGGTACGCTCGATCTGCAATTGTTGCGGGGCGTCGATCACCAGGATGCGCTGGGTCATCGCATATTGCCCGGACTCGATCAACAGCGGCGAAACCAGAATCGCGTAGGGCGATTGTGACTGCGCCAGATGATGAGCGATTTCCTCGGCGATCAGCGGATGCAGCAGGGCTTCGAGCCAGCGGCGTTGTTCCGGCACCTCGAAGATCAGTTTGCGCAGGGCGGCGCGATCCAGCGTGCCGTCGGCCTGCAAAACGCCGGGGCCGAAGTGTTCGGCTATTTTTGCCAGCGCCGGGCGACCCGGCTCGACCACCCAGCGCGCCGCATGATCTGCGTCGACCACATGGATGCCGAGGTCGATAAAGTGCTGTGCCGCCGCGCTTTTGCCGCTGCCAATGCCGCCGGTCAGGCCGAGAATCCAGGGTTTTTCCACAGGGGTATTCATTTCAAACCGACAAACTGCCAATAGAAGTCGGTTATTTGACCACCCCAGAGCAAGGCAATCCAGCCGGCAATTGCCAGATAGGGACCGAAAGGGATTGGCGTTGAGGTTTCCTGAGCGCGCAAACGCAACACAATCACCCCGATAATCGCACCCACCAGCGAGGACAGCAGAATCGTCAGCGGCAAAATCTGCCAGCCACCCCAGGCGCCGAACAACGCGAGCAGCTTGAAATCGCCATGACCCATGCCGTCCTTGCCGGTCAACAACTTGAACAGCCAGAACACCGACCACAGCGCCATGTAACCGGCGACTGCGCCCCACAGCGCGTCATGCAACGGCACGAACAGCCCGAAACTGTTGACGATCAGACCCAGCCACAGCAACGGCAGTACCAGCACATCGGGCAGCAATTGATGCTCGATGTCGATCAGGCTCATCGCCAGCAAAGCCCAACTGAGAAAGATCAACAGACCAGCCTGCCAGCCAAAACCGAAATGCCAGGCGATGAATGCCGAGAGCAGGCCGCAGGCCAGTTCGGTCAATGGATACCGTTTGCTGATCGGTGACGCACAGGCTGAGCAACGCCCCCGCAGCGCCAGATAACTGAACAGCGGAATGTTTTCCCAGGCGCGAATTCGATGCGCGCAATGCGGACATTCGGAGTGGGGCAGCATCAGGTTGTAGGTGGGCAGCGGTCGTTCCGCAGGCAAGCCCAGTACGTCGTGGGCCTGCTGGCGCCAATCGCGCTCGAGCATCTTCGGCAGACGCCAGATCAACACGTTGAGGAAGCTGCCCACCACCAGGCCCAGCAGCAGTGCGGTGCAAACGAAGGCCAGCGGATACAGGGCAAACAGTTCGTCGATAGGCATGTCAGATCGCAGAGCCGAGTTGGAAAATCGGCAGGTACATGGCCACCACCAGCCCACCGACGATCACCCCCAGCACGACCATGATGAATGGCTCCATGAGGCTGGTGAGGTTGTCGACCATGTTATCCACTTCCTCTTCGTAAAACCCTGCGACCTTGTCGAGCATTTCGTCCAGTGCGCCGGACTCTTCGCCAATCGCGGTCATCTGCACGGCCATGGTGGGAAAGACCCCGGTGCTGCGCATCGAAAAATTCAACTGCATACCCGTGGAGACGTCCTGGCGGATTCGCAGCACCGCGCGCTTGAACACTACATTGCCAGTGGCGCCGGCCACCGAGTCGAGTGCTTCCACCAGCGGTACACCGGCGGCAAACGTCGTCGACAGGGTTCGCGCGAAACGGGCGACGGCGGATTTGTACATCAGCGTGCCGACCAAGGGCAGTTTCAGCAGCCAGGTGTCGCGACGGTCTCGCAATTCCTGAGATTTTTTCAGAGCGTGGCGGGTGCCGAAAATGGCTGCCACCGATACGCCGAGGATCGCCCACCACCATTGCTGCATGAATTCGGAAAGGCTGATCACCATCAGGGTGAAGGCCGGCAGTTCGGCGCCGAAACCCGAGAAAACCGATTGGAATTGCGGCACCACTTTCACCAGCAGAATCCCAGTCACCACGGCCGCGACCAATACCACGGCAGTCGGGTAGGTCATGGCTTTCTTGATCTTGGCTTTCAGGCGTTCGCTTTTTTCCTTATAGGTCGCGACCCGTTCGAGCAGTGTGTCGAGGGCACCGGACTGCTCGCCGGCATCGACCAGGTTGCAATACAGCTCGTCGAAATATTGCGGCTTCTTGCGCAGGGCCGTGGCGAAGCTGTTACCGGCCGCGACTTCCTGTTTCACTTCGTCCACCAGTTTGCGCATGGCCGGGTTCTCAAAGCCTTCGCCAATGATGTCGAACGACTGCAACAGCGGCACGCCGGCCTTCATCATGGTCGCCATCTGCCGGGTGAACAGGGCGATGTCCTGAGCCTTGATGCGTTTGCCGAAGCTCAGCAAGGAGGCGGACTTCTTGCGCACCTTGCCGGGGTTGATCCCCTGTTTGCGCAGCTGTGCCTTGATCAGTGCGGGGTTTTGCCCGCTCAGTTCTCCCGTGACCTTGCTGCCTTTGCGGTCCATGCCTTCCCAGGTGTAGACGCTGATTTTCGCTGCCTTGACCGCCATGTTCAGTCCTTGGTGACCCGGTTGATTTCTTCAAGGCTGGTGATGCCTTGCATGGCCTTGTGCAACCCTGAGGTGCGCAGGTCGTCGAAGCCGTCGCGGCGCATCTGGCTGTCGATTTCCAGCGAGTTGCCCTCGGCCATGATCAGCCGTTGCAGCTGCGCAGTGTTTTTCACCACTTCATAAATCCCCACGCGTCCCTTATAGCCGCCGTTGCAGTGATCGCAACCGACCGGCTCGTAGATCGTGAAATGACCGATGCGTTCCTCGGGGAAACCTTCTTTGAGCAGGGTTTCGCGCGGAATCTCGATGGGCTTCTTGCAGTGGCTGCACAACTTGCGTGCCAGGCGCTGGGCGATGATCAGGCTCACTGACGTGGCGATGTTGAAACCGGGGATGCCCATGTTGTGCAGGCGTGTGAGTGTTTCCGCCGCGCTGTTGGTGTGCAGGGTCGACAGCACCAGGTGGCCGGTCTGAGCCGCCTTGATGGCGATCTCGGCGGTTTCCAGGTCGCGAATCTCGCCGACCATGATCACGTCCGGGTCCTGCCGTAGAAACGAGCGCAGGGCCTGGGCAAAGTCCAGCCCCTGTTTAGGATTGACGTTGACCTGGTTGATGCCTTCCATGTTGATCTCCACCGGATCTTCGGCGGTGGAAATATTGATATCGACGGTGTTGAGGATATTCAGGCCGGTATACAGCGACACGGTCTTGCCCGACCCGGTGGGGCCGGTGACCAGAATCATCCCTTGCGGCTGCTTGAGTGCCGCCATGTACAGGTCTTTCTGCGCCGGTTCATAGCCGAGCGCGTCGATGCCGATCTGTGCGCTGGACGGGTCGAGAATCCGGATCACGACTTTTTCGCCCCACAAGGTCGGTAGCGTATTGACCCGAAAATCAATTGACTTGCTTTTCGACAAGCGCATCTTGATTCGCCCATCCTGCGGTTTGCGCCGCTCCGAAATATCGAGGCTGGCCATGACTTTCAGGCGTGCGGCAATCCGCCCGGCCAACTGGATCGGCGGCTTTGCCACCTCGCGCAGCATGCCGTCGGTACGCACGCGCACCCGGTAGTTTTTCTCGTAGGGTTCAAAATGCAGGTCGGACGAGCCGCTCTTGATCGCATCGAGCAGCATCTTGTGAACGAAACGCACCACCGGCGCATCATCGGCGTCGAGTCCACCGATAGCCTCCTGTTTGCTGTCATCGATGGCTTCGACATCGAGGCCGTCGAGATCAACGTCGGCCATGTCTTCCAGGCCGCTGGCGTGGGTGTCGAAGAATTTTTCGATGGCATCGGTGAGTTTGTCGTCCTCGACCAGAATGGCCTCGGTACTCAGCCCGGTGCTGAACTGGATATCGTTGATCGCCTGATGATTGCTCGGGTCGGAAATGCCCACGAACAGCTTGTTGCCGCGTCGCCACAAGGGCAGGGCATGGTGCTGGCGCACGAGTTTTTCGCTGACCAGTCCCTTGGGCTGGGTTTCCTTTTCCAGACAATTGAGATCAAGGAACGCCATGCCGAAATGCTCCGAGGCGATTTCGGCCACCTGGGAGCTCTTCACCAGTTTGTTCTGTACCAGATAACTGACCAGCGACAGCCGGTTGCGCTGGGCCTGCTGCCAGGCCTGCTGGGCGCTTTTTTCGGTCAGCAGTTCGGCCTGCACCAATTGCTTGGCCAGACCGCTCAGAGCGATGTCATTCATGGGGATTCCGCACGCTTGCAGTTCATGACTTATAGCCTAGTCAAGTGACAGCGCCAAACACGCCAGGTGCAGGTGACAAAAAGTGTCAGATAGTGCGGTTGCAGGTTGTAGGAAACGGCGCTGCTCGCGTTTCATATCCAATGCACGGGGTCTCGCGTGCATTGGCATGGCCTATGCTGCGTCCTTTTCAGATCATGAGATTTCGACTCATGCATGGAGCGTGTCTATGAAAAAACAACAAGGTTTCACTCTGATCGAGCTGCTGATCGTTGTGGCGATCATCGGGATTCTGGCGACTATCGCCCTGCCGCAGTATTCGAAATATCAGGCGCGTTCGAAGGTAACGGCGGGCCTGGCTGAAATCAGCGCACTCAAGGTGCCGTTTGAAGACACCATCAATCAAGGGACCAATCCTACGCTCGCCATTGTCAAAGGCGACGCGGTAACCACGACTTCCAACTGCTCGTTGTCGGCTTCGGGGACTGCGGCTGATGGGGCGGGATCTATCGTGTGCACGATTGCCAATGCGCCGGCCCCGGTGCTGGGCAAAACGATTACGTTGAGTCGTACCGCCGCCAACGGATGGTCATGTGCAACGACTGTGTCAGCGGACTACTCGCCTAAAGGTTGTACTGCCAGCGGTACATGATCCTCGCTTGCAAACGAATCAATGCCCCGCACTCGCGGGGCATTTTTCATTGCCTGTCACTTCACAAAAGCTTCAATAATTTCAGCGTCTTAGGAACTTTTCAAAAAGCCGCAACTTGCATGTGAATATTCCCAGAGTCATGCATTTTGCATGAATCCGGATTTTTTAATTATTCATAAGCTATTGATTTATAAGTGATTTATGTCTTTGAAAAAGTTGGCACAGCGTTCGCAACTACCTCGGTAACCCTGCTGACAAGTAATCCAGCAGACTTTCCAGAAAAACAGGAGTTACTCGTATGAAGAAGTTCGCTATCACTGCCGCTGCTGCTACCGCGCTGACCCTGACCATGACCGGCGCTTTCGCACAAACCACCCAGGCCACCCAGGCTCCAATGACTCTGGCCGCCGGTGAAGTCACCCAGGCTAAAGAAGCTACTTCCGATACCTGGATCACCACCAAAGTCAAAAGTGACCTGGTGACCGAAAAAGGCATTCCAGGCACCGACATCAAAGTAGAAACCAACAAAGGCGTTGTTTCGCTGTCGTCGACTGTAGCCGTGACCGAGGCTCAGAAAACCACCGCCGTGAACATCACCAAGAAAATCAAAGGCGTCAAAGCGGTCTCCGCTGACGGCCTCAAAGCCGAGTAAGGCATGACTTCTCGCCTGGACCGGGAGAAGGCGCGACAGACGGGCCGAGCCATACGTCTGCCGCAACTTTAGAGTTCATGCGAACGGTCACACGGATGTGACCATTACAGGCCCCGCCACTTGTGGCGGGGCCTGTTCTATTTGCGGGGCAATACAAAACAAATGTAGGAGTGAGCCTGCTCGCGATAGCGGTGTGTCAGCTAATTGAATTGCTGACTGACACACCGCTATCGCGAGCAGGCTCACTCCTACAAGGGGATCGCTGCGGGTCAATTACCGCGTTTGCTGTTGATCTGGCGCAGGCGATTGCCTTCGAAGCGCAGGTATTGGTACATGCCGTTGCTCGGGCCGTAGGTCCACTCCTCGACCTGAAACTCCTCGCGGCGATTGGCGCTGCGCTTGTAGCCCAACACGTCGCGGCTGACCGGCTCACCGCACTTTTGCAGGACCTCGCTGGAGCGGTCGCCAAGGCTGATCAATTGACTGCCGCAGCGCAGCGTATCGGACGCCGAGGCGTGACTGGCCGCGAGCGTCATTGCGAGCAAGGCCAGCCACTGTAGTTTCATCATTCGGCGTCCAGATGCATTTGCGTCACAACGCGGCCGTCGCTCTCGGCCTCACCAAGATTGGCATCGATAAAGTAAACGCGGTCGTCTGCCAGTTGGCCTTTATCGACCAGATAATCCTTGATGCTGCTGGCACGGTCCTGACCCAACTGACGCAGCAGCACATCGCTGCCACTCCAGAACTGGATCACGCCGTCGCGCATCTTCGCTGTGCGTTCTTCCTTGCCCAGCTCCTTCCATTCGGCCGGTGGCTGGGTTTTCAGACGCGTGCGATAGATGCCTTCGAGCAGCGGACCTTTCTCGCTGTCCGGCACTTCGATCAGCGACGCCTGAGCCGGTACTTTGTCGCCACGACGCTGGAGCATCTTGTAGTAGTTGTACTGGTATTCACGCTCCAGACGCTGTTCGGCGAGCAACGGCCCGTCACTGCTTTTGGCGGCGGTGCCTTCGATTTCCAGGCGCAATGCCGGACGTTCCTTCAGCGCTTGAGACAGCTTGACCAACGCGGCTTCGGCGTCCTTGTTCAGCTCACTGGAGCCCGGCGCGAACGACACGGTGCCGAGGTCTTGCGAACCGCCACCACTGACCAGTCCCCCGATCAATTTGAACGGGGCGGCAGCGGCTTTGACGATCAGGTTGCGCAGGGTCTGCCAGACGATCGGCATCACGCTGAACTGCGGATTGTTCAAGTCGCCGGTCACCGGCAGTTCGATGGAAATCTTGCCGTCGACGTCCTTGAGCAGGGCAATCGCCAGTTTCAGCGGCAGGCTCACGGCATCCGGGCTGTCGACTTTTTCGCCGAGTTGCAGTTGTTCGACCACCACTTTGTTTTCAGCTTTGAGCTGACCTTTGGTGATCAGGTAATGCAGGTCGAGATTGAGCCGACCCTTGCGGATCCGGTAACCGGCGAACTTGCCGGAGTAGGGGGTCAGCGTGGTCAGCTCGACGCGTTTGAAACTGGTAGCGATGTCGAGACTGGCCATCGGATCGAAGGGATTTACCGCGCCCTTGATGGTCACTGGCGCATAACGGTCAACCTTGCCTTTGATGTCGACACTGGCCGGTTTCGCCTGGCGACTGTCGATGGTGCCGATCTGGCCGTTGAGCTGCTGCACGGCGGTGGCGAAGTTCGGTGTCAGGCTGAAGTCGGCAAAGTTGGCCGAGCCGTCATTGATCGCGATACCACCGATGTGAATGCCCAGCGGTTTGTCTTTGCTGGCCGGTTTTGCCGCTGCGGTTTTCGCGCCACTGTCGGCGGGCTGCGGGATCAGCAGGTCGTCGATGTTGGTGGTGCGATCGTCGTTGATCATGAATCGCACATAAGGCTGGAACAGGTTGACCTTGTCGATCGACAGACTGTCGCCGTGCTGATAGTTGAGGCCTTCGACCACCACCTGCTGCCACTTGAGGAAGTCGCGGGTTTTCAGGGTGTCGAGGGTGTGCAATTGATCGATCTGCGCCCGTCCGGTCACGCTGAGCGCCAGCGGTTCAGTGCTCTTGAGATTGACCTTCAAGTCACTGCCGAGCATGCCGCTGCGCAGTTCGAGGCGAATGAACGGATTGATGTAGGACTGCGCGACACGCAGGTCGATGTCCTGGGTTTTCACATCGAGCTGAGCATTGACCGGGGCCAGATTGACCGTGCCATCAGCGCTGATCTTGCCTTGTTTGCCCAGCCCGCTGTCGAGCTTGAGCTTGAAGGGCGAGCCGTTGAGGCTGTCGAAACCTTCCAGGTCGACGTTCAGCGGGGTGATATCCAGCGCCACCGGCGGATTCGCCGAACGGTCTGCCAGGTGCACGGTGTAATTGCGCAGTTGCACATCCTTGAGCAGCACTTGCCACGGTTTGCTCGGGGCGTTCGGTTCAGCTTTCGGCGAGTCTGCAGCCGCCGGTGTCGTTGGCGGTTCGGCCGCGGCTTTGGCAGCCGGTTTCGATGGTTGGCTGGCGAACAGTTTCTGCCAGTCCAACTGGCCGTCGGCCTCAAGGGCGGCCCAGGTTTCCAGTTTCTGGCTGCGGATCTTGCCGACCACGACTTGTTGCTTGGCCAGATCCACCGACGTTTCGCTGACGTCCAGACGTTCGAGTTTCGCCAGCGGGCGCCCGTCTGGGGCCTTGATAGCGAAGGGGGCGATGCTCACGGCGACGTTATTGAGCAGCAGTTCGGTTTCTTTCGACAGATTGAGTTTGTATTCAGTGCTGAGGCTGATCACGCCGTCTTCGAGTACCAGCGGCACGGAGTCACGCACGTAGGGCCAAAAGGCTTTCATCTTGCCGTCGGTGACTTTCAGGGTGCCTTCGGAGGTGAACGGGATCAGGCTGAAATTACCGGCCCAGTCGATTCGCCCACCTTGCGGGCCGATGGCGACCAAAGTCATGTCGGCGCTGTCTTCGGGCAGGGTGCTGAGATTCTTCAGCTCGAAATTCAGATCGTCGTAGAGGAACTCGATGGGTTCGCTTGGGCGTACATCCTGAAAATGCACGACGCCGCCGGCCAGTTTGATGTTGTCGATGCGCAGCGGAAACGGTTTGGCGTTCGGGTCGGCCGGTGTTGGCTCGCTGGCCGGCACGTTGAACAGGCCGAGCAGGTTGAGCTTGCCGTCTTTGGCAAAGAGGATTTCACTCTTCGGCTTGTCGAGTTCGATGTCGGACAGGTGCAGCGCTTTTGTCCACAGGCTGTCGATTTGCAGGTCGGCGTACAGGCGTTCGAAACCGACCTGTTCCTTGCCCGGTTCGCCGATGACCAGCCCCCACAGGGTGACTTCAAGGCTGAACGGGTTGAGCTCGATGCGCTGGATATGCGCAGGCACCGTCGCGTAATTGGCCAACTGCTGGTTGGCCACCCGCAGGGCGATGCCCGGCAAAATCAGAAACCCCAGCAGGCTGTAGAGAGCCAGAGCAGTCAACAAGGCGCCAATCGCGCGAATCAATCCTTTGGGCATGTGCGGCTTCATCTGTCTGAATCGGAGTGCCTTGGAGTATGGCACGCGATTCTGGTTCCGAAGTACCTCGCATGGGGCAGGATTGTTCAGATTCTTCTGTAGGAACGCTTTCCATGTGGGAGCGAGCCTGCTCGCGAAGGCGTTCTTTCAGTCACCCTATCTGGTGGCTGATACACCGCTTTCGCGAGCAGGCTCGCTCCCACAATGGAGGGGTGTTAGCCGCGCGAGCGCTTCAGAGCTGCAAGATCAGGGTTTTCAGCGGCGGTTGCTGATCCATCGACGGGAAGTCGGCGCCCGGGGTCATTACGCTCCACTCGCGGACTGGCCGGCCCGCCTTCTCGGCGCAGCGCAACACCTGTTCGCGCCAGTCGTCCATGCTGACTTTCGCCAGATTGTTGCAGCAGATCAGCACGCCGTTGTCGGCAGTGGTCAGCAGGGCCGGTTTGAGCAGGCTCTGATAGTCGCGCAGCAGGTCGACGGTGCCGAACGCGCTCTTGGCCCATGCCGGTGGATCGAGTAGCACCAGATCGTATTGACGCTGATCGAGGCGCTGATAGCTCGGCAGCTTTTGTCCACGGCGCTGACTGATCGGCAAGCCGGCGAGTTGGCGGATGGCCGGGAAGTAATCGGACTGGATAAATTGCATTTCCGGCAATTGCGGGTTGAGCTGACCGTTCTCGCGACCGACCGCCAGATTGCCTTCAGCGAAGTCCAGATTGCACACTTCACTCGCGCCACCGGCGGCTGCGCTGAGGCCGACACCGCAGGTGTAAGCGAACAGGTTGAGCACGGATTTGCCTTTGGCGTGATCCTTGACCCAGCCGCGAGTGTTGCGCAGGTCGAGGAACAGCAGCGGATCCTGCCCGGCATGACGCCCGCGCACGCGGTAATTGAGGCCCCATTCGTGACCGATCAGATCGACCAGCGCAGCGTCGTCGGCCTTGTAGACGCTGTCTTCACGGTCGATACGCGAGTTGCCACGGGAGCGGTCGTTGTAAACCAGCAACGTTTCCAGGCCCAATGTCTGATTGACCATGGCGTGCAGTTGCAGCAGGTCGTCGCGTTCCAGCGTCTGGTGGAAGCTTTGCACCAGCAATTGCGGGCCGTAGCGGTCGATGGTCAGACCGCCGGCGCCTTCCTGGCTGCCATGGAACAAGCGATAGCAATCGGTGCCCTGGCGGTGCAACTCGGCCAGCAGATCCTGGCGTTGATCGAGGGCGGCGCGCAGCGCCTGATTCAAGGAAGACATGCGGGCGCCTTGCTGGAGAGAATTGGGGCGCGGGAGTTTAGCAGCTTGGTGGGCAATCGAGTTGCGCCCTTCGCGAGCAGGCTCGCTCCCACATGGGATCTGTGCTGCAAATCAAATCTCCTGTGGGAGCGAGCCTGCTCGCGAAGGGCTCGACGAAGCTTTCAGTTCAGCAAGCCCATCCGCCGTTTGGCCCGTTGCACCGAGCCATTACGCATCGCCCAGCGCAGCATCGGCACGCTGCGTCTGACGCTGGCGCGAATCAGCTGGCGTTGCAGCGAACTCTGCCGCACATCGAGCATGTCACTGGCCCAGTCCGGCAGCAGATCAATACCGGCCTTCATCATCAAATCGCCAAACGGCCGCGCGAGAACACTCGGTGCCGGCGCGGCGAGCAACAGGCGCAACACCTCACGGCTGCGCTCGTCGCACAGCAGCTGCGGGCGCATCCGTTGCAGATAATCAGCCACGGCCTGCCGCGATTTCGGCGCATCCCGTGCGCCCAGGCGTTCGGCAATCACGGCGATTTCCGCGTAATAACGATCTTGATCGGCCGCCGACAAGTGCGGATTGCGATAGCGCAAATGCGCCGCCAGAAAGTTGCTGACCTCGGCCACATGCACCCACGTCAGCAAATCCGGATCGCTCGCCGCGTAGGGCCGGCCATCCGGTGCGGTGCCCACCACCTGCAAGTGAATGGTGCGGACTTTCTCGATCAACCAGTCGGCGTCTCGTCGCGATCCAAATGTGGTGCCGGAAACAAACTGGCTGGTACGGCGCAAGCGCCCGAGCATGTCTTGACGAAAGTTCGAATGATCCCAAACCCCGGCCAACGCCAGCGGATGCAGCGCTTGCAGCAGCAACGCGCTGATGCCGCCGATCAACATGCTGCTGAAGTCGCCGTGCACTTGCCAACTGACCGAGTCGGGGCCGAACAGGCCGGGATCGCCCTTGGGGTTTTCCAGGTCGAGTTGGCCGAGGGACAGCCCGGTCAGGCTCATGAGTTGCTGTTCGATACGACTGCGGATGAATTCCATGACCACTCAGTGAAGAAAGGCGGGCGCGACCAGTAGACCGCGCCCGGGATGTTACTGATTGAGGCGCTTGTCGATCAGGCCCTGTACCACGCTCGGATCGGCCAGGGTCGAGGTGTCGCCGAGGCTGTCGAGTTCGTTACAGGCGATCTTGCGCAGGATGCGCCGCATGATCTTGCCTGAGCGGGTTTTCGGCAAGGCTGGCGCCCACTGGATCAGGTCCGGTTTGGCGAAGCTGCCGATTTCCTTGCTGACGTGGTCGAGCAATTGTTTCTTCAACTCGTCATTCGATTCGGCGCCGTTCATGGGCGTGACGAAGGCATAGATGCCCTGGCCTTTGACGTCGTGGGGGTAACCGACCACGGCGGCCTCGGCGATGCTGTCGTGCAGGACCAGTGCGCTTTCCACTTCGGCCGTACCGATGCGGTGGCCGGAGACGTTGATCACGTCGTCGATGCGCCCGGTGATCCAGTAATCGCCGTCCTCATCGCGGCGCGCGCCGTCGCCGGTAAAGTAGTAGCCGGGGTAGGGTTTGAAATAGGTATCGACCATTCGCTGCGGGTCGCCATAGACACTGCGGATCTGCGCCGGCCAACTGGATTTGATCGCCAGCACGCCGCTGCCGGCGCCTTTGATTTCCTTGCCGTGTTCATCGAGCAGCACCGGTTGCACGCCGAACAGCGGCTGCGTGGCGCAACCCGGCTTGATCCGTTGTGCGCTGACCAGCGGGCTGAGCATGATGCCGCCGGTTTCGGTCTGCCACCAGGTATCGACGATGGGGCAGCGTTGTTCTCCTACGACGTTGAAATACCATTCCCACGCTTCCGGGTTGATCGGCTCACCGACGCTGCCGAGTAATCTGAGGCTGGCGCGCGACGTTTCCTTCAACGGCTCGGCGCCTTCGCGCATCAATGCGCGCAGGGCGGTGGGGGCGGTGTAGAAGATGTTGACCTTGTGTTTATCGATCACCTGCCAGAAGCGTGAGCTGCTCGGGTAGCTCGGCACGCCTTCGAACATCAGCGTGGTCGCGCCATTGGCCAGCGGGCCGTAGACGATGTAGCTGTGGCCGGTGACCCAGCCGACGTCGGCGGTGCACCAGAACACTTCGCCGTCGCGATAATCGAGTACGTATTTGAAGGTCATCGCCGCTTGCAGCAGATAGCCGCCGGTGGTGTGCAGCACGCCTTTGGGTTTGCCGGTGCTGCCGGAGGTGTAAAGGATGAACAGCGGATCTTCGGCGTCCATCGGCTCCGGCGGGCAATCGTCGCTGACGTCGCGCACGGCCTGGTGATACCAGAGGTCGCGGCCCTCGACCCATTCGACTTTGCCCTGCGTACGCTCGACCACTACAACGGTGCTGACGTCCGGGCAACTCTGCAGGGCTTTGTCGACGTTCTGTTTCAGTGGCACGAACTTGCCGCCGCGCACGCCTTCGTCGGCAGTGATCACGGTGCGGCAGTCGGCGTCTAGAATGCGGTCGCGCAGGGAGTCCGGGGAGAAACCGCCGAACACCACCGAATGGACCGCGCCGATCCGCGAGCAGGCAAGCATCGCGTAAGCGGCTTCGGGGATCATCGGCATGTAGATGCACACCCGGTCGCCTTTCTTCACGCCACGGCTTTTCAGCACATTGGCCAGTCGGCAGACATGGTGGTGAAGTTTTTTGTAAGTGATTTGTGCCGATTCGGCGGGGTCGTCGCCTTCCCAGAGCAGGGCGGTTTGATCGCCGCGTTGTTCGAGATGGCGGTCGATGCAGTTGTAGCTGACATTCAGTTTGCCCCCGGCAAACCAGGCGGCCTCTCCGGTTTTCAGGTCATAGCGCTGAACGGTCTGCCACGGCGTACTCCAGTCGAGGAAGCGCGTGGCCTGTTCGGCCCAAAAGGTGCTGGGGTGTTCAATGGATTCGCGGTACAGGCGCCGATAGTCTTCCTGACTCAATTGCGCAGCCCGGCGGACGGCATCGGCTTTGGGGAACGTGCTGATATCGAACATGACGGTTCCTTATTCTTGTGGTGCGACAAGGATAAAGATGCGCCGATGGGGGCAAGGGTTCAAGGGCGGCAGACGGCTCCCCACCGCGAAGAGCCCCTCACCCTAACCCTCTCCCAAAGGGAGAGGGGACTGACCGAGGTGTTTGGGCTTGATACATCGACCTGAAATTCCTGAGTCGAACTCAAGTAATGAAAAGCGCGAAAATCGGCTCCCTTTCCCCCTCGCCCTTGGGGGAGAGGGCTGGGGTGAGGGGGAAACGATCTGGCTGTCAGCGCGCAATCCACGCCAAACGCCAGACGAAAAAAAGCCCCTGAACTTCAGGGGCTCTCTATCAAGCGACTGATCACCCGCGGTGACGACCGCGGAAGTAGTTGATCAGGCCTTGGGTGGAAGGGTCATCGGCAACGGTTTCATCGCTGCCCACCAGGCGGTTGTAAACGCCTTTGCCCAGTTCCTTGCCCAGTTCCACGCCCCACTGGTCAAAGGCGTTGATGCCCCAGACCACGCTTTGCACGAACACTTTGTGTTCATACATCGCCACCAGTGCGCCGAGACGACGCGGGCTGATGCGCTCGACCACAAGGGTGTTGCTCGGACGGTTGCCCGGGATCACCTTGTGCGGTGCGAGTTTGTGCACCTGCTCTTCGCTCATGCCCTTGTCGCGCAACTCTTGCTCGGCTTCCGGCAAGGTCTTGCCGAGCATCAGCGCCTGGCTTTGCGACAGGCAGTTGGCGTACAGCCACTGATGGTGGTCGGAAACCGGGTTGAAGCTGACGATCGGCACAATGAAGTCGGCCGGGATCAGCTGCGACCCTTGATGCAGCAACTGGTGGTAAGCGTGCTGACCGTTGCAGCCGACGCCGCCCCAGATCACCGGACCGGTATCGGTCGACACTGGCGTGCCGTCCTGACGCACGCTCTTGCCGTTGGATTCCATGTCCAGTTGTTGCAAGTGCTTGGTGATGTTACGCAGGTAGTGGTCGTACGGCAGGATCGCGTGGCTCTGCGCACCCCAGAAGTTACCGTACCAGACACCGAGCAGCGCCAGCAGCACCGGCATGTTCTGTTCGAACGGCGCGGTCTGGAAATGCTGGTCCATGGTGTAGGCACCGGACAGCAGTTCCTTGAAGTTGGACATGCCGATGGCCAGGGCAATCGGCAAACCGATGGCCGACCACAGCGAATAACGACCGCCAACCCAGTCCCACATCGGGAAGATGTTTTCTTCGCGGATACCGAACGCCACGGCTGCCGCGTTGTTGCTCGAGACGGCGATGAAGTGACGATACAGCTCGGCTTCCGAACCGCCCTGCGCCAGGTACCAGGCACGAGCAGCCTGGGCGTTCTTCAGGGTTTCGAGGGTGTTGAACGACTTCGACGAAACGATGAACAGCGTGGTCTCGGCGCGCAGCTTCTGCGTCAGCTCGTGGAATTCGCTGCCGTCGATGTTCGCCAGATAATGGCAACGTACGCCTTTCTGTGCGTACGACAGCAGCGCTTCGGACACCAGCTCCGGGCCGAGGAACGAGCCACCGATGCCGATGTTGACCACGTCGGTGATCGGCTTCTCGGTGTAACCGCGCCACAGACCGTCGTGGATGCGGCCGACCAGATCGGTGATCTGGTTCAACACTTTGTGGACTTCCGGCATCACGTTGACGCCGTTGACCGATAACTTGTCGCCTACCGGGCGGCGCAGGGCGGTATGCAGCGCCGGGCGGCCTTCGGACGAGTTGACGATTTCGCCGTCGAACAGCGCCTTGATTGCGCCCTTGAGATCGACTTCGTTGGCCAGACCCACCAGCAGATTGCGGGTATCGGCGTTGATCAAATTCTTCGAATAGTCGAGAAACAGTCCGCAGCTGCTGAGAGTGAACTGATTGAAGCGCTGCGGATCGGCGTTGAAGGCTTCGCGCATGCTGAAATCCTGCATGGCTTGGCGGTGATCTTTCAACGCTTGCCAGGCGGGCAGAGCGGTAACGTCGTGAGGAGTGCGGTAGTACGCCATCGCTGCGGTTTTCCTTTTTACTTGAACGGCCTTTTAAACACTGAACAGCCACGACACGCCATGTTTGGGCGTGGGGCCAACTGTGTCGCCACGATTTCTGGACACAGGGCGAATACAGTAAACCTCGCGCTGCGTTCTGTCTTGACTTTGTCTGACCAGATCCCTGTACTTTTTTAACATCGAGAGCGGGAACTGGCCGACAAACGGAACGAGGTGATACGCGATCAGGCAACCTGAACCGGGATGGCGTTGCTGGTATGGCTCAGCTCATTGCCCGGTCCCATGTAGAGCATGCGCGGCTTGAAATTGACCAGATCCGCTTCGCTGTAATGGGCGTAGGCGCAGATGATCACCCGATCGCCGACCTTGGCCTTGTGTGCGGCGGCGCCGTTGACCGAGATCATCCGCGAACCCTCTTCGCCACGGATTGCATAGGTGGTGAAACGCTCGCCGTTGTCGACGTTGTAAATCTGGATCTGCTCGTATTCACGGATGCCGGACAAGTCCAGCCACTCGCCATCAATGGCGCACGAGCCTTCGTAGTCGAGCACTGCATGAGTGACTTCGGCGCGGTGCAGTTTGGCCTTGAGCATGATCGCGTGCATGTGCATTTTCCCGGGTTGGAATCAAACGGCGGGCAGTGTGCCCGAAGGCTTTGAGGGCGGCAATATGGCTGGAATGCAATCTTCATGACGCTGAAAAACACTGTAGGAGTGAGCCTGCTCGCGATGGCGGTGTGTCATTCAACACTAATGCTGACTGACACACCGCTATCGCGAGCAGGCTCACTCCTACAGGGGGTATTGCGGTGTCTTTAAACCGGGGTATCGAGATTCAGGTGCAGGTTATCGATCAACCGCGTGGTGCCGAGGAACGCGGCCACCAGAATCACCAGATCGCGATCCTCCGCCGTCGCCGGACGCAAGGTCAGGGCATGACGGATTTCCAGGTAATCCGGACGCAGACCCGCGGCTTCGAGCTGTTGCAGCTGAGCGCTGATCAGCGCCGGAAAGTCGCGTTCGCCTTGCTTGATCGACTCGGCGATGTTGCTCAGGCTGCGATAAACCACCGGGGCCGCCGCACGTTGTTCTTCGCTGAGGAAGCCATTGCGCGACGACAGCGCCAGTCCGTCGGCGGCACGCACGGTCGGCTCGCCGATGATCTGGATCGGCATGTTCAGGTCATGCACCAGCGCGCGGATCACCGCCAGTTGCTGGTAATCCTTCTGGCCGAAAATCGCCAGATCCGGCTGGACCATGTTGAACAGTTTGCTGACCACGGTCGCGACACCTTCGAAGTGCCCCGGACGGCTGGCGCCGCACAGGCCTTCGGAGAGTTGCGGCACGCTGACCCGGGTCTGCCCGGCCATGCCGTCGGGATACATTTCCTCGACAGTCGGCGCGAACAGCAGGGAGCAACCGGCTTCGAGGAGTTTTTCCTGATCCGCCGCCAAGGTGCGCGGGTACTTGTCGAGGTCTTCGCCGGCGCCGAACTGCAGTGGGTTGACGAAAATGCTTGCGACCACAAAATCCACGCGTTGCGTGGCTTTGGTGATCAGCGCGACGTGGCCGCTGTGCAGGTTGCCCATGGTCGGCACAAAGCCGATGCGCTTGCCTTCACTGCGGGCACGGGCCACAGCGGCGCGCAGTTCGCGTACGGTTTTAACGGTGTTCATGCAGAGAATCCGTGTTCGATGCCAGGGAACGTGGTGGCTTTGACTTCGTTGACGTAAGCCTTCAGTGCGGACTGGATGCTGTCCTGACCGTGCATGAAGTTCTTCACGAACTTCGGCACGCGGCCAGTGATCGACAGGCCGAGCATGTCGTGCAGTACCAGCACCTGGCCGTCGGTGGCGTTACCGGCACCGATACCGATCACCGGAATCTTCACGGCCTGGCTGATTTCAGCGGCCAGTTCACTCGGTACGCATTCCAGCAGCAGCATCGCCGCACCGGCCTGTTCCAGCGAGATCGCGTCGGCGCGCATCTGCCGCGCCTGGTTCTCGTTACGGCCCTGCACTTTATAGCCACCGAGAATGTTCACCGCTTGCGGGGTCAGGCCCATGTGCGCGCAAACCGGTACACCGCGCTCGGCGAGCAGACGGATCGACTCGGCCAGCCACAACTGACCTTCGACTTTGATCATGTGCGCGCCGGCCTGCATCAGCATCGCGCTGTTGCTCATGGTTTGTTCGAGGGTGGCGTTGGCCATGAATGGCAGGTCGGCGAGGATCAGGGCATCGGTATTGCCGCGTTTGACGCAAGCGGTGTGGTAGGCCATTTCTGCGGTGGTCACCGGCAAGGTGCTGTCGTGACCTTGCAGGACCATGCCGAGGGAGTCGCCCACCAGCAGCACTTCGACACCGGCCTCGTTGCAGGCGTGAGCGAAGGTCGCGTCATAGCAGGTCAGCATGGTGATCTTTTCACCTTTCTGCTTGAGGCTCTGGAGCGTGGTCAGGGTGATGGCTGGCATGTAAAAAATCCTCGTTCAGGCGCTCTGGAAACTGCTGCGAGTAACGCGCGTGATTCGTCATCTACTCAGGCGCACGCTCTTTTGTCGTGCTTATAAGGCCTGGATTGCGCCCGTATGTGCCGGGTTGGCGGCAGCGGGACGCCTATAGTCGTGATGAGCCAACAGGAAGTCAATTGCGTGTGTTACCGCATTGTTACGAGGGGAGTGTTACCGGCGTTACTGATGCGATTCAGCGGCGCGGCAGGGCTGATTCGCGGGGTTTTTGTCTGACAATAAATCTGAATAGGGCGCAGACCCTGTAGGAGTGAGCCTGCTCGCGATAGCGGTGGATCAGCCAAAAAATCTGTGGCTGACAGAACGCTATCGCGAGCAGGCTCACTCCTACAAAGGGGCGGATTTGCGTCAGGCGTGGGGGAAGCGTTCCAGGCCGACGAACGGGCAGGCTGCCAGCAGTTCGGGGAGGTTTCGGCCGTCGGCAAGGCGCAGATCCTGCGGCGCCAGTTCGGCGAGGGGATAGAGCACGAACGCACGTTCCTGAATCTGGTAATGCGGGACTTGCAGGCGCGGCTCGTCGATCAGTCGATCGCCGAACAGCAGAATGTCCAGATCCAGCGTACGCGGGCCCCAACGCTCCAGGCGTTCACGCCCTTGATCGTTCTCGATCGCTTGCAAGGCATCGAGCAATTCCAGCGGTGCAAGCGAGCTGTCGAGTGCCGCCACCGCGTTGGTGTAACGCGGCTGGCCCGGCAACAGGGAATCACTTTGATAGAAGGCGGAAACGCCAGCAAGCGTGGTCTGCGGCAATTGCCCCAGCGCCTCGACGGCGCTGCGCAATTGTTCGGCAGGGTCAGCGAGGTTGCTGCCCATGCCGATATAGATGCGTTCCATCGCTTATTCGCCCGTGGCGCTCGGGGCGCCGGCGCGTTTGCGCTTGGAGCCACCGCTGCGGCGACGTTTGCGTGGCGCGCCACTGGCGTCATCACCTTTGCCACTGAGGTCGCGGATCATGTCGCGACGCTCGCTGTCGTTGGCGTCCTGATAGTCCGTCCACCATTCGCCGAGGCCATCAGTTTCCTCGCCCGCACTTTCACGCAGCAGGAGGAAGTCGTAACCGGCACGGAAACGCGGGTTGTCCAGCAACAGGTCGGCGCGTTTGCCGCTGCGGCGTGGCAGGCGTTCCTGCATGTCCCAGATCTCGCGGATCGGCATGGTGAAGCGCTTTGGAATCGCGATGCGCTGGCACTGTTCGGCGATCAGCTCGTGCGCACCTTCCTGCATCGCCGGAATCGGCGGCATGCCACGTTCCTGCAGGCGCAACACGCGGGCCGGCAGGGCAGGCCACAGCAGCGCGGCAAACAGGAACGCCGGGGTCACCGGTTTGTTCTGCTTGATGCGCAGGTCGGTGTTGGTCAACGCTTCGCTGATCAGCGTGTGGGTGTATTCCGGGTTGTGTTCCAGCGCATCGGCACTGGCAGGGAAAAGCGGGGCGAACAGTTGCAGATCGACGAGCATTTCGAAGGTGATCGCGGCGTGGCCCGAGAGGAACAGCTTGAGCACTTCTTCGAACAGACGCGCCGACGGGATCTCGCGCAGCATCGGCGCCAGTTCACGGATCGGCTGTACGGTGTGCTTTTCGATGCCGAAGTTGAGCTTGGCGGCGAAACGCACGGCCCGCAGCATGCGCACCGGGTCTTCCTGATAGCGTTGCTTCGGGTCGCCGATCAGGCGGATCAGGTGGTTGCGGATGTCGTGTACGCCGTTGGCGTAATCGAGGATGCGCTCGCTGACCGGATCGTAATACAGGGCGTTGATGGTGAAGTCGCGGCGTTGCGCGTCTTCTTCCAGGGTGCCATAAACGTTGTCGCGCAGAATCCGCCCGCTTTCGTTACGCGAAGACTGGTTGCTGTCTTCGTCGTCTTCGTTGACCGGGTGATTGGCGCGGAATGTCGCGACTTCGATGATTTCGCGACCGAAATGGATATGCACCAGTTTGAAGCGACGGCCGATGATTCGCGCATTGCGGAATTCGGCACGGACTTGCTCGGGGGTGGCGCTGGTGGCGACGTCGAAGTCCTTGGGCGTGATGCCCAGCAGCATGTCACGCACGCAACCGCCGACCAGATAGGCCTGGTAACCGGCACCTTGCAGGCGTTCAACGATATTCACCGCATAGCGGCTGAATTGCGTTTTCTGCAGCGAATGTTGGCCGCTGTTAAGCACTTCAGGGGTGCTGCGGATGTGTTGCGTACGACGCACGGGAGCTCGGAATGACTGGAACAACTTCTTCAGCATGGGATGCACTGTTTGAAGGAATGTTCGGCCATACCAAAGAATGACCGCATGATGGGCGCAGATTCTAGCATTTAGTCGGGGGATGGTGTAGGACACGGCCGATTTGAGCTGCAAGCCGCAGGCTACAGGCATCGCGCGCGATAAAAATGGGGGATTTTGCAGCGGAGGAGAAACTACAAGGGGAGCCGAAGCTCCCCAAGAAGTAGTTGCGTGCTCTTTTTATTATTGATTCGGGCTTCTTGTTTTTGTTGAGTGCCCTCGCCACGAAGTGTTTCCTTCGTGACCCTCCCAATCGGGAGCCAAGAGCAAACGGATTGCTTTGGTCGCTGAATTGCAGTGATCTTACGATCCAACCAGTACAGGCTCTGTCTTAGGACAGTTTTTGTTGTTCTCGGCCTGGTCGTGGGGCAAGCCCCAAATACAACGCCTCTCCAAAAGAATCAGTTAGCTGCGCCTCTCGCCGTCTTGTTTTTATTGTGCGTGAGTCGATTCGTCTTATTTTTATTGTCTTGTGCATTGCTTGTTATTGTTCTTGTACCAAACATATAGCAGGGGTCGTGCCAACTTTTGCGAAGCCCAGTAAAACAAAGGGTTAGGTCGATATAACCGTTTTCTCGGGACGAAAAAAAGCCGGGGTTTCGTTACCGATAACCCCGGCTTCTGTTACGTGAATCGACTGAGGTAACAGTTTTTTCACATCTTCAAGCGTTACCCGCGCACTCGACAGGTAACGTTCAGCTCTCGCTGGCGACCCCGGTCTTGCGCCGCGGGATGCCCAGACGCTGACGGCGTTCCCACAGGCATTTGCGGCTGACGCCCAGTTTGCGCGCCAGTTCGGTCTCGGTCATGTGGTCCTGATGCTCAAGGACGAAGTGCTGGAAGTAGTCTTCCAGCGACAGGTCTTCGGTCGGCTCATGGCTGCTGTTGCTGGCGTTACCCGCCGTTTGTGGCGGCAGGCCGATGAACTCGTCGTCTTCCAGATCGCTCAGCTCGATGTCGATGCCCAGCAGGTCGGCAGAGATCTCCGGGCTTTCGCTGAGAATCACCGCGCGCTCGACTGCGTTCTCCAGCTCACGCACGTTACCCGGCCAGGAATAGTGACGAATCGCCTGTTCGGCATCCGCGGCAAATTTCAGGTCGGTACGGTTGATGCGTGCGCTCTGGCGCGCGAGGAAGGCCGTGGCGATTTCGTTGACATCGGCACCGCGCTCGCGCAGCGCAGGCAGTTTCAGCGCGATCACGTGCAGGCGGTAATAAAGGTCTTCACGGAACTGGCCGATTTTCGCCAGGCTTTTCAAATCCCGGTGAGTCGCCGCGATCAGTCGTACATCGACCTTCTGCGACTGCACCGAACCGACCCGGCGAATCTCGCCTTCCTGCAACACGCGCAGCAGGCGGGCCTGGGCTTCCAGTGGCAGCTCACCGATTTCGTCGAGGAACAACGTGCCGCCGTCCGCCGCTTCGACCAGGCCGGCGCGCCCGGCGCTGGCGCCAGTGAACGCGCCTTTTTCGTGGCCGAACAGTTCGGACTCGATCAGGCTTTCCGGGATGGCCGCGCAGTTCACCGAGATCATCGGTGCCTTGGCGCGTTTCGACAGGTTGTGCAGGGCGCGGGCTACCAGCTCTTTACCGGTGCCGGACTCGCCCTGGATCAACACATTGGAGTCGGTCGGCGCAACTTTGCGGATCTTGCTGTACAGATCCTGCATCGGCGGGCAGGAACCTATGATGCCGATCTCTCCGTTGCTGTTGTCGACCGCGGATTTGCCGCTGCCGTTGGTCGTTTTCACGGCAACGGGCTCGCCGGCAGCAGGGGCTGATTGGCGGTCACGCAGGATCCGCGCGACAGCCTGAAGCATTTCATCGTGGTCGAAAGGCTTGGCGATGTAGTCCACCGCGCCCATCTTCATCGAGTCGACTGCAGAACGCAGGCTGGCGTAACTGGTCATGATCAGCACTGGCGTGCCCTGGCCGAGCTTGATCAGCTCGGTGCCCGGCGCGCCCGGCAAACGCAGATCGCTGACGATCAGATCGAACGTAGGAATGGTGAAGCGTTCTTGTGCTTCCTGCACTGAACCGGCTTCGCTGACCTGGTACTGGTTGCGTTCCAGCAGGCGGCGCAAGGCGGAGCGGATAATTGTTTCGTCTTCGACGATCAAAATGTGCGGCATTGATTCGATACTCTCGACGGTCTCAGTTCACAGCGGACGTCGCTTCGACATGACGCGGTAAGGTCACCCGGATACGGGTGCCGCGTTGGCTTTGTACATCAGCCGGGCTGTCGATGGTGATTTGTCCATAATGCTCTTCAACGATGGAATAGACCAGTGCAAGGCCCAGACCGGTGCCTTCGCCAGGATCCTTGGTGGTGAAGAAGGGTTCGAACAATCTATCCATGATGTTCTTCGGAATACCGCTGCCTTCGTCTTCGACGATCAGATCGACCGTGTGTTCGCCGGCTTCGCTCTTGACCCGTACCGCACTGTGCGGCGGCGAGGCGTCGCGGGCGTTGGAGAGCAGATTGATCAAGACCTGGGCGAGTCGCTGCGGGTCGCCTTCGACCCAGTGATCGGGGTCGCACAGGTTGTAGAACTGCACTTCGAAATTGCGTCGGTTCAGCGCCAGCAGCCCGATGGCGTCCTGTGCCACTTCCGCCAGACAAACGGGCTCGTCGCTGTGCTGATGGCTGCCGGCGTGGGCGAAACTCATCAACGACTGCACGATGCGCGATATGCGTTTGGTCTGTTCGAGAATCTGCCCGCTGATTTCCGTCAGCTCGTCGTCTTCTTCGCGTTCCTCGCGCAGGTTCTGCGCCAGACAGGCGATGCCGGTGACCGGGTTGCCGATTTCGTGGGCCACACCCGCCGCGAGGCGACCGATGCTGGCCAGACGTTCGGAGTGCACCAGTTTGTCTTCGAGCATCTGCGTTTCGGTCAGATCCTCGACCAGCAACACCAAACCGCTGTTGCCCGGCGCCAACGGCTCATCGATAGCGGCTTTGTGCAGGTTCAGCCAGCGGGTCTGACCGTCGAGGGCCAGATGCTGTTTGTGCAAATGTTCGTCGGGCAGGTTGATGAAACCCTGGAGCAATTCTTTCCACGGCTCGCCAATGGTGCTCAGGCGCGAACCGACCACGCGCTGCGCGGCGATCCCGGTGAGTTCTTCCATGGCCTTGTTCCACATCAGGATCTCTTGATCCTTGGCCAGCGAGCAGACGCCCATCGGCAGTTCCTGCAGGGTCTGGCGGTGGTAGCGGCGCAGGGCATCGAGTTCGGCGGCCAGACCGGTGAGGCGCGAGTGATAATCCTCGAGGCGGCTTTCGATGAAGTGAATGTCTTCGGTCACATAGTTTTCGCCGCCAGCCTTGTACGGCAGGAAGGTTTCAACCATGTCCTGCGCGACGCTCGGGCCCATCAGGCCGGAGAGGTTGGCTTCGATGCGGTCACGCAAACGGCGCAAGGCGTAAGGGCGGCGTTCGTCGAAGGGCAGGTAAAGGTCACGCAGCGCTTGTTCGACTTCTTTTTGCGCAGCCTTGGCGCCCAGCGGTTTCGCCAACTGTGTGGCGAATTCCTGCGGGGAGGCGGCGTGCAGTTCGCGGCGTTGCGGGCGACGGACGTTGTCCACCGCGCAGGCCTCGGCGGCGCTGGCTTCTTCCGGACTGGCATTGGTGAACAGCGAGATCAGGGTGAACATCAGCACGTTGGCGGCGAGCGAGGCGATGGCCGCCATGTGCCAACTGGTGTCGTCGAGCACGTAAATCATGTTCAACAGCGGAATGTAGAAACCCTGCAGATTGCCGACCAGCGGCAGCAGCATGGTCACCACCCAGACCAGAATCCCCGCCAGCAGACCGGCAATGAAGCCACGACGGTTAGCAGTCGGCCAATACAATACCGACAACACGCCCGGCAGGAATTGCAGGGTCGCGACAAACGCGACGATGCCGAGGTTGGCCAGATCCTGCTCGGCGCCGAGCATCAGGTAGAAGCCGAAGCCGGCCATGATGATCGCGACGATCAGCGCCCGACGGGTCCACTTCAGCCAGCGGTAGATATTGCCTTCAGCCGGCGGCTGATAGAGCGGCAGAACCAAGTGGTTCAGTGCCATCCCTGACAGCGCCAGGGTGGTGACTATGATCAGGCCGCTGGCCGCCGACAGACCGCCGACATAGGCGAGCAACGCCAGCGGTTTGCTGTTGGCGGCGATACCGATACCAAGGGTGAAATATTCCGGATTGGTCGTGGCACCGAGCTTCAGGCCGGCCCAGAGAATCAGCGGCACTGCCAGACTCATCAGCAGCAGGAACAGCGGTAAGCCCCAGCTCGCACTGACCAGCGAGCGCGGATTTAGGTTTTCGGTAAAGGTCATGTGATACATGTGCGGCATCACGATCGCCGAGGCGAAGAACACCAGCAGCAGTGTCCGCCAAGGGCCTTCCTGCAATGGTGTATGCAGGGCGGCGAGGGCGGTCTGGTTTTGCAGCAGCCACAGTTCAAGCTGTTGCGGGCCGTCGAACACGCCGTACAGCGCATACAGGCCGACGCCGCCGAGGGCGATCAGTTTGATCACCGATTCGAAGGCAATCGCGAACACCAGGCCTTCGTGTTTCTCGCGGGTAGCGATGTGGCGTGAGCCGAAAAAAATCGTGAACAGAATGATCAGCGCGCAGAACGCCAATGCCACGCGGCTCTGAATCGGCTCGCCAGTCAGAATGCCAATGGAGTCGGCCACCGCCTGAATCTGCAACGCCAGCAGCGGCAGTACACCAATCAGCATGAAAATCGTTGTCAGTGCACCGGCCCAGGTACTGCGAAAACGGAACGCGAACAGATCGGCCAGCGACGACAGTTGATAGGTGCGGGTAATTTTCAGGATCGGATAGAGCAACACCGGCGCCAGCAGAAACGCGCCGGACACGCCGAGGTAGCTGGACAGAAAGCCATAACCGTACTGATACGCGAGGCCGACCGTGCCGTAGAACGCCCAGGCACTGGCGTAAACCCCCAGCGACAAGGTGTAGGTCAACGGGTGGCGAATGATTGCCCGCGGGATCATGCCCCGTTCGCTGATCCAGGCAACGCCGAACAGCACCGCCAGGTACGCGGCGCTGATCAGGATCATCTGGGTCAGGCTAAAGCTCATCGGCATCTTTTTGGCTCTGCAGGATGAAGGTCACGACAATCAGGATCAGCCAAAGCAGATAGGGGCGATACCAGGCGCCCGTAGCGTCGATCCACCAATCCATGATGGCGGGGGAAAACAGATAGATCCCCACGACTAAAAGCAGGACCAAGCGATAGATGTACATCCCGGCCTCTCTTTTTTATGCGCGTGCCCGAAAACGTGCGGCGATGGTAACGGATGGGCGCGCGACTGCAAGTGTCGTCATAGCAGTTGCGCCTCGGGCAGGGTCAGTGTGCGCGGTATCTTCGTCGCATCCCAATGCTTGCTGCCCCAACTGAGCAGTTCTTGCGGCGAGGCGTGCGCCAGTTCGGCACCGGGGTTTTGCCCCAGGGCGCGCAGGGCTCGCAGCAACAACGGCGTGGCTTGATCAGCCTGCAGCGGTGGCGAACGGTAGGACTTGCCGAGCTTGTTACCGTCCGGTTGGGTAATCAGCGGCAGGTGCAGATAACGCGGTTGGCGCAGGCCGAGCAGTTCTTGCAGATACAGCTGACGCGGAGTCGAGTCGAGCAGATCGGCGCCGCGCACAATGTCGGTGATGCCTTGCCACGCATCATCGAGCACCACGGCCAGTTGATAGGCGTAGAGCCCGTCGCGCCGGCGGATGACGAAATCGCCGACATCGCGCCCCAGATGCTGGCGGTATTCACCCTGCACGCGGTCGATGAAGTGGTATTCCAGTTCCGGCACGCGCAGGCGGATGGCGGCGTCTTGCTGGTCGTGGCCGAGATTGCGGCACAGGCCCGGATAAATGCCGTTGTACGCTTCGAGCTGTTTGCGCGAGCAGGTGCAGGCGTATGCGAGACCGTGATTGAACAGGCTGTTGAGAACGTCGGCGTAGGCGTCGTGCCGATCACTCTGCCGGACCATGTCGCCGTCCCATTCGAAGCCATAGCTTTCCAGCGCCTTGAGGATTGCCGCTTGCGCACCGGGCTCTTCACGGGGCGGATCGAGATCTTCCATGCGCACCAGCCAGCGACCGCCGACCGAGCGCGCGTCGAGGTAGGAGGCGAGGGCGGCAACCAGCGAACCGAAGTGCAAGTGGCCACTGGGGGTTGGGGCGAAGCGGCCGATGTGGGCGGGGGATGTTTTGGCAGTCATGAAGACGAAACTACTTTTCAGGCTATACGCAGGTCAACTTGTAGGAGTGAGCCTGCTCGCGATAACGGTGTGACATTCAACACCGATATTGACTGACCCACCGCTATCGCGAGCAGGCTCATTCCTACAAAAGGCAAAGGCAAAGGCAAAAGGCAGAAACAAAAACGGAGCGTTCGCACGCTCCGTTTTTCGTTCAGGTCGAGATTACTTGCCGACCTGCTTTTCCTTGATCTCAGCCAGGTTCTTGCAGTCGACGCACATGTCGGCGGTAGGACGGGCTTCAAGGCGCTTGACGCCAATCTCGATGCCGCACGAATCGCACCAGCCGTATTCGCCGTCTTCGATCAGTTGCAGTGTCTTGTCGATCTTCTTGATCAGCTTGCGCTCGCGATCACGGGCACGCAGTTCAAGGGCGAACTCTTCTTCCTGACTGGCACGGTCGGCCGGGTCGGGAAAGTTGGCCGCTTCGTCCTTCATGTGATCAACAGTTCGGTCGACTTCCTGCATCAAGTCCAGTTTCCACTTGGTCAGGATCTTGGTGAAGTGCGCGCGCATGGGTTTGCCCATGTACTCTTCGTCTTTGGCCTGAACGTAAGGTTCGAAGCCACTGATCGCCGTTTGCTGCTGTTGCTTTGCTTGGGTGGGCATGAAATGGACCGCCTCTACTCTTGTAATCCATTGCGCAGGATTGCTCCATCACCGACACCTGCCGGCCCTGCGGCTGCAAGCGGGCGAACTTACCAGATCAAATCGGCCTGCGCTACTCCCGGATGTCGAGGCCCCGGCGGGTGGCGCTTGCAAATGTTTGGCAAGCCGTGTCTGGTGGTGTTGAAGACCTGTTCAATCACTGATTTTAGTCAATCCTGGAGCGTACGCTCATATCGTTACAGTCCAGCGTTCTTGAGGCTGTGACCGCTACGGGTTCTCGCTCGTTCCGGCAGATGGGTAGAATCGTCTCTTTTTCCCTGCCGAAGGAAAACCAATGGCTCAGCCTTACAGTGCGCGCAGTCGTGCGATCGAACCGTTCCATGTGATGGCGCTGCTGGCGCGAGCCAATGAATTACAGGCTGAAGGCCACGACGTGATCCATCTGGAAATCGGCGAGCCGGACTTCACTACGGCCGAGCCGATCATCCGTGCCGGGCAAGCGGCGCTGACGGCAGGCAAGACCCGTTACACCGCTGCGCGCGGCATTCCCGAGCTGCGCGAAGCCATTGCCGGGTTTTATCAATCGCGATATGGCCTGAACATCGATCCGCGGCGGATTCTGATCACCCCGGGTGGCTCCGGTGCGCTGTTGCTGGCCAGTGCGTTGCTGGTCGATCCCGGGAAACACTGGCTCTTGGCGGATCCCGGTTATCCGTGCAACCGCCATTTCCTGCGTTTGGTCGAAGGCGCGGCGCAGCTTGTCCCTGTAGGGCCGGACGTGCGTTATCAACTGACCCCGGATCTGGTCGAGCGTCATTGGGATCACGATAGCGTCGGTGCACTGGTCGCCTCGCCGGCCAACCCGACCGGCACGATTCTGACTCGCGATGAGCTGGCCGGGTTATCTACAGCCATCAAGGCCAGACACGGCCATCTGGTGGTGGACGAGATCTATCACGGCCTGACGTACGGCACCGATGCTGCCAGCGTGCTGGAAGTCGATGACAGTGCGTTTGTGTTGAACAGCTTTTCCAAGTATTTCGGCATGACCGGTTGGCGCCTCGGCTGGCTGGTGGCGCCGGAGGCGGCGGTCAGCGAGCTGGAAAAGCTGGCGCAGAATCTCTACATCAGTGCGCCGAGCATGGCGCAACACGCGGCGCTGGCCTGTTTTGAACCCGATACCATCGCCATTCTGGAAGAGCGCCGCGCCGAATTCGGTCGTCGTCGCGATTTCCTCCTGCCGGCGTTGCGCGAGTTGGGATTCAACATTGCCGTGGAGCCTGAGGGCGCGTTCTATTTGTACGCCGATATCAGCCAGTTCGGCGGTGATGCATTCGCGTTCTGTCGTCATTTCCTCGAAACCGAACATGTCGCGTTCACGCCGGGGCTGGATTTTGGTCGCTATCAGGCCAGTCACCATGTGCGTTTTGCCTACACGCAAAACCTTCCTCGCTTACAGGAAGCGGTGGAGCGTATCGCGCGTGGCCTGAAGAGTTGGCAAGGCTGATGCGCTTTTATCCGGAACTTGAAGAAGCGCGGCTGATCCGTCGCTACAAGCGTTTTCTCGCCGATATCGAAACCGTTAGCGGCGAGTTGCTGACCATTCACTGCCCGAACACCGGTTCGATGCTCAATTGTCAGGTCGAGGGCGGGCAGGTCTGGTTCAGCCGCTCCAATGACCCGAAACGCAAATTGCCCGGCACTTGGGAAATCGGCGAAACCCCGCAGGGCCGCTTGTTTTGCGTAAACACCGGGCGCGCCAACGGGCTGGTCGAAGAAGCCTTGCAGGCGGGCGTGATCACCGAGTTGAACGGTTTCACTGCGTTGAAACGCGAAGTGGCGTACGGCCAGGAAAAAAGCCGCATCGATTTTCGCCTCGAATACCCGAGCGGCCCGGCTTACGTCGAGGTGAAAAGCGTCACCTTGGGCTTCGATGGCACGGCGGTGGCGGCGTTTCCTGATGCCGTGACCCAGCGTGGCGCCAAGCACCTGCGCGAATTAGCGCATCTGGCGCGGGACGGCATTCGCGCGGTGCAGTTGTACTGCGTGAATCTGACCGGGATCGAAGCGGTGCGTCCTGCCGAAGAAATTGATTCGGCTTATGCCCAGGCGCTGCGCGAAGCGGTGGCATGTGGTGTTGAAGTGCTGGCGTACGGCGTTCGCTTGAACCACGAAGAAATGGTCATCGATCGCCGTCTCGATGTATTGCTCAACGGTTAAACATCGATCCACAGGCCTTGCGCGTCTTCGCGGCAAGGGATGGCGGTGAGTGCTTGCCCGGCGCAGGGCCCGGCCACGCATTCACCGTCCTCGATGAGAAACAGTGCGCCGTGGGTGGCGCACTGGATCAGGCTGTTGCTCGGGTCGAGAAACTGGTCGGGGTGCCATTCCAGCCCGACGCCACGGTGCGGGCAGCGATTCAGATAAACGTAGGCCTGGCCGCTGCGGCGCACGGCAAACAGCTTTTTTCCGTCGACTTCAAACCCACGGCTGGCGGCTTCGGCGAGCTCGGCGCCCGCGCAGAGAAACTTCATGACTATCCTCTACTGTCCGCTCGTGTCTGGATATGTCCGAGCTTGACGTTTAAATGCAAACAATTATCAAATGGCGGCCTTCGTCCGCAGGGCGGCTGGCAGGGTCGAGGATACTTGGCCTGTTATCCGGATGCCCGGGAAAAACGTCTTTCAAGGAAGCTGTGTATGCGCCTGAGTACCCGCGTTGTCGTGCTGTGTGCCGGACTGTTCGTCAGCCATCAGGCTGCAGCGGCCGATTTGCCGCAACGATGGGTCAGCGCTGGCGGCGCGTTGTCGGAGTGGGTCGCGGCATTGGGGGGCGAGTCAAAACTGGTCGGCGTCGATACCACCAGCCAACATCCTGAATCCTTGAAGGCGCTGCCGAGCATTGGTTATCAGCGCAGTCTTTCGGCAGAAGGTATTCTCAGCCTGCGTCCGGACATCCTCATCGGCACCGAAGAAATGGGCCCGCCACCCGTGCTTGCGCAGGTGAAAGCGGCCAAGGTTCAAGTCGAATTGTTTTCGGCTCAACCGGATTTGCCGACGCTGGAGAACAACCTCACACATCTGGGCCGGTTGCTTGGCGCTGAAGCGCAGGCAACGCAGTTGTTGCAAAGTTATCAACAGCAACTCGATGCGCAGAAAGCACGAGTCACTGACACGCAATCCAAGCAGAAAGCACCCGGCGTACTGTTGCTGCTCGGCCACGCGGGCGGCAAGCCGTTGATCGCCGGCAAGGACACTGCCGCCGACTGGCTGCTGCAGCAGGCGGGCGGGCATAACCTGGCGACGCACACCGGTTACAAGCCGTTTTCCGTGGAATCCCTCGCCAGCCTCGATCCTGAAGTGCTGGTGTTCGCTGATCGTGCGCTGACCGGTGAGGCGGCGAAAGCAGCGCTGTTCAAGGAAAACCCGATTCTCAATTCAAGCCGTGCGGCCAAGGCCGGGCGCGTGCTGGAGCTGGATCCGACGCTGCTCGTCGGTGGGCTCGGACCGCGTCTGCCAGCCGCACTGAAAACCCTGTCTGACGGTTTCTACCCGGCCAAGAGCGGCCAATGACCACATTGGTAAAACCCCGTGGCTTGTTTATTGGCCTGACGCTTCTGTGTTTGCTGGCGATCTGGCTGTCATTGGCACTGGGGCCGGTGAGCCTGCCGCTATTCGATACCTTGCGCGCGGCGTTGCGCATGCTCGGCGTGCCGCTGGCGCCGGACGGTCTGGAGCAGGCTGAACTGATTCTGGGGCAGATTCGTCTGCCGCGTACTTTGCTTGGATTGGCGGTCGGCGGCGTGCTGGCCTTGTCCGGCGTGGCGATGCAGGGCTTGTTTCGTAATCCGCTGGCGGATCCGGGGCTGGTTGGGGTTTCCAGTGGCGCGGCGTTGGGCGCGGCGATTGCGATTGTCGGCGGCTCTTTTTTCGGTGGTTTGCCGGAGTGGTTCGGGCCTTATCTGTTGTCGGTGTGCGCGTTTCTTGGCGGGCTTGGCGTCACGGCGCTGGTTTATCGCCTCGGTCGCCGCAACGGTCAGACTAACGTTGCAACCATGCTGCTGGCGGGCATCGCCCTGACCGCGCTGGCCAGTTCGGCGGTCGGCCTGTTCACTTATCTGGCCGACGACGCGACCCTGCGTACGCTGACGTTCTGGAACCTCGGCAGCCTCAATGGCGCCAGTTACTCGCGGCTTTGGCCGTTGCTTATCATCAGCGCCGGTGTTGCGTTATGGTTGCCGCGTCGGGCCAAGGCGCTGAATGCGCTGCTGCTCGGGGAATCCGAGGCAGGGCATTTGGGCATTGATGTCGAGCGGCTCAAACGTGAACTGGTGTTCTGTACGGCGCTGGGTGTTGGCGCAGCGGTGGCAGCGGCGGGCATGATCGGTTTCGTCGGGTTGGTGGTGCCGCACCTGGTGCGTCTGCTCGCAGGGCCGGATCACAAAGTGTTACTGCCGGCGTCGGTGCTGGCGGGCGCGAGCCTGTTGTTGCTGGCCGATCTGGCGGCGCGATTGGCCCTGGCGCCAGCGGAGTTGCCGATCGGTATCGTTACGGCGTTTATCGGCGCGCCGTTCTTTCTCTATCTGCTGCTGCGAGGGCGTGCCTGATGCTGCGTGCGCACAATCTACAGATCCTGCGCGGCCGCAAAACGGTACTCAGCGGATTGACCCTGCAACTTGAACCGGGCGAAGTGCTCGGTGTGTTGGGGCCGAACGGTGCCGGCAAAAGTACATTGCTGGGCGCTCTCTGCGGTGAACTGACCGCCATTGAAGGCGGGGTTTCTCTCGATGGTGAGGCGTTGGCGCGTTGGACGGGCACGCAACGCGCCCAGCGTCTGGCGGTGCTGCCGCAGGTCTCGACTCTGGATTTTGCCTTTCGCGTTGAGGAAGTGGTCGGTATGGGCCGCTTGCCCTATCAAAGCGGCCAGGTGCGCGATGACGAAATTATTGCGGCGGCGCTGGCGGCAGCGGATGCCGGGCATCTGAGCGGGCGCAGTTATCTGGCGTTGTCCGGCGGTGAACGTCAGCGTGTGCATCTGGCGCGAGTGCTGGCACAACTCTGGCCGGGGCAGGCGGGGCAGACATTGTTGCTCGATGAGCCAACGTCAATGCTCGATCCGCTGCATCAGCACACCACCTTGCAAGCGGTGCGTGAGTTTGCCGACCGTGGCGCAGCGGTATTGGTGATCCTGCATGATCTGAATCTGGCGGCGCGCTATTGTGATCGCATTCTGCTGCTTGAAGGCGGGCGTCCGGTGGCTCTGGATACGCCGGAGCAAGTGCTGCGGCCGGATACGCTGAAAGCTGTGTTCGGTCTTGAAGTCTTGGTGCAACCGCACCCGGAGCGTGGGCATCCGCTGATCATCGCCCGCTGATCCTGTCATCGAGGTGATTGCATGCGTGGCTTGTGGCTATTAGCAGTGGTGTGGCTCGCGGGGTGTCAGCATGTGGTTGCGCCACCGCCGATCAGTGGCGAGATTCGCGATTTGCGCAATGGCGAGGTGCTGACGGCGCAGCAACTGGTCAATCGGCTTGCTGCGCCTGAGCAAGTGATCATCGGTGAGCAGCATGACAATGCCGATCATCACGCCGCGCAGCTGTGGTTGTTGCAGTCCCTCGGTGAGCGACGGCCGCAAGGGAGTCTATTACTGGAAATGCTCACGCCGGATCAGCAGCCCAAAGTCGATGCCCTGCGCCAGCCTGCTTCGCCACCCGCCGATCTTCCTGTTGCATTGGCCTGGCAGGATGGCTGGGACTGGAATCTTTATGGCCCGATTGTGCGCTTCGCCCTCGCGCAGCCTTATCCCCTGCTGGCGGCTAATCTCGAAACCAGCGAAATCCGCGCTTTCTATCGCAATGCTTCAGCTGTGAGCGGTGCGCGCACTAATGCGGCGTCGGTGAAAAAAACGCTGCTGGAACAGATCAGTGATTCCCACTGTGGCTTGCTGCCAGAATCACAGATGCCGGCGATGCTCGCCGTTCAGCAACAACGTGATCGGCGTATGGCCGAGCGCCTGTTGGCTGCAGCGAAACCTTCTTTGTTACTGGCCGGGGCGTGGCATGCGCGCAAGGACGTCGGTGTGCCGTTGCATATTGTGGATTTGGGCGACACTGAAGCACCCGCGGTTTTGATATTGGCAGAGCAGGGCGGCGAGGTAACAGCCGCGATGGCCGATTACGTTTGGTACACAGCCGCCACGCCAAAGCAGGATTATTGCGAACAGATGCGCAAACAATTCGGCAAATGACTTTTCCACAGGCAAAAAAAGACCCGGTAAAAACCGGGTCAAATAACCGTGATTAGCCTGATGAGGAGATAATCTGAGAGTCCGAACCAAGGGCTTTTCAGAATATCGACTGATCTCGCGACCAGTTGTGATAATCATAGCGATTCTCATTACGGAGTCAACAACTGATTCTGCATTTATTTGATTTAGTCGATGAAATGGCCGGAACACCCCGAAAACAAAGGCTTCGCGCTAACCTTCGGTTCTCGTCAATTGAGTGAGCTGGGTGTTCAGTTGGCCAATGCGCCGCGCCATGCTCTCGATCAAGCTATGCGCGATCTTCGGATTGGATCGAGTCATGCTTAAAAACTGGTCGCCGGGAATCAGCATCACGGTGCTCGGATCGCGAGTGATCACCGTGGCATTGCGCGGTTCGCCAGTGAACACTGCCATGGCGCCAAAAATTTCGTCCTTGGGCACATCGCCCACCTTTTGCCCATCGACGAATGCCTCGGCATGTCCGTCGATGATCACAAAGACGTGATCGGCGACGTCGCCCTGATGGATCAGGACTTCACCTGCCTCGACCCGTTTGAAGCCGTTGGTGCTGCGAAACTCTCGCGGCTTCAACTCTGCCACTGCGTGAGCGAGGATTGCCATTTGCCCCAGCAGGTATGCGAGAAATTGATCTGCTCGGGAAGCATCGGCATACAGATGCTGGAAAAGCGCGTGGCGATTATAGGGTTGCAAGCGCAATGGCCCGTCACTGCAAAAGCGGCAGTCGCCCCACTCTTCACCTTGCTGAAGGCCGATCAAATCACCTTCCTGCCAGTAAAACAGTGGGCGCGCGCCGATGCAGCCGTTGATCACGCCTTCGCTGAGCAGAAAAAGCTGATCATCTGGCAACTGCGCGAGCAAATCATCCGTTGCCTGCAGTTCGACAATCGCTCCACAGGGGGCCAGGCCTTCGAGCCACTGCCCAGGCAAACTCTGCAAGCGATTGATCAGTGCGTCGGCGTGTGCCGATTGGTCCCCCAGTAAATACATGGCGGTCAGCGCCCGTTCAGTTCTTGTGACGCGAGGAAATGGCCTCGAGCTGCTTGTTCAGGGCGTCCTTGCGCTCGGCGGGAATGTCGTTCCAGTGCACATCCATCAGCGCGCCTTCGATCGCATACAACAACACCTTCGATGCGCGAAACCCGCGGGTACGCACGGCCCGGTAGGCGTCCACCGCGCCCAGGCGACGCAAGTCCGAGGCGCTGTGGATGCCCACGGCATGCAGCCATTGCGCCGACGTCTTGCCAAGATTCTTCAGGTGTTGCAGTTCATCATTCATCAAGCCTCCTTGCGACGGCCGAATGGTGCGTGGGCGAGCTTCTCAGGAGTGTAGCCATCAGTAGGAAAAGCGTGGTTCTTTGGTCGGATTCGACGCAAATGCTTCTAAGAAAAGAAGTTTGAAAGGCCTGCGAGCGCAGAAAGGAGGGAGAAAACACACATATCAATGTAGGAGTGAGCCTGCTCGCGATAGCGGACTGGCAGTGCACGCATGTGTTGAATGTTAAACCGCTATCGCGAGCAGGCTCACTCCTACAGGGAAGGCGCTGGATGGTTATTTCAGCGAGTGCGATAACGCAAACGCGTACCGAAATTCATCGACATCAGAATCTCGTCGGCGCTCAGCTCAGGGGGAAAGTACGCCCCGGAAATCTGCGCGTGGGCCAGGCTCGCACCTTCCAGCGATGCATTACGGAAATCGATGCCACGCAAATCGGCGGAACGGAAGTACGCGTCCCGGAAATCCACGCCATCGGCGTTCAGTTCACGCAGATCAAGACCACGGAAGTCGCCGCCGACCATGTCGATCGGGCCGTCTTGCGGTCGTTCCTTGTTGAAACCTGTGATGTCGTCTTTGTGCAGCAAGGCGTATAGCGGGGTGTCGAGAAGTTTCGGCTGGCTCATGTCATATCACCGTTGGTTTTATGACGCCAGTATAGTGCCACTATTTGACGGCCGTGAAGCAAGCGAGGGCTTCACGACCGAAATAGTTTCTTACAAGCCTGGCAGGCGCTGACGGATCTGCGCGACCACGGTGTCCAGCGTGCCGGATTCATTGGTCTGCACGCGTTTGCTGCGCAGGATTTCTTCTGGTGTCAGCGCTTCGCGGTTGGCTTGCTGTGCTTCGATCACCGCGAGGGTGGCGTCGGACGGATCCTTCTGGTCGGCCTGACGAATCGCCAGCCAGCTCTCGATGACCGCTTGCGGCGCGTTGCAGTCGAGGATCAGGAACGGCGTACCGGTGGCTTCAGCGATTTTCGCCGCGTTGTCGCGCTGCTCACGCTTCAAGTAAGTGGCGTCAATCACTACCGGGAAACCGGCGTGCAGGATCACTTCAGCGATTTCATGCAAGCGTGCGTAGGTCGCGGCGCTGGCGTCAGCGCTGTAAATGCCGGCCTGTACATTGTTGTCGACGGTTTGCTCACCGAACAAACGCTTGCGTTCAACATCGGAGCGCAGGCGAATCGCGCCCAGCGCTTCGACCAGACGCATGGCTACATGGCTCTTGCCGACAGCGGATACGCCGTGGGTGATTGCCATGAAGCGCGAAGGAATGGTGCTGTAGCTTTCGGCCAGGTTGGCGTAGTTGCGGTACTGGCGCAGAGTGGTGGCGCGCTGCACCGGGGTCGCGTCCGCCGGCATGCTGAACAGGGCAACCTTGGCGCGAACCAGGGCACGGTAGGCTTTATAAAAGTTCAGCACTTCCAGACCTTGATAGTCGCCGGTCAGCTCCAGGTACTGGCTGATGAAACGGCGGGCCAGGGATTTCAGGCCGCGGTCTTCCAGGTCCATCGCGAGGAAACCGGTGTCGGCCCAAACGTCGGTGAAGCGGAACGGTTCGTTGAACTCGATGCAGTCGAAGATCACTACTTTGCCGTCGATGACCGTGGCGTTACCCAAGTGGATATCGCCGTGGCATTCACGTGTGAAACCTTCGGTCTTGCGCTGAGCGAACAACGGCTTGAGACGTTCGAAGCTGCTTTCGGCCCAGGCTTTCAAAGCCTCGAGTTGCAGCAGATCGTTCTTGTCGCTGAGGAACGGCAGGATCTGCTCGAAGTTTTGCGACACCGGCGCCATCACGCTGTCCGGGGTGCCTGCGTCGTGCTCAGCCGGGACTTTCGGCGCACTCAGGTGGAAACGCGCGATCTGCTCGGCCATCTCATCGATGTGCTGGGTGGTCAGCTCGCCGTTGGCTTGCAGGGTGCTGAGCATGCCGGTCTGCGGGAATTGGCGCATTTTCAGCACATATTCGATGGCCGGGCCGTCGCCGCCCAGTTGCGGTGCTTCGACGCTACCGGTCACTGGCAACACTTCCAGATACAAATCGTCGGTCAGGCGCTGGTTCAAGCGCAGCTCTTCAGCGCAGAAATGTGCGCGTGAATCGAGGCCGGTGAAGTCGAGGAAGCCGAAATTGACCGGCTTCTTCACTTTATAAGCAAAGGGACCGGTGAGGATCACCCAAGAGATATGGGTTTCGATGACCTGGAACCCTTCGACGGGGTGCGGGTAGAGGGCCGGGTTTTGCAGGGCAGCGATCAGTGACTGGCTCACGGGCGATCCTTCAGAGACTGGGGGGAAATTCGATGCGGCCATTATGGCCGCTCGCCAGCCTGACGCAAACCTCGGAGCGCTCCTGTTGAGGATGAATAAAGTGCGTATAATCCGCCGCCATGACTCGAACCCGATCTCCCCGTACCAAGAAAAAACCACCCTCCAAGGGCCTGAACCCGTGGTTGAGCTGGGCCATTAAACTCAGTCTGGTCGGCCTTGTGGTGCTGGCTGGCTTCGCCGTTTACCTCGATGCCGTGGTTCAGGAGAAGTTCTCCGGCAAGCGCTGGACCATCCCGGCCAAGGTGTACGCGCGCCCGCTCGAGCTGTTCGTCGGACAAAAGCTCAGCAAGGACGATTTCCTGACCGAACTCGATGCCCTCGGCTATCGCCGCGAAGCCGTGAGCAACGGCCCCGGTGCCGCAGCGGTCAATGGCAATACAGTCGATCTGAACACCCGTGGCTTCCAGTTCTATGAAGGCCTGGAAAAACCGCAGCCAGTGCGCGTGCGTTTCTCCGGCGACTATGTCGCTGAACTGTCGGCAACCAACGGTTCGAAACTCTCCGTGGTGCGCCTTGAACCGCTGATGATCGGCGGCATTTATCCGAAAAATCTTGAAGACCGCATTCTGATCAAGCTCGATCAGGTGCCGCCCTATCTGCTCGAAACCCTGGTCGCTGTCGAAGACCGCGATTACTACAGCCACTGGGGCGTGTCGCCGAAGTCGATTGCCCGTGCTATCTGGGTCAACACCTCTGGCGGCAAGATGACCCAGGGCGGCAGTACGCTGACCCAGCAGTTGGTAAAAAATTTCTACCTGACCAGCGAACGCAGCCTGACCCGCAAGCTCACCGAAGCAATGATGGCGATGCTGCTGGAGCTGCATTACGACAAGAAGGAAATCCTTGAGGCCTACCTCAACGAAGTCTTCGTCGGGCAGGATGGTCAGCGTGCGGTGCACGGTTTCGGTCTGGCCAGCCAGTTCTTCTTCGGTCAGCCACTGTCCGAGTTGAAGCTGCATCAGGTTGCATTGCTGGTCGGCATGGTCAAAGGCCCGTCCTACTACAACCCGCGTCGTAATCCTGAGCGTGCGCTGGAACGACGTAACCTGGTGCTCGACGTGCTTGAGCAGCAGGGCGTGGCGACTGCAGAGCAGGTCGAAGCGGCGAAGAAAATGCCGCTGGGCGTGACCACCCGCGGCAAGTTGGCCGACAGCTCGTTCCCGGGCTTCATCGATCTGGTCAAGCGTCAGCTGCGTGAAGACTATCGCGACGAAGACTTGACCGAGGAAGGCCTGCGCATCTTCACCAGTTTCGACCCGATCCTGCAGATGAAAGCCGAGGCTTCGGTCAACGACACCTTTAAACGTCTGGCCGGGCGCAAGGGCTCCGACGATGTCGAAGCGGCGATGGTCGTGACCAACCCGGAAACCGGCGAAGTCCAGGCGATGATCGGCAGCCGTCAAGCCAGTTATGCCGGGTTCAACCGCGCACTGGATGCGGTGCGGCCCATCGGTTCGTTGATCAAGCCGGCGGTTTATCTGACTGCGCTGGAAAAGCCGAGCCAGTACACCCTGACCAGTTGGCTGTCGGATGATCCGTTGTCGGTCAAAGGTGCGAACGGTCAGGTGTGGAAGCCGCAGAACTATGATCGCCGATCCCACGGCACCGTGTTCCTCTATCAGGGCCTTGCGCATTCCTACAACCTCTCGACTTCGCGCCTGGGTCTGGAAGTGGGCGTGCCGAACGTGCTCAAGACCTTGGGTCGCCTTGGTGTGACACGCGAATTTCCTGCGTTCCCGTCGATGTTGCTCGGTGCTGGCGGCATGACCCCGATCGAAGTCGCGACCATGTATCAGACCCTCGCCAATGGTGGTTTCAACACGCCGATGCGCGGGATTCGCAGCGTACTGACCGCCGAGGGCGAACCGCTCAAGCGTTATCCGTTCCAGATCGAACAGCGTTTCGATCCGGCGTCCATTTATCTGATCCAGAACGCCATGCAGCGAGTGATGCGTGAAGGTACCGGCAGCTCCGTTTATAACGTGCTGCCCAAGACCCTGACGCTGGCGGGCAAGACCGGTACCAGTAACGATTCCCGCGACAGCTGGTTCGCCGGCTTCAGTCAGGATGTGCTGGCGGTGGTCTGGCTGGGGCGCGACGATAATGGCAAGACACCGTTCACCGGTGCGACCGGTGCGCTGCAGGTGTGGACCAGTTTCATGCGCAAGGCCGATCCGCTGCCGCTGGACATGCCGCAGCCGGACAACGTCGTGCAGGCGTGGGTCGATTCGCGTACCGGGCAGGGCTCCGATGCCAACTGCCCGGGGGCGGTGCAGATGCCGTATATTCGCGGCAGCGAACCGCCACCCGGCGCCGCGTGTGCGAGCGAAACGCCTGCATCCGGCGAGTCGGTGATGGATTGGGTCAAGGGCTGGATGAATTAAGCAAAGAGGGTTTCAAGTGAACAAGTGGTTGATTCCAGCGGTGACTGCCGTGGCTTTGCTCAGCGGCTGCTCTTCCGTACAGCGTGGTTCGATCCCGGTGGTTGATTCCGGTACTGCGGTGTCCAACAGCGAGCGTATGTCGGCCAATGGCGGTTTCCGTCAGACGACGGTCAAGCGTCCTGTGCAGGGCCAGGCTCAGGCTATTCCCCAAGGCGATACTGGTGTGGTGGTGATGGTGCCGGGCGGCGGCGCTGCCGTGTCGACACCGATCAGCTCTTCGCCAATCGTGCCGGGCCCCGCGTCCGGTGGTATCACGTCGGGGCCTTACACGCCTTCGCCGGTTGAGTCGGCGCCGGTCAATTCCGGCAGCTATAGCATGCCTTCGACGCCGAGCGGTATTCCATCCGCCAGCAGCGGCGGTGGCTTGTCGGCGGACGAGCAGTTGGACGGTCCGGTACTCGCCTTGCTGACCACCGCTCAGCAGCAACAGGCCGGAGGCGATCTCAATGGAGCGTCTTCCAGCCTGGAGCGTGCACAGCGTGTCGCTCCGCGTGAGCCGCAAGTGCTTTATCGTCTGGCGCAGGTGCGCATGGCTCAAGGTGACGCGCCGCAAGCCGAGCAATTCGCTCGCCGTGCGCTGACCATGGCCAGCGGTCGCCCGGACCTGCAGGCCAATCTGTGGGAAGTCATCGCCCAAGCCCGCGAGAAGCAAGGCGATTCCGCCGGCGCCACTTTGGCCCGACAGAAGGCCAAGGTCTCGCTGTGATGGATGCTCGTTTCCCGAAAATCGCCGACCAGTTGCTACTGATCGAGCGAGAACTGCGCACTCAAGGCTGGTGGGACGAAGTTCAGCCGTCGGCGGAAGCGCTGAGCAGTGTCGAGCCGTTTTCGGTCGACACGCTGGACTTCGAACAGTGGCTGCAATGGATCTTCCTGCCGCGCATGAAGATGATTCTTGAGCAGGATCTGCCGTTGCCGAATGCCTCAGGCATTCAGGAAATGGCCGAAATGGTCTTCGCCCAGCGCAACCTGGGTGGCAAGGATCGTCAGTTGCAGGTGCTGCTCAAAGAGTTTGACCTGCTGATCACTGCCTCGCGCTAAACCGATCCTTTCCGGGCTGGCACCGCCTCAATCCTTTTTACGGCGGACACCGGATAACTGTAGGAGCTGCCGTAGGCTGCGATCTTTTGATCCTGTTTTTAAAGCAAGATCAACAGATCGCAGCCTGCGGCAGCTCCTACAGGTGTCTACTCGCAATTCTGTGCGATTTGTTTCTGCGCTTCCACGATGCGCTCCTGCCGCTGCGCATCGTCCAGCCGGCGCAACTGTCCCTCCACTTCCTCCCTTAACCGCGGGTTGTTCTGCAATTGCGCCAGGTTCGTGCGTGCCTGCTCGCAAAACTGCTTGAGCTGCATCTGCTGATCGGCGATCTGTTTCTTGACCTTGTCGTCGATAGCCTTTTGATCGCCGAGTGCCCCACTGCCCGGCATTGCCGCCGGTTTCGGTGGAGGCGAAGAGGGCGTCTGCAAGGTCGTCGACGGCTGACCCGGTGGCGGCTGCGCATCAAAATGGGTCACCCCTTGAGCGTCGACCCATTTGTAGATTTGAGCGGCCATACACCACGGGCTGAGGCCGATCAGCAGAGTAAGGAGGAGCGTTCGCATGCTGAATCCTTGGCAAAAGTGCGCAATTGACACTAACAGAGTAGCGGTTTTCAGGTTTTTTCTTGCGTTCTCATGTGCTTACCCACAATTAACCACACAGACGACTTGACTTGGAGAGGGCGAAACAGAAGAATCCAAAGTCCGCTGTAGAGGGACTGCCAGAAGCAGACCCACTCGGTAGATCATGAGGCGCACATCCGCGCCGACCTGTTACACCCGCAACGCGTTACCTCGCGCTGGGTGGGAAAGGCCCGCAACACTGGGACGATCCCAATACTTGCTCAGTCAGTGCTGACGTAGTCGGCGACCACCGTCGCTCATGCTCTGCCGAGAAGTAAACCTATTAAGACCCGCCCCTTTTTTGTGGACGGTATTCTGGCGTTTTAGAGGTGAACAACGTGGAGCTTTTATCTGGCGGTGAGATGCTTGTCCGCTTTTTGCGTGACGAAGGCGTCAAATATATCTACGGGTACCCGGGTGGTGCTCTCCTGCATGTTTACGATGCCCTGTTCAAAGAACCGGAAGTGAATCACATCCTGGTTCGTCACGAACAAGCGGCGACCCATATGGCTGACGGCTACGCCCGTGCCACCGGTAAAGCCGGCGTGGTATTGGTGACGTCCGGTCCAGGCGCCACAAACGCCATCACCGGTATCGCCACGGCCTATATGGATTCGATTCCAATGGTGATCATTTCCGGTCAGGTGCCAAGCACCATGGTCGGCACCGACGCGTTCCAGGAAACCGACATGATCGGTATCTCCCGGCCGATCGTGAAGCACAGCTTCATGATCAAGCACGCTTCGGAAATCCCGGAAGTCATGAAGAAGGCCTTCTACCTGGCGCAATCCGGTCGTCCGGGCCCGGTCGTGGTCGACATCCCGAAAGACATGACCAACCCGGCTGAGAAGTTCGAATACGTCTTCCCGAAAAAAGCCAAGCTGCGCTCCTACAGCCCGGCCGTTCGCGGTCACTCCGGGCAAATCCGCAAGGCGGCAGAAATGCTCCTGGCGGCCAAACGCCCAGTGCTCTATTCGGGTGGCGGCGTCATCCTCGGCAACGGTTCCGCACCGCTGACCGAACTGGCAAAAATGCTCAACCTGCCCGTGACCAACACCTTGATGGGCCTGGGTGGTTTCCCAGGCACTGATCGTCAGTTCATCGGCATGCTCGGCATGCACGGCAGTTACACCGCCAACCTGGCGATGCATCACGCTGACGTGATCCTGGCGGTCGGCGCGCGTTTCGACGATCGCGTGATCAACGGCCCGGCGAAGTTCTGCCCGAATGCCAAGATCATCCATATCGACATCGATCCGGCTTCGATTTCCAAGACCATCAAGGCCGACGTGCCAATCGTGGGTCCGGTCGAGAGCGTCCTGACCGAAATGGTCGCGATCCTCAAGGAAATCGGCGAGACCCCGAACAAGGAGTCCGTGGCCAGTTGGTGGAAGCAGGTTGATGAATGGCGTGGTGATCGCGGCCTGTTCCCTTACGAAAAGGGCGACGGCAGCCTGATCAAGCCGCAAACCGTGATCGAAACCCTCTGCGAAGTGACCAAGGGCGATGCCTTTATCACCTCCGACGTGGGCCAGCACCAGATGTTCGCGGCGCAGTACTACACGTTCAACAAGCCGAATCGCTGGATCAACTCCGGCGGTCTGGGCACCATGGGCTTCGGTTTCCCGGCGGCCATGGGCATCAAGTTGAGCTTCCCGGATGACGACGTTGCCTGCGTGACCGGCGAAGGCAGCATCCAGATGAACATCCAGGAACTGTCGACCTGCCTGCAATATGGCTTGCCGGTGAAAATCGTCATCCTGAACAACGGTGTTCTGGGGATGGTTCGTCAGTGGCAAGACATGAGCTACGGCAGCCGTCACTCGCACTCCTACATGGAATCGCTGCCTGACTTCGTCAAGCTGGCTGAAGCCTACGGCCACGTCGGCGTACGCATCACCGAATCGAAAGATTTGAAGTCGAAGATGGCAGAAGCGTTCGCCATGAAGGATCGCCTGGTGATCATCGACGTTTCGGTCGACACCAGCGAGCACGTCTATCCGATGCAGATCAAAGACGGCTCGATGCGCGATATGTGGCTGAGCAAGACGGAGCGTACTTAATCATGCGGCACATTATTTCCTTGCTTCTGGAAAACGAACCCGGCGCTTTGTCTCGCGTAGTCGGCCTGTTCTCGCAGCGCAACTACAACATCGAAAGCCTGACCGTGGCCCCGACCGAAGACCCGACCCTGTCGCGTCTGACGCTGACCACCGTGGGCCACGATGAAGTCATCGAGCAGATCACCAAAAACCTGAACAAGCTGATCGAAGTGGTCAAGCTGGTGGACCTGTCGGAAAGTGCTCACATCGAGCGCGAACTGATGTTGGTCAAGGTCAAGGCCACTGGCGCCCAGCGCGCCGAGATCAAACGCACCACCGATATTTACCGTGGACAGATCGTCGACGTCAGTGCCAGCGTGTATACCGTTCAATTGACCGGTACCAGCGACAAGCTCGACAGCTTCATTCAGTCCATCGGCACCGCATCGATTCTGGAAACCGTCCGTAGCGGCGTGACCGGCATTGCCCGCGGCGACAAAGTACTCAGCATCTAAACCAAATTAGCGAATGGCCTGAACGGCCTGGATATATAGGGGAAATTCATGAAAGTTTTCTACGATAAAGACTGCGACCTGTCGATCATCCAGGGCAAGAAAGTTGCCATCATCGGTTACGGTTCCCAGGGCCACGCCCAAGCGTGCAACCTGAAAGATTCCGGTGTCGACGTTACCGTTGGTCTGCGTAAAGGTTCGGCCACTGTTGCCAAAGCTGAAGCTCACGGCCTGAAAGTGACCGACGTTGCTTCCGCTGTTGCGGCTGCCGACCTGGTCATGATCCTGACCCCGGACGAGTTCCAGTCCTCGCTGTACAAGAACGAAATCGAGCCGAACATCAAGAAAGGCGCCACCCTGGCCTTCTCCCACGGCTTCGCGATCCACTACAACCAGGTTGTTCCGCGTGCCGACCTCGACGTGATCATGATCGCGCCGAAAGCTCCGGGCCACACCGTGCGTTCCGAGTTCGTGAAGGGCGGTGGTATCCCTGACCTGATCGCGATCTACCAGGACGCCTCGGGCAACGCCAAAAACGTTGCACTGTCCTACGCTGCTGGCGTTGGTGGCGGTCGTACCGGCATCATCGAAACCACCTTCAAGGACGAGACCGAAACCGACCTGTTCGGCGAACAAGCCGTTCTGTGCGGCGGTACCGTTGAACTGGTCAAAGCCGGTTTCGAAACCCTGGTTGAAGCTGGCTACGCGCCGGAAATGGCCTACTTCGAATGCCTGCACGAACTGAAACTGATCGTTGACCTCATGTACGAAGGCGGTATCGCCAACATGAACTATTCGATCTCCAACAACGCCGAATACGGCGAGTACGTGACTGGCCCGGAAGTGATCAACGCCGAGTCCCGTCAGGCCATGCGCAACGCTCTGAAACGTATTCAGGACGGCGAATACGCCAAAATGTTCATCAGCGAAGGCGCAACCGGCTACCCTTCGATGACCGCCAAGCGTCGTAACAACGCCGCTCACGGCATCGAAGTCATCGGTGAGCAACTGCGCTCCATGATGCCGTGGATCGGTGCCAACAAGATCGTCGACAAAGCCAAAAACTAAGTCGTCATTCTTGTACGGAAAACGCGGCCTCGGCCGCGTTTTTTCGTTTGAGCCGGTGGTTCTGGTATAAAGCTGCAGCGTTTGTGGCCGAACTGTCGTCCTCAAGCACCTGTCGAAATTTCTCCAAACCGTTGCAAGGTAATGTCCATGAGCGAACGTCCCGAAGAGCCGAACAAGGCTTCTGACGCCGAAAGCCTGCTGCCCATCGATGAACACATCGAAGAAGGGCACGACGCAGAAGGTCGTAAAGTCCGGCATCGTGGTATCTATCTGCTGCCGAATCTGTTCACCACTGCGAACCTGTTCGCAGGGTTTTACTCCATCATCAACTCGATGAGCGCCCAGGCTGCTCTAAGCGCTGGCGACTCGGCCAATGCGAGCAAGTATTTCGCGTTCGCCGCGATCGCGATCTTCGTCGCCATGGTGCTCGACGGTCTCGACGGTCGCGTGGCGCGCATGACCAACACGCAAAGTGCCTTCGGCGCCGAGTACGACTCGCTGTCGGACATGGTCGCGTTCGGTGTTGCCCCAGCGCTGCTGGCGTTCGGCTGGGCGTTGGGCGACATGGGCAAGGTTGGCTGGATGGTCGCCTTCATCTATGTAGCGGGCGCGGCGTTGCGTCTGGCGCGCTTCAATACTCAGGTGGGGACGGCTGACAAGCGCTATTTCATCGGTCTGGCCAGTCCGGCAGCAGCCGGTGTGGTTGCGGGTATTGTCTGGGCGTTCAGCGATTACGGCATTCAGGGTTCGAAGATGTCATTCCTGGTCGCACTGATGGTTGCGGCGGCCGGCATGCTGATGGTCAGCAACATCAAGTACAACAGCTTCAAGGAGCTGGACCTGAAGGGGCGCGTGCCGTTTGTGGCGATTCTTGCGGTGGTGTTGGTGTTCGCTGTGGTGTTCAGCGATCCGCCGCGCATTCTGCTGCTGGTGTTCCTCGCTTACGCGGCTTCTGGCCCGGTGCAGTACCTGTTGCATCTTCGTCGGCACAAAAAAGCCGAGTGATGTAATTTCCCGCATACTCCGCAGTCTATGGGTGCATCAGTCCTCCAAAGCTGCGGAGTTGCCATGTTGATCAAAGTCCCCAAAGCGTCCGACTGCCATGAGTCGGATGTCACGCCTGAAGCCATTTATCTCTCTCGCCGCCAATTATTGGGGGCCACTGCTGCCGGTATCGCCGTCAGTAGCCTGCCGCGCTGGGCCAGTGCCGACGATGCCGCTCGGTACGCCGATGTCGAGCCGGGCAAGGCACCTGCCTGGTTTAACGACAAGCTGTCCTCTACTAAATGGGGGGCGGTCAACGTCAAGGATGAGGCTATCACGCCTTATAAAGACGCCACCCATTACAACAACTTCTATGAGTTCGGAACCGACAAGGGTGATCCGGCGGCGAATGCTGGCTCGCTGAAAACCGAACCATGGAGCGTAGTGATCGACGGGGAGGTGGGTAAGCCGGGGCGTTATGCGCTGGAAGATTTCATGAAACCGTACCAGTTGGAGGAGCGTATCTATCGCCTGCGTTGTGTCGAGGCGTGGTCGATGGTTATTCCCTGGATCGGCTTTCCGATTTCGGCGTTGCTAAAGCAGGTCGAGCCAACGTCCAATGCAAAATACATCCGGTTTGAAACCTTGCAGGATCCCAAGAGCATGCCTGGCCAGCGTTCTGGCTTTGCCTTGATCGATTGGCCTTATGTAGAAGGTCTGCGACTGGATGAGGCGATGAATCCCTTGGCGATTCTGGCGGTAGGCATGTATGGCCGCGAGCTGCCGAATCAGAATGGCGCGCCGCTGCGCTTGGTCGTGCCGTGGAAGTATGGCTTCAAGAGCGTCAAATCCATTGTGCGTATCAGTCTGGTCAGCGAGCAGCCGAAGACAACCTGGCAAAGCATCGCGGCAGATGAATACGGCTTCTATGCGAATGTGAACCCGACGGTTGATCACCCACGCTGGACGCAGGCGCGCGAGCGGCGTCTGCCGAACAGTCTGTTCAAGCCAAATGTGCGTGATACGCAAATGTTCAACGGCTATTCGGATGAGGTCGCTTCTTTATATACAGGGCTCGATCTGCGGAAGAACTACTGATGCGCTTTCCGTTCTGGCGTATAGGCGTTTTCATTGCGGCGGCTGTCTGGCCGATGCTGTGGTTGTATCAGGCGCTTGAAGATTTGCTTGGACCGGATCCCGGCAAGGTGTTGGTGGATCGACTGGGGTTGGGGACGCTGGTACTGCTGTTGATCACCCTGAGCATGACGCCTCTGCAAAAACTTACCGGGTGGGCCGGGTGGATTGCTGTGCGCCGGCAATTGGGGCTTTGGTGTTTTGCCTACGTGGTTCTGCATCTGTGCAGCTATATGGCATTTATTCTGGGTTTCGACTGGTCGCAACTGGCGGTCGAGTTGCGCAAGCGGCCGTACATAATAGTAGGGGCGTTGGGGTTTCTCGGATTGCTGGCGTTGGCGGTCACGTCCAATCGCTACAGTCAACGTCGTTTGGGTTCGCGCTGGAAGAAGTTGCATCGGCTGGTGTACGTGATTTTGGGCCTGGGTTTGCTGCATATGTTGTGGATCGTGCGCGCCGATCTTGAGGAGTGGGCAATCTATGCCTTTATAGGTGCGGTGCTTCTGGTGCTGCGTATTCCCCCAGTCATGCGTCGGATCCCGCGTTTACCGACTAAAAAGCAGGTTTTGCAAGAAAAGCGAAATTAACGGTTGACGGCAGATCCCAGACGTCTATAATTCGCCCCACTTCCGGCGCAGTCGAAACGGAAAACTCCTTGAGATTCAATGAGTTATGTAGGTTTCGGCAGCAGGTTGCTTCAGTTCATCGAAGCCAAAAGGAAGTTGAAAAAGAGGTGTTGACAGCAGCGTGTAACGCTGTAGAATTCGCCTCCCGCTGCAGAGAGATCTGAAGCGCAAGTGGTTGAAGTTGTTGAAGAATTCTTCGAAAGCTTCTGAAAATAATCACTTGACAGCAAATGAGGCTGCT